>CAMDEA010000208.1 GCA_945893045.1 Planctomyces sp. SH-PL62
AACGCTCTGGTGCTCGTTGGAATCTCCGCAACGCCGAATCCGTCTCCGCCCTGACCAACCTCCGCGACAGCAATCAATGGCAACCCTATTGGTCAACTTGCGACACCACAAAAACTTAACACCGCCAATATCTCTGGGCACACCCGCGATGAACACGAACTCGTGCGCATTGGCGTGGCCCTACACGAGTCGCTGTCGAACGCGATCAACCACGGGAATCTGGAACTCGATTCCGAACTGCGTCAGGAAGACGAGAGCATCTACTACGAGCTCGCGGAAGCTCGCCGGGTGATGTGGCCGTATTGCGATCGCAAAGTTCAATTCTTCGCGTCGCTCAATGGCGAGCGAGTCAAGTTCGTGATCCGCGACGAAGGCCCCGGTTTCAATCACCAGAAAGTGCTGGACCCGACGATGGCGGAAAACATGGATCGTGTCGGCGGACGCGGCCTGCTGTTGATCCGCAGCTTCATGGATGAGATGAGCTACAACCGGCGCGGCAACGAACTCACACTGCAGAAGTTCACGTCCGCCGGGCGCAAGCTGCTCGCCAAGATGGGCGAGAAGTCCCTGGATCCCGCTGACCTGGAACTGGAAGTTTCCGGCGGAGTGATTCTGCTGGACGAAGACCCGGAAGAGATTCTGGAATTCGTCGGAGCCACGTAGGACGAGCACTCTTGCCCGTCTCATTGGGGAGAGCAGCGTGCTGCGATGTAACCCGAAGCGTAAGCGAGGGAGTGTGTGATGACTCCCTCGCTTACGCTTCGGGTTACATCACGGCCATGAAAAATCTGGGTTAGAAGTCGGCGCTCTTGGGCACGCGCGGGAACGGTATGCAGTCGCGGATGTTGCCCAAGCCAGTCACGAGCTGAATCAGCCGCTCGAAGCCCAGTCCGAAGCCCGAATGCGGCACCGTGCCGTAGCGTCGCAGATCGACGTACCACCAATAAGTCGCCGGATCGAGATGGCATTCCTGCATCCGCTCCAGCAGCACGTCCAGCCGTTCTTCGCGCTGGCTGCCGCCGATGATCTCGCCGACACGCGGGACCAGCACATCCATCGCTCGCACGGTTTTACCGTCGTCGTTACAGCGCATGTAAAACGGCTTCAGCGTGCGTGGGTAGTCGAACAGGATCACCGGTTGCTTGAAGTGCTGCTCGGTCAGGAAGCGTTCGTGCTCGGATTGCAGGTCGCTGCCCCAATCGACTTGGTACTCAAACTTCTGACCGGAGTTTCTCAGCAGTTCAACCGCCTCCGTGTACGGCAGGCGGATGAACTCGTGATCGAGGATGTTCTGCAACGTGGAGAGAAGTTCGTGCTTCTCGTCGATACGTTCGTTGAAGAACGCCATGTCGGCTTCGCAATTCTTCAGCACGTCGCCGATCACCGACTTGATGAACGACTCGGCCAGAGCCATGTTGTCGGTCAGTTCGTAGAACGGCATCTCCGGCTCGACCATCCAGAACTCGGCGAGATGCCGGGTCGTGTTGGAATTCTCTGCGCGGAAGGTCGGGCCGAACGTGTAACAGTCGCCGACCGAGGTCGCGAAGATCTCGGCTTCAAGTTGCCCGCTGACGGTGAGCGAAGCCGGCTTGGCGAAGAAGTCGAGTTCAAAATTCACCGGCTTGCCCGAAGCGGCCAGCTTGTGCATGTCGAGCGTCGTGACCTGAAACATTTGGCCCGCCCCTTCGCAATCGCTGGTGGTGATGACCGGCGATTGAATGTAGACGAACCCGCGCGACTGAAAGAACTGGTGAATCGCCGCCGAGGCCGCGTTGCGAACGCGCGTGACTGCTCCGAACGTGTTCGTGCGCGGCCGCAGGTGCGCAATCTCGCGCAGGAACTCCATCGAGTGTCCCTTCTTTTGCAGCGGGTACTTGAGCGGGTCGGCCTCGCCGAGCACTCGCAGCAACTTGGCGTGAACCTCGATCCGCTGCCCTTTCGCTGGCGAGTCTTTGATCTCCCCTTCGATGGCGATGCTGGCTCCGGTCGTGACGTGCTTGATCGCGTCGGCATAGCCCGGCACGGCGGCGTCGATGACGATCTGCAAGTTGGCCAGGCAACTGCCGTCGTTGAGTTCGACGAACGAAAACGCCTGCTTGGAATCGCGTCGCGTGCGGACCCAGCCGCGCACGTCCACCGTTTGTCCGGCTTGGCCGGTCTTCAAGGCGTCAACAACTCTCGTGCGGCTCATCGGGGCGCTCCTTCGCGTTGGGGGCACAGGACAATAGCGAGAGGTTAATCGAACTTTCCCAGTTCGCGGGAGTTTTCCGCCGAAGAATTTGTCTAAACTCAGTTCGCGGACGGAACGAATCGGCGGCCAATTCTCGGCAAGGAGTTCAGCGATGTCGGCAAACTGCTGCGTGAACGGCAAGCACAGCGTCGGGCAAGCCGTGAGGACAATCGCCTGCGGGTTGAGTTTGGTTTTGGGAGTGCCGTTCGCGTCGGGCCAGGGGCCGGGACGACCGGAGGTATTCGAGGAGGCGCGAAAGCTCGAAGAGAACGGCCAGGAGCACGAGGCGTTTCTGAAATACCTGTCCGCTTCCGAGGGAGAGTTCTCGGCCGTGACGCTGGCTCGGCCGCAGGCACGCGAGTTTCTGAAGCTGCTGGCCGATCGCGGCGCGGCAATCCCGGCGGCGCGGCGGCGGTTGATCGAGGCGGAGTTGTTGCTGGCGACACGAGACAATGAAAACGCGCTTGCCGCGTTTCGCGACGTGGCGACGAAGATCGCCGACAAAGATGGACAAGGTTGGGAGCAAGGTCTGCTGCCGCGCGATCAATACTTTGTCGAACCGCCGGCAAACGCGGATTACGGTTGGCGTTCGACGACCGCATTCGCGATCGGGCCAGGCAGTCATCGCGACAACTGGTTGTTGCGGCGGTTCATCGCGCTGGAAGCGTGGGACGATGCGCGGCGCGAGTTCGCTCGCGTGTGGCAGCTTCATCGCGAGGTCACGCAGCCCTTCGTCGTGCGCGTGCCGACGATGTACGACAAACAGGGGCGGCCGACGACCTTCGAGCGACGGTTGGTCACACCGGCGGGATTCAACGGTGCGGGCCTGCAATTCGCGCTGGACTACGCCTTCTTCCTGCAACGCCGGGATGACGCGGAGCAGGCGCAAGCCGTGTTGATCGAAGCGGCATTGCTGATCGACATGGATCGCAATCCGAATGACTCGTCTCGGAGGATGGGCAGTCTTGCCCATCCCGTGGCGGACAATGACGAGCCGGGACGGGCAGGAGTACCCATCCTACGGCCGGTCGAGCACGCTTATCGTGGCAGCGGGATCGGAGTCTCGCGAGTGAGTTTCCTGCGGCTGGCGTTTGGTGCGCTCAAGAATGCGGGGCTCGAAGCGGAGCTGATCAATCGGCTCACGAAACGAGTCGAGGCGGGGGACAATCGGCTGCGGCGCGTGTTGGCTCAGGTGCGCTTGCAGCAGGGTGATCCCGACGGGGCGCGGCAGCTTGAGTTGGACTACATCGCCGCGGCGAAGTTCGACTCGCTGACGACGGCGTATCGTCGGGCGCGCGTGTTCGAGGCTTCGCAAAAAGTCCGCGAGGCCGTGACGGAGTTTGAGACAGTGCTGTCGCTGTTGGATCTCGACGACACGAACCCCGCGACTTGGAATCTGCCGGAGTCTCTGGAAATCGAGCCGGAGCCGGGCGGCGATCGTTCGTCGCGGCAGGCGGGACTGGCGATGTCGCCGTTTTGGTCGGGGCCGCCGGATGCCAAGCGGGGTCAACAGGCGGCCGTGCTGCGGACGCTGGAGCGGCTGTACTCGGCGTTGGGGGACACCGAGAAGGCATTGGCGATGGCTCGGCGGCAGTTCGCTGATTTGCCGGGCGGACGCTTCGAGACGTTGGAAGAATTGCAGCGCAAGCATCGTGCGGTCGAGAAGTCGGACCAGTTCCTGGCGTGGGCCAAAGAACAACTCGCGGTCTCGAAAGATCACAACACGCGCGCGGGCTTGCAGTGGCTCTTGGGAGACTGGCAAGCGGCGGCCGAGTCGGTGGCGAAGGCTGAGCAGAAATACGACCTCGCGCGTTGGAAGGAACGCTTTCGCGCGGCGGGTCAGGATCAGTTGCGGCAGTTGCTCAAGTCGCTGGTCGCGGCGAATCCCAAGGACGCGACGTCGCAGTTTGAGCTGTTCGATCTGGAGAACGTGACCGATGGCCCACAATTGACCGAGCGATTGGAACTGCTCTTGGACGCAGATCCGAATTGGGCATTCCCGCGCGGCAAGGGGGCGGTGCGAACGAGGACGCAGTTTCGCGATCCGTTCGAGTTGGGCTACCGATTGATGCGGCTCTACGAACGAGCGGGGCAATTCGACAAGCTGCACGCGCTCGGTCTGCGCCTGGCTCGCGAAGAGAAGCCGTTCGGCAAGGTTCTCGATATCTCGTACCAGTACCGGAACGAGAATGGTTGGCCGGAGTCGGCGAACGCGGCGCTCGCGCTGGCGGTTCAACGGGCCGACACGGACGAGAAATTGGCGACGCTCAAAACGGCCTTGGAGAAAACGCGGTGGTCGGCGGCTCGCGCGCAGCTTGAGCGGCGCATGGATGAGAGCAAATCCGAACCGCACGCTCCGTTTGGTTGGGCGAACCTGCCGGCAGGAGTGCGGTTGATCGCGTCGAACGAGAACGTACTCGCGCTGGCGAATGACGATCGTTACGTCTTCGCGGGACATCCCTGGGGCGTCGCGGTGTACGACCTCGCGGGCAAGCCGGTTACGCGCATCGCACTCGGCGAGGCCGCGCAGGCGTTGGCCGTGATCGACGGGAACCTCTGGGCAGGAACGCCGAAAGGGTTGTTCCGCGTTGCCACGAAGGATTGGTCAGTGGCGCATCAATGGATGCACGATGAAGTGCCGCTCGACCGCCGGCATGGCCGCAGCTTTCCCGGTCCGGCGGATTACTGGTTCGACAACGCGGTCTACACGCTCGCGGCCGACGGCCAGGAGTTGTGGATCGGACTGCATCGCAACATTCAGCGTCTCAACACGCGGACGCTGGAGTTGCGGGCCTTCTCGTTCGACGAGTTGAAGATCGACCATTGGGCCGGCTTCGATCGCTTCGTCTTCGATGGCCGCTACATCTGGGCGAACAGCCCGCACGCCGGCCTGCGGCGCTACGACCGCGAGACCGACGAGTGGACGGCCCCTGATCCCGCAGGCTCGCGCGAGCCGGTGCGGTTGGTCGGCGTCATCGACGGCCGCGTCTTCGGCGATGTCTGGGTCGATGACCAACTGCGGCATCGCCTGAGCCTCATCGACCGGCAAACGCTGGCTCTCCAGGTGATCCCGCTGGCGACGAAGAAAGAAGAGCAGCTCATCAACAGCCCGTTGCAATTCTTCGGCCGGCATCGCGAGCAACTCGTGTTCGGCACCGAATGGCCGGGGTACGGGTTCGACGAAACCGCCGGCTCGCTGAAGCCGATCCGCTCGGTCATCGAGCAGTTGGGCGAGCGGATTCGACAACGCGGAGCTGGTCGCAGCATCGCCGAATCGCTGCGCGGTGCCGTCGAGATCACCGACCGCCTGGCGGAGTTCTCCGACACGTTCGACCGACCGGAACCCGGAGAGTGGCGAACACTGACGCTGCCGGACGGCACGCGCGTGCTGGGATCGCGTCAGGGTCGCACACGCTTCGAGTATCCGCACGAGGACCATTCCGATTCGCGAGCCGTGATGCAGCACGAGGCTCACGACCGCGATGGCGGCGTGTTCTTCGTGAGGCCAAATGGGCAACCGGTGCGTGTGTCGTCAACGCCGGCGTCCGATTCGATTCGCGGCGATCAGGTGCGCGACGTGATGCGGACTCCAGGCGGAAGCTGGCTGTGTACTTCGCTGGGAGTCGCCCGACTGAATCGCGACGCGCAGGTTCAAGACGTCTTCACGCGCGAAAGCGGGCTGTGCGCGAATCGCGTGATCGGCGTGGCCGAATTGCTCGGCAAGACGTACTTCGCCACCGCTTGGGGCGATGGCGGCGGCGGTCTGGCGGTCTTCGATCCGATGACGTCAGTTTTCACCAGCGTCAGCCACGAGGACGGACTGCCGACCGACAAACTCGCAGCGGTGCAGGTCGCCGGCCAGCAACTGCGGCTGAGCTTCGGCGTGAATTACCTGCGCTACAACGCATCGGGCGAGGCGCGGTATCGGCAGTTCGGCCCCACGACGTTCGATCCGCAAACGCACCAGGTTGGCGCGATCGGCGAACCGAAGCTGATGCAACAAAACGAAGCCGAACCGTCGCAGCGACAAGCCGCGCCTCCGAAGCCGCTGCCGTTCCTGGGAGGCTTTCAGTTCACGTTCGTGAAACACGACCAGCAAACCTTCGTGTGCGGCACTCGCGGCTTGGTGATCCTCGACCGCGATGTCGCCGAGCCGCTGTTCGAGTCACTCGGAGCCAAACTGGTCGAGACTCCGACGGTGCGGCAGTTGGCCGACGCCGAACAACGGCCGGTGAAAATCAAATCGCCAGAAGAATTGGCCGAGGCGCTGCGCGACGACAACCCGTTCTATCGAGCCAACGCGGTCGCCTCCGTCTTGAGTCTCAAGCGGCCGTATCCCGCCCCCTTTTTGCCGCTGATCGCCAGCCAGTTGACGAGCACCAACCTGCGTCTGCGAGCCACCGCGCTCTATTTCATGACGCTGTTCGCCGACGATGCGCAGGTGGTCCCGCTGCTCAAGCCCCGACTGGAAGACAGCGACCGACACATTCGAGTCGTCGCCACGATTGACCTGCTCCGCCGCGGAACACTCCCCGCCGAAAAGCACCTGCTCGAAGCGTTCGAGGCGGACTATCGGCTCGGCAATTTTCCGTTCGGGGCGAAGTCGTCGATCGGTGTCCTGGCGGATCGCGAACGGCTGCTCAAAGCGATCGCTCCCCTCGCGACGCCGGACGTTTTTCGCTTGCTGCTGAAGTTCCCGCAACGCCACAGCGACGATGAGAAGGACTACTTTCCCGCACTCGGCGCGGCGGTGCGTCGCGACCCGGCGTCGGTTGCGGTGCTGCTCAAAGCCCACGATTCGGAAGACCATCGGCGAGATCAACGCGACCTCGCTCGCGATGTCTTCAAGGCCGCCGGCAAGGAACTGCTCCCGCGATTGCACGCCGCGCTGACCAGCGACGACCGAATCATCCGCTCGAACGCCGCGCGCGCTTGCGGCGCGATCGGCGATGCGTCCTCCGTGAAACCGCTGCTGAAAGCCGTTGATCTGGAAAGCGGTCTCTCGCGTGCCTCCGTCGTGTGGGCGCTCGGGCAACTCAAATCTCCCGACGCTCTGCCGGTGCTGGCCAAGCTGTACGCCGAAGCCAAATCGGATCAATTGCAACGGTCGCAGTCCGGCTATCGAGCCTCGCAACAAGCCGCCTTCGTGGGATCGCAGTACTTGCGGATCGGCAACCTGGAATCCCTCAGCGCCGAGTGGAACGAACTGAAGGCCGCGACGTCCGCGAAGCCGGTCGATCCACGCCGACACGAAGAATTGCTGGAACCAGAACACATCCTGCTGGCCGTCTCGCAGATCGGCCCGGAGCGCTCGCAAGAGTTTTACCGCGCTCTGGCCGCCGCGAATGACCCGGAGACACGCAAAGAAGCCGCCAAGCAATTGGCCGCCGGCCAAGGAGACGACCAAACCAAGAGTCTCGCTCTCTTGAAGAGCTTGCTCAAAGATTCCGCTGTCGGAGTCCGCGCGGCCGCCGCCGTCAGCCTGATTCAACTCAACGACACCAGCGGCCGCGACGTCATTCTGGAAGCGCTCAACACGCCGAACCCCGGCGACAAATACGAAACCATTCAACAACTCACGCGATTGACCCTGCCCGCTCAACTCGATTTTGCCAAGGCACGCCTGCAAGCCATCGCCGCCGACCGCACCCTCGTGGCCGGCCTCCGCCAATCCGTCGACCGGCTCTTGAAACGCTCGGCACCGTGAAACATTTGGAGTGTGGGAATGCTGCCCCGCTTTCATTCGGCAAGTCCAAGGCCGTGTCGTGCGAACGATTGTGGTTGGCGATAGACTGCTCGCCTGTGCGGCTTCGCCTGATCGAGCCGCGTCGGAGAGCGGTTGATGCTGGCGAAACTATTTTCGTATTCGTTGCTGGGAATCGATGCCAAGCCGGTCGAGGTCGAAGTCGATATCTCGCCCGCCTCGCTGCCGCGCGTCGTGCTGGTCGGCATGGCCGAGACGGCGGTCAAGGAAAGCACGCATCGAGTCGAACGAGCGCTCGTCAACTGCGGCTACTCGCGGCCGATTGATCGCGTCGTCATCAACCTGTCTCCCGCCGAACTTCCGAAGGACGGCGCGTCGTTCGATTTGCCGATCGCGCTGGGAATCATCGTCGCATGCGGACAACTCGCGCGAGATCGGCTGCACGACTTCGCGGCGGTGGGTGAACTGGCGCTCGACGGCAAGGTGCGGCCGGTGCGCGGAGCGTTGTCGATGGCCATCGCCGCGCGCGAACAAGGCAAGCAGGGCTTGCTGGTGCCGGTCGAGAACGTGCCGGAAGCGTCGGTCGTCAAGGGCGTGCAGATCATCCCCGTCGGTACGCTGACCGAGGCGGTGGGATTTTTGTGCGGCGACTTGGAGATCGAACCGGCGGAGTTCAGTTGGGATCATGCGGTCGCGGCGTTCGGGAAGTACGACGTCGATTACTCGGACGTGAAGGGACAAGAGTCGGCGAAACGCGCGGTCACGGTTGCCGCCGCCGGCACGCACCATCTGCTGATGATCGGCTCGCCGGGGACCGGCAAGACGCTGCTGGCTCGGCGACTGGTCACAATTCTGCCGCGGCTCAGCCCGGAAGAAAGTTTGGAGACGACGCGCATCTGGTCGGCGGTCGGTCGCTTGGACCCCGGACAATCACTGATCCTGCAACGGCCCTTTCGTTCGCCACATCACACGATCAGTGAGGCGGGCTTAGTTGGTGGCGGCAGCACGCCGGCTCCGGGCGAGATCAGTCTCGCGCATCACGGAGTGCTGTTCCGGTCATTTAACAGTCCTGAACTCTCGACTCCGAAATGCAGCGGTTTTCCCCGTGTTTCTCTGCAATTCCGTGTGCGCCCACACGCCGCTCAATTGGGTGAAACGCCAAGACCTGCCAGCTTCAAATCGGACCACAACGAGGCGTCGTGGTGAACCATTTCGTTCAGTACCACAACGTCGCCAACGAGGGGCTGCTGCTCTCTGACCCGCCCTTTTCCGCCACCCGGCTCGGCATCCATACCCGCCGTCCGAACGTCCAAAAAGCCGATGGCCGGGTCTTCCTTATCGCCGGGGTTGGCCATCCCCGCCGCTTCTTCCTGTGGGAAACTTTTGAGATCGAAAAGGTGAAGGCCGATGACGACGGCCAGTTTCACGCCACTGGCACCGGCTGGCAGTTGGCCCCGCCCATCGAACTGACCGGCAAGGGATTCAAGGACTTCAAATCCGCATGCGCAAACTTCGTTGGGTTCCGGTCCATCAATGATCTTCCCTTTGCCCAGACCCTAAACAGGCTGGCCGAAGAAAATCGACCACCGGGGGAAGCGGGAAAGATCGTTCCCTTCTTCAAGCAGCTTGATGGACTGTTTGCCGACGACGATCCCGAAAAGAATTCTGTCCGAAAAGCATTGGGCCATTACGAGCCGGTGCGGGCACTCAGCATTCGCCAACCACACGCCGAAGCCATCATGCGGGGCGTGAAGATAATCGAATACCGCTCAGCCCCGACGAAGATCAGGGGTCGAATCCTGATTTACGCCAGCCTTGGCCGCTACTCTGCCAACGACGAAGCCCAGATGATTAAGGAGTACCGGATCAAGGACGTTTCGTGCGATGATCTTCCCCGTGGCGTCCTGATCGGCAGCGTTGAACTTTTCGATTGCGATGGCGGGGATTGGCACGTTCGGAAGCCAGAGCGGGCCGAGAAGTTGATCGCCCCGGCCAAGCAGCCTCAGCCGGTTTGGTTTTATCCCTTTTGAACTTCGGAGTGATTCTTGCAAAAGGCGGCAGCGATTCTCGTGGTGGTCATCGGTGCGGTTGCCCTCGCTTTATTCCTGAAGGGCAACTCCCGCACCACCATGCCGCCGCCCGCCGCTATCGAGAACCGCATCCCCAAGCTGATGCAGCGGCTGGCCGAACGTGAAAAAGAAATCGAGCAGGCCGTTGCCAGCTATGCCCCAAAGTCGAAAGCTCGGATTGACGATCTTGCTGCCCCCGCTGACGACATCCTTCGGGGCTTGCCCGGTGTGGTTCAAGTTGAGTTTCTGGTCAAAGCCGACAAGCCGACCCG
>CAMDEA010000209.1 GCA_945893045.1 Planctomyces sp. SH-PL62
GCGTCGAGCACGCTCTGACCATCTTCCAATCGCCGAGCCTGAGCCTGGACCTCGTCCGGCCGCCCCTCCAGAAACAGTTTGGCGAACACGCTCGACGGCCAACTCTCCGTCGGCACCGACGCTCCGCTGCGAGTCCACGACAAACCAAACCCCTCGCACGACAGCGGCAGGCTGGCGAATCGCGTCTCGCCGTGCAGATGTTCGGCCGCGAACTGATCCAGCGAAATGCTGTTGCGAAATCCGGCCCGTTGCTCCGGATGCGGTGCGGCGGTCAGAAAGCTGTAATTGGAATCGTGGCTGGGTCCGACGTCCGGATGCGACAGCCCAGAGATCACCGTGAAGTCGTCGCGAAACTCCTTGAGGACTTCCAAGTACGGAGACAGCTCATAGTCCCGCCCCGCCTTCTCCGGGAAGAAATACTCCGGATGCACTCCGAGCGGCGTGTTGATGCAGACCATGCGTCGCTTGACCGCCGGCGCGGCGGCAGCAGCACGCCGCGTCATGACATCCAGCAGAGGCAGCGCCATCGCGACACCCGCGCCGCGAAGGAAAGTTCGTCGATCAAGCTTCATGGCATATTCCTTGTCGAGCAAAAAAAGAGAATCCAGACAACGTCAATGTTCACCGGGCCGGCGAAGCCGGCTCTGACATCCACCGTTAGTATGTTTTGCGATTCATTTTTTAACCCACCCGTCTGGGCTCATGACAAATCGCTCCCCCCTTTTTGGAGATGAACTCTTTTTGATAGTCTCTTGCTCTTTCACTTTTTATTTCAATCATGGAATCGTCCATGATGATGAACTCTCTGTGGTCGTTAGGACCATTTGGCCTCTCTTTGCTGGGGAGGCTTTTGAGAATGAAATCAAATTCCCCATCACCGTTGAGGTCGTGATATGTCGTGATTTTCGTGGTTGGCCATGCAGCTACTCCTGAATCCTTTCTGGGATTAGCGTGATACTCCGTCTTCTTCGGTTTCAGCGTAACTGATGCCGAACTCAAGTTATCGCCCGATCTCTTTATTCCAAAATCAAACAGGTCATCCCCCAAAGAAAGACCTGATGGCGATGCCTGAATGAATGGGATGACCCAGCCATTGTAATTGTTGTCTCGGAAAACTTTTGACACTTCTTTTTCAGGTGGTTCCGAGCCGAAAGCCCGCAATGCGATAAATGCAAAACAAAGAAGCAGCCCCGAAGAGATGGCATTGGGAATTAGTTTTTGCACAGCAAGCTCCCTGAGCGTGGTTGGGTGGTAGTCGATGCGATCCGCGAAAATCGCCGCGTGTGAGCGATCACGGACTGACTGAAATGGGTTCACCGCTCGCTTGGTGAATCAACGTCTCATTCCGGCTGTGGTTTGTCAATCGGCTGGAAGGCCCCGCTTGCGGATTGGCAGAACGATCAAAAGAAATGGAATGAGTCATCGCTCCTGTCTTCATCGTCCTGCCCCCATTGCTCTGCCACTTGAATTACGTCAATTCGCTCGCAGGCTCCTCGCGAGTCCAATCTTCAAACTTCAATCCGGGGACACGAACGAAGTCGACGGTATTGCGAGTCAGCAGTGTCATGTTCCGAGTGATGGCGATGCAGGCAATCCGGAGATCCAACGTGTCGATGCGAACTTTTTGCTGTCGCAAATCGGCGAACAACTCAATGGCGGCTTCGTCAAACGGCAGCACCTGAGCTCCGGCAAAGGTGGCCAGCGTCCGCTCCAACATCCGATAGGCCCGCAGTGTGTCGGTCGCGCTCTTGGCGCGGGCGAGTTGCGCGTACCAGCCGCCGATCTGCTCGTGAAAACTGACGATCGACACATAGAAGTTCGAGCGAGGCTGCTCGTCCAATCGCTTCTTGAGCCGCCGCCAGTCATCTCCCGCCTTGGCCTGCAGGATCGAGATGTGATCTGTGTCGAGAACAAACATCAATAGTTGTCCTCGGCGGGGTGAAAGGACTTCCGGTACTCACGTCCCAAGCGAACCATCTCGTCAAACTCAGGAAACTCGGACATGGAACCTTCCATGACGTCGAGCCAGTCGGGCCGCGTGCCATTCGACTGGGCCGCGACTCTGGCGAGTTCAACCTTCACCTCGGCCAACTCACGTTCGAGGACATTCAAGCGATCTTCAACGACAGGCGATGACATGCGGCGGGACTCCTCAAAGGCGAAACCATTTTGGTTGGCATCGTTCGGTGACTCAACGTCTCATTCCGGCTGTGGTTTGTCAATCGGCTGGAAGGCCCCGCTGGCGGATTGGCAGAACGATGGGGGCAGAACGATCAAAAGAAATGGAATGAGTCATCGCTCCTGTCTTCATCGTCCTGCCCCCATTGTTCTGCCACTCCGGCCACTTCCCAGCAGAGTCGTGAACTCGATGTCGTGGTGATTCAGGTTGATCCACTGGATGCAGGCCAGTCGTGTGTGGCCAAGGAATCGCTGCAAGTGGTCTCGCATCCGCGGTTGGCCATCGGTCAGGGCCGTGAAGGCCAACGCGGTGTCATCGCCCAGCAGACAGACTTCGTCGAATCCGAGCGATTGATTGCCATCAAAAATGGGAATCTTGCGGCGGACGACTTCGGGACCGCCCAGAAAGTGAATGATGGCCTCGCGATACAGGGCCACTTGCAGAAACGCGCCCCAGTCAGCGAGCAGCCTCGCGACCATCTCTCGGAGCCATCGGCTCGGCTCGTTGATCGGTCGGAAGTCCGCATCATGGATCGTGAACCGTCGGCGTTCCGCGAGGTCCAAGGTCGTGGACACAAACTGGTGTTCGACTCGCTCCGGTCGCAGATTCACCAGGAGACCGTTTGGCATTCCAGTCAGCATCAAATACTGGAGTGCCTGCGCAAAATGAGCCTTTGTCAGCGATTCGACCGTCTTGGCTTCGACCATCAGGCCAGATGCGAAGAGCAAGTCCATGAAGTACGTTTTCACAAATCCCTCGAAGCGAATGGTGATCTGCACCTCTTGCCGCGCCGGCACAATTCCCGCCGCCGCGCAACGCAGCGCGATCGCCCGCTTGTAGATGGACTCATCCAGCAAACGCCCGAACTCGTTGTGAACGTCGAAGGCGATCCCCAGAACGCGATGGGCCAGCGAGTGGAATTCGTCGCGATCGAAGATGCGGATTTCAGAGTCCACTTCGATGGGCATGGTTTACTCACTGAAGATTTGGCAGAACGATGGGGGCAGGACGATGGAGAGGCAAATCAAATGCGAGTCTTCATCGTTCTGCCCCCATTGTTCTGCCAACTTATTTGTTCTGAAATAGCTCACTCTGCACCACTTCGTGCAGGAGCGATCGGAAGCCGTAATTCTTGTCCCGCACGCGGGCCACGATGGCTTCGATCTCCGGACGATCGGCCTTGGTCGGTGGTCCACCTGTCGCGTAGGTCAACAGCTTCGTGGTCAGAGACCGGGCGAGTTGGTCCTTATCCCGCAGCAGCAATTGGCGGAACTCGTCGATGTTTTGGAATGGCTGGCCGTCCTCGGTCACGTTGGAGGGATCGACCGGCTTGCCTTTGTGGTACGGCATGCGGCGGCCATCGACTTTGACCTCGCCACCGTTTCCGGTGACTCGATACCAGTCGCGCCAGCCGCCGATGCAATCGAAACTCTCCAGCGCGAAACCGGGTGGGTCGATCTTCGAGTGACAACTGGCGCAGGCGGGGTCCGTGCGGTGTTTGGCCAGTTGCTCGCGGATCGTCGTCGCGCCGCGAATGTCGGGGTCGATCGCCGCGACATCCCCCGGTGGCGGTGGCGGCGGCGTTCCCAAAATGCGATCGAGCACCCAGGCTCCGCGCATGACCGGCGAGGTTGTGGTGCCGTTGGCCGTGACCTTCAGGACGCTGGCCATCGTCATGACGCCGCCGCGATGACTGTCGGCCGGCAGCGGCGTCTTGTGAAACTCCCAGCCGACGACGCCGGGGATGCCGTAGTGCTTGCCCAAGCGGCCGTTGAGCAGCGTGAAGTCGGAGGCCACGAAGTTGGTCACGGGCAAGTCGTGCTTGAGCACTTCGTCGAAGAACAGTTCAGTCTCGCGGATCATCGACACTTTCAGCAGGTGATCGAATTCGGGGTACACGAGGTGACTCGGTTCGGTCGCGTCGATTTCGCGCAGCCCCAGCCACTGTCCGACGAAGTTTTCGGTGAAGGTCGCGGCCTTGGGATGCGCGAGCAATCGCTCGACCTGCTGGCGCAATACTTCGGGGTCCGACAAACTAGCCCGACGCGCAAGCGAGGGGTTGGCATTCGGATCGTTGCTGGAGACCACTCGCTGGCGCGTCGTGCTAGTCTCGGCGAGGTCAAACAACTCGTCGTCGGGCATTGTGCTCCAGAGGAAGTACGACAACCGGCAGGCCAATGAAAAATCATCGAGCTTGCCCGGTCGTTCGCGGAGGAACAGGAACTCGGGCGAGATGAGGACGCCTTTCAGAGCGGCCCGCATCGCCAACTCGAACGTGTACCCGCTGTCTATTTTGGATTTCACAATGGCCACGAACGGCGCGACGTCGTCAGCGGTCACGGTTCGGCGAAATGCACGGCGCGTGAACTTCTTCAGGATGCGTTCCGCATCGACGAGCGGCTCATCCGAGACCACTTCCACGCGGTCGGAGAAGTTGTAGATCGGAAACTTCTTTTGCGGCATGTCGCCGAAGATGCGGCGATGACTTTCGGGAGGCCAGGTCTCGTTGAGCGGTCCCTCGACCTCAACATACTGAATCGCCAGACCGGGTCCGTTCCAGTATTCGCCGCCGGTTTGCTTCACGGTGTTCGCGCCGGCCAATCCGTAGGGCAGCATCGAGATGGTCGTTCGCGGTTCCATGTACCGGACGAACTCGAACACCGTCGGTTTGTCGGGAGGGGCGTCGAAGTAGCTGACCAGTCCGCTCTTGCCTGTCAGACGCGTGCCGCTGGCCGTCACACGAAACGTGACGGGCTTATCGTCGCTTTGAATGGCCGACGCGGAGATGCGAAACCGATAGTTGCCGGCGTCCGGCGGATAAAAGTGTGTCACCCCGACGTTGTGCCATTCGGAGGAGCAGAAGCAGACCACCTCGCCGTCCTCCAGAAAGCGATACACGTCCTCGGTCGTCGATTTGACTCCGTGCGTGTCCTTCATGCTGTACCGCTTGTCGACGCGCGGCGGCGGCTTGGGCCGGTTGGCAATCGCCATGTTGAGCGCCGTGTCGGCCGCTTCGAGATACTTCTCCATCAAGAATGACGACGTGTGGTTCGCCGCGGCGGCATTGTCGAACCCGTTGGCTGAGCCATCCGCGGGCAACTGCTCTTTCAAACTGACATTGATTCCGAGCAGATCGTTGACGGTGTTCTCGTACTCGCCCCGATTCAACCGGCGGAGTACGACTCGTCCCTGAGCTGCCCGTGCGGCGGCATCAGCGGCGGCCACGCGGGGAGCCAGCCAATCGGTCAGTGCCAGAACTTCCTTCTCCGCCGGACGGGGCTTCTCCTTGGGAGGCATTTCGCCCGCTCGGAGTCGCTCGACCACAGCGGACCAATGTTTGCGAGTGGCGGCATCCGCAAGGTCCAGCTTCAGATTGTCCAGCCGGAGATTTCCCTTGGGTTTCTCCCCACGATGACACTCCACGCAGTGCCGGGCCAGGAGCGGCCGGAATTGATCGTCGAAGGTCTTGGCGTCGTCCGCCTTGCCGGTGGTGAGCGACGCGGCGACAACCACCAGGCTCAGCAATGTCATACGAACGCCGACCCACGTGTGCTCATTGGCCATAGCATCTCTCCGCCGCACGGGCTTGTGATTCAGCACCAATCAACTTCCACTTGTTGGTTGATTGTCAGCTTTCGGATCGAGCACTACAAGCAGCCTGAATCGAAGTCCGTCGCGGTCTACGGTTCCTTCCAAGAGTTTTCGGAGACACATTCCATGCGAGCCTTCTCTGCCCTGATGTTCTTGGTGTTGTCCACGAGCGGCGTCTTGGCCGCTGACGATTGGGGGCAGTTGCAAGGGGACGCACTGCGATCGGGAAATGCTCCTGCGGCGGTGGTGCAGACTCCCATCGATCTGATCGCCGCGATTCCGCTGACGGATGGGATCTTCGCGTCGCCGGTTGTCAGCGACGGCCGAATATTTGTCATCGATGGATCGGGCGTCGTGTTCGCGCTGGATGCGAAGACGCTCAAGGTGTTGTGGAAGTTCGCCTCGCGCGGAGGCGCGGGGAACTGCAACAACGTGGCGGCTCCGGCGGTCGTGGGGAAGTATCTGCATGTCGGCACGGCGGCTGGTTTTTACTATGTGCTCGATCGAGAGACCGGCGCTGTTGTTCGCGAGATCGACTGCCATGAACCGATTCTGACTTCGCCCGCTGTTGGGAAGGATCGAGTTTATTTCGCAACGCTTGGCGCGCAGGTCTATGCGGTGGAACCCAATGGTGCGGTCGCGTGGACATGGGACTTCGTGAAGGAGGTCGTCAAGTTCGATGGCAATCGCTGGAGCGGTGAGGAGTGGCTGGCTCAACGCAAAGATCGCGTGACGTGGCGCGATCATTTTATCTGCTCGCGCGACTTATGTTTGGTCGGCAAGACGGTCGTCATTCCAGCGGGTGGGAGAACGGTGTTCCTCGACGATGCTGGCGATCATCCGCAGCTTCGCGTGGTCGGTCAGATTCCGGCCTACGATGGTTCCGAGTTCCCCGCCACGTTCGGCCAAAGCGCCGACGAGGCGGGCAACGTCTACGTCCAGTGGCATCGCCGCGACAACGCGGGCCGAGTTGAGATACTGAAGCTGGCTGGCGACAAGCTCGAAACGGAGTTCGTGAAGGGAACGCAAACCGCGATTCACTTGCCCGGCCTGCTGGGTTTTTCTTCGGTGAGCATTCGTGGCGGCGATGTGTATCGAGTGAAGCCCGAAGAGGGGCTCGGTCTGTGCCGACACAAAGCGGGCGAAGAGAAACCGGAAGTGCTCTGCTCGGCCGCTTCGATTTGTCCGCCGGCGCTGACTCGCGACCACGCGATCTACGGCGGGTTGGATGGGAAGCTGTACGTCGTGCCGTTGAAGGGAGGCGAAACATTTTCGTTCGCAACCGGGTTTGGTGCGCCGATCACGGCTCCTGTCGCGGTGGCCGATGGGCGGATCTACGTTGGGAGCGAAGATGGCTACCTCTACCTGCTTGGTCCCAATGGAAAGGCTTCGTTACCGAAGCAGGATTTGGAAGTTTGGAAAGTGCGCAGCCCGCTGACGGGACCGCTCGCGGCGGCGAAGTTCGACTGGTATACGAACTACGGAGATTTTGGTGGCACGAACTCGAACGCGCAAGGACTGAAGCCTCCGCTGCGGATGCGCTGGGCGAGACGCCTCGAAGGGACCGTCAAGCATCTGCCGGTGTGCGGTGGCGGTCGGGTGTACTCGCACACGGCCGAAGGACAGATCATCGCGGTGGAACAAGACACCGGCCGGCTGCTGTGGCGACGGCATTGGCCGGACGTGTATTTGTCATTCACCTCGCCGCTGTACGTGAATGGCAAGTTGCTGATCCCGCAGGCGGGCATCAAACGCTCGCTGATGCGCTGTCTCGACGCGGCCACCGGGAAGCTGCTGTGGGAAGCACCGTTCACCGGATCGCCCAGTTGGAGCCGTCAGTTCCCGCCGCTGGTGCATGGCAACGTCGCCATCTATGCGTCTGGCTCCGGCAGTTACGCTCCGCAGGGAACCGAGAAGCCGTTCACGTTCAAGGGGACACCCGAAGCGGCTCGCGACAACGAAGAGGTCATGAGCTGGATTTACTCGAACGACAATCCGTACTACCCGAAAGACAATCATCCGAAGTTGTGGGCCTGGGACTTGGACACCGGCAAGCTGGTCTGGGGGAAAGATTTCTCCGAATACGGCCGAGGCGGCAACGACTGCGGCATTTGCTTGCTCGATGGCAAACTTTTCTACTCGACGTTCTTCGGCTTCGCGGCCAGTCAGCGAGTTCGTCGCGGACTGCCTCCCGAAAACAACGGCTTGACCGCCTGCATGGACCCGGCGACCGGGAAAGTGAATTGGCTCACGACGAAGTATTACGTCACCGCCAAATGCACGCTGAGCGCCCGCGACGGCCGCATCTACATCGGCGGCTACAACCCGGCGGTCGAGACGACCAAGGATCGCTTCGTGTGGTGCCTGGATGCAAAAGACGGCTCGCTGATTTGGAAGTCCGAAGCGGTAACGTCGGCATTGAACGTCGTCAGCGTGGGCGAGCAATTCATTTTCTCGAATGCCCTGCGTGGCCGAGGCAATGTTTTCGATCGCGAGACCGGCAAGGTCGTCGGTGGCGTGGGCCACAACTACGCCTGCTGCCGCTTCACGTTGTCCGAGCCATACATCCTCGGAGCGAACATGGACATGATCGACCTCTCGCAAGACAGCAAACTCGTCTCGACCGGCCCGGCGATCGACTCCCGCGAGTGCTTGGGGGCAGTCGTCTCCAATGGCCGCATCTTTTACATGTCGCAGGCCAGCGGCTTCGTGGTCTCGCAGACCTACGGAGAGATGTCGAAAACTCTGCCCGCAGTTTGGGAGCGGCCATAGCCGACGCTGTGTTCTCGATTCGGTATTTCCACTCACGATCCAATTGCAGGGCGAGTTGGCGAATGGGTTCGCAGATCGGCCGCGATCACGTCGAGCTATTCGCTCTGCGGTTTGGCTTGGTGTCGCAGCCAGTGAATCAGCGAGGGGTCCGGCACTTCAGAATTCAGAATTGGCCGACGCGCGACGTTGATCTTCGTCACAGCGCTCCTGTCGGCCAATTGTGAATTTTGAAGTGCCTGACCCCGGTGTGGCCCTGATTACGCTTTGGGAAAAGACGACGCATCAGGAATCAAATGACGGTCGTCCGTGGCGAAAACACTTTCGACAAGACAAACTTATTTTTGGCCGGTGCCAGGAGCGGATATCATGCAGACCGAATTGGTCACGTTGCCGATCCAGGATGATCAATTCGAGCCGTCCTCCCCGAATCGCTGGCGGTTTGCCATCAAGCTTCTGATTGCAACCACTTTGGGAATGTTTGGCTTCGCCCATCTTGACAGCAAAACATTGTTCCCGCTCCCTTACTTCTTGGTCGCGATGGCCGTGATCGTTTTTCCAAGAAACTTGCAAGCGTTGGTCGCACCACCGTATCTCCGCCTGAGCCACCAAGGAATTGCGTTGCGTGTCTGGTCCCACATTACGCTCAATAAACACGAGGGTGATGGGGCAGTGATCTACGGCGTGTTATTCGCGAAACTTTTTTGTCCGATCCGAAAGCATCTCACGATGGAGATCGCATGGGATCAGGTGACTGCCATTAGGCCCTTGAAATCCGCAGCTAAAGGCCTTGTGTACGAACACACGACAACAATTTGGTACACGGATTCCGACTCAAGAAATCAAGCAGTCACATTTTCTCGAAGCCTGTTTTCGCTGACGCCTCAAAAGTTGTGTATCGCGATTCAGCAATACCGTGACCTGGAATTCCAATGGAAGCCGTTGCGTGCCAGCGGTGCATTGAGCGAATCGGTCAGCAACCAGCAACAGCGCTTTCGCGAGCCAGTGGTGATCCACTATCAGCCGTGTCGAATGACGCTGTGGTTGGGAGTCTTCGGGATTGGCGGATTGAGTGTCAGCGCTCTCGCGGTGATGTTGAAGTGGATTTCCAACGATGCGTTGTTCGAACCCTGGATGTTTTTGCCGAATTTCGCGTGTGCGATCGCTCTATTACTTGGGCTTGAGGAAATGAAAGACTGGGTGGCAATTGGCGATCGCCGCACGGTGGTGCTCTCCGCTGCTGGTATTGCCATCGGTTGTTCGGCCGAATCGACGAGGATTTTCCCCTGGACTGAAATCAGCAGCGCGAAGCTTCGACAAGAGTTGGACTTGGACATAGGAGGTCTTCCGGCCGGACTAGATATCGGAATGTCCGATGGCACATCGCTGTTTCTGCCCAACAGCTATGACCTCTCAATCAACGAGCTTGAATGGATTCTGACACCGACGGTTCAATCAGCACGAAGTTGATTGACGGGCGTCAGAACTGTGCGTTGACCGAAGGTCTCCTCATGCGAACGGCAGAATGATTTCGACTTCAACGCTTCTTGGCCGTTCGTGGAGACCTTCGGTCGGGCCGGGTGGCTCGGTCAGACTTCTGAGTTGTTTGGTCAAGCGTCATGTTGAAGATTCTCCAGGAGGATTGAGAGGAACGGCGGTTTGGTGATTTGAAGTCGTCGGAGGTATTTCGACTCGTCGTAGGGCGTGCGGGCTTTCCAGCAGCGGAAC
>CAMDEA010000210.1 GCA_945893045.1 Planctomyces sp. SH-PL62
CGAGTCACTCCGTGACTCGAATCGAGTCACGGAGTGACTCGGCTACTCTGCCGCGCCCGCCTCGCTTCCTCCAACCGATCCTGCCAGGAGAAGACCGATGGGTTGCACACACACGAATCACGGCTCGCATCCGGTATTCTCTCGTCGAGCCGCCTTGCAAGCCGGTTCGTTCGGCCTGATGGGTTTGGGGTTGGCTGACGTGCTGCGGCTGAGCGGCATCGCGGCGGGGCCGCAAGTGGTGACGCCGGTAAAGTCCGTGTTGTTCGTGTTTTTGACCGGAGGTTTATCGCACCAGGATAGCTGGGATTTGAAGCCGGACGCTCCGGCGGAAGTGCGCGGCGAATTCAATCCGATCCCGACCCGCACTCCCGGCTACTTTGTCTGCGAGCATCTGCCGAAACTGGCTCAGCGAACCGACCAGTACGCGATCATTCGCTCGATCAGCACCGACAGCAGCGGGCATGGCGAAGCGTGTCACGCTTTGTTGGCTGGCCGGCTCGATATTCCGCCGGGGTTCAACATCAACGTCGTGCCCAGTCCGCTGGAATGGCCGTCGATCCCGTCGCACGTCATGCACGCGACGCGACCACGCAACAATGTTCCGGCCGCGGTCGTGCTGCCTCAACCGAGCGTCAACGAGGCCAACAGCGTGCGGCCCGGTCAGTATGCGGGGCGGCTCGGTTCCAAGTGGGAGTCGTGGCATATCGACATTGCCGCTCCGTGTGCGTTGGGCAACGGCGCGTGTCCGCATTGTTTTCGGTTTGATACCGAGGACTATCAGCATGGCTCGCCAACGATTTTTGATACTCCGATGCTGACGCTTCCCGAAGGAGGCTCGCTGCGATTGAACGACCGAGTCGGCTTGCTGGCCGAGATCGAACGTCAGCAGCGCAATCTCGAAAGGACGGCAGACGCGGATCGCATCGACCGGCAAAGGATGCAGGCGCTGTCGGTGCTCGCCGAACCAACGACACGCTCTGCATTCGACGTCGAGCAAGCCGATCCGGCGATCCTCGCCAAGTACGGCAAGAACAAGTTCGGCCTCTCGTTGCTGATGGCTCGGCGCTTGATCGAGGCGGGAGTCGGACTCGTGCAGGTGAATCTCGGCAAGAACTCGACGTGGGACACGCACCGTCGAAATTTCCTCAACTTGCGCGACAACTTGTTGCCGTACTACGATCAATCCATCTCCGCGTTGTTGGATGATCTCGCCGAGACCGGTCTGCTGAAAACGACGCTGGTCATCGTGATGGGCGAGTTTGGCCGGACTCCGAAGATCAACAAGGACGCCGGCCGCGATCACTGGAACCCGGCCAACTCGGCGCTGTTCGCTGGAGCCGGCGTGCGCGGCGGACACGTCATCGGTGCGACGGACAAGCTGGCCGCGTATCCGATCGCCGACAAGATGACTCCGGAGAACGTCGCGGCGACGATCTACAACACGCTCGGCATCCCGCGCAACGCCAACTGGCACGACATCGACGGCCGCCCGTTCGAGCTGTATCGCGCCGAGCCGATCTTCGAGTTGTTCTGATAAAGAGTCTCACGCAGAGGCGCAAAGCTCGCAGAGGAAATCTCCAGTCGCCTTCCTCTGCGAGCTTTGCGCCTCTGCGTGAGATCCGTCTTTGTCCGAGAGAGGGGCTTCCATGCGTGTTCTTTTTGCGGTGCTTGGTCTGTGTTTAGCGGTCGCTAGTTTCTCGAACGCTGCGGAATCAACGGCGACACGCGAACCTGATCCCGCCGCCGTGCAACGGTTCGAGAAAGCTTGGAAATATCCTCAAGCCGGTTGGCTCGTGCTGCATATCGAGGGTTCACCGTATGACCGAGGCGTCCAACACGGGCGGCTGATGGCTCGCGAGATTGTCGAATACATCAAAGCTCTCGCTCGCACTCGCAGCCACAAAGACCCGGAAGCGGCGTGGAAGAGTTTGCGATTGCTGACCGACACCGCGTTCCTCCGCAAGTACGACGTGGAATGCCTCGAAGAGATGAAGGGGATCGCCGACGGAGCCGCGGCAGCCGGTGCCAAGTACGACGGGCGACGGCTCGATCTGCTCGACATTGTGACGTTGAACTCAGATGTCGAAGTTGGTTTCTTGGAACTCGCGTTGCAGGCGACGCCGACCGGCATCGACTCGAAGAAGTTCGATCGACATCAAGCGTCGCCGCCGTTGGTCAATCGCCGTGAGATGTGCAGTGCGTTCGTGGCGACGACTCCCGCGACCGACAAGTCCACCGGCGGAGTCATGCTGGGGCACATCACGATGTCGTCACTGAGCTGGGTCTATCACATCAACGTCTGGCTGGACGTGACTCCGACGAAAGGGCATCGCTTCGTCTGTCAGACGTTTCCCGGCGGCATTCAGAGTGGAATGGACTACTACATCTCAGCCAGCGGCCTGCTGATTGCCGAGACGACCATCGACCAATCGTCATTCGATCCGACCGGTGAAACCGAATCGTCGCGCATTCGCCGAGCGGTGCAGTACGCCAACAACATCGACGAGGCGGTCGCGATCCTCGGCACGAGAAACAACGGCCTCTACACGAACGAGTGGCTGATCGCCGACACGAAGACCAACGAGATCGCGATGTACGAACTTGGCACGCGACACACAAAGCTGTATCGCAGCAGCCGCGACGAATGGCCCGCCGGCACGAAAGGTTTCTATTGGGGCTGCAACAACACGAAGGACCGCGACGTGCTGAGCGACACGGTCGCCGATCCGCGCGGCAAACCGGGCAACCTCGTGTTGCACCCCGGCCGGCGTGATGTCGCGTGGCTGAAGCTGTTCGACAAGCATCAGCAGCGCGGCGGGTTGTCCGAAGCATTCGGCTTCGAGGCTTACAGCACGGCACCAATCGTGGGCTACCCCTCGTGCGACGCGAAGTTCACGACGTCGGCTCTCGCGAAAGACCTTTCGAGTTGGGCGATCTTCGGCCCGCCGCTCGGCAGAGCGTGGCGGGCGTCGAAGGACGAACTGGAAACCGATCCTGAAGTGCAGCCGCTGGTCGCGAACGATTGGTCGCTGCTGCGGACGCAGCCACCCAATACGGCAATCGGAGATTGGCAGCTTGTTGATCGCGCTCCGTTCCCCGACGAAGAGCACGAGACGAAACTGAAATTTGAGCAACGGCACCCCTTCGCCTGGCGCGGCACGCTGCGGCCGAAGACTCCCGCTGACAAAGGATTGGCCGCCGCGTTTGCCGAGTTTGAAAAGGTCGTCGCGTTTGAAGACGCGCTGCGAGCCGATGCGAAGGACCACAAGCTCGATCCAGCGACTCAGGGACTGGTGGACTCGGCGCTCTTCACGCATCAGTCGAATTGGTGGGCCGCTCGGCAACGCTTGGGCCGCGATGTGCCGCTGTCGAAAACAGAACCGGATTCGCGGTCGCTCGATTGGTATCCGATCGCGCTCGGACAAGGCGTGATGTTGCTGGCTGAACTGCGGCAGACGCTCGGAGCGGAGCGGTTCGCCGAGTTGATGGACGAATTCGGAACCGCTCACGCCGACCAGGAGATCACGACCGCGCAGTTCCGCGCGTTCGTCGATCAACGGGGAGGGAAAGAGGCGTCCATCGTCTTGACCAAATGGCTGGATCGCGTGGTCGCGGCCAAAGATCACGTCGGCGGTTGCTGGTCGGTTCACTCGTTCGAGATGGAACCGGAACGAGCCTTGATCGTGTTCGGTACTGGCGAGCGAGCCGCTCGCGACGCCGCCGCGAACCGCGAAATCGCCGAACGCCTGCAATACGCCGTCGCACGGCGATTCGGCAACTTTCACATCCCGGTGAAGACCGACCGCGAAGTGACCGCCGAGGATTTGAAGTCGCATCACCTGCTTGTCGTCGGCGAGCCGTTGACGAATTCGCTGCTCCGCCGAGCGGCGGAGAAATCGCCGGTTCGATTCGGTACGCAGTCGTTCGTCGTGCGCGGCGAGACCTACGCCGATCACGACAGTGCGGTGATCGCGGCCAACGAGAATCCGTGGAACCCGCGATTCAGCGTCGTGACCTTCGCGGGGCTGAGCGCTCGCGCGACGCACCGCATCGTTGATTTACTCGCACCCGACGAAGAGATGTCTCCACAAGTCGTGCTCTTCCCGGCAAGACGAGCGGCTCAACGAATTGTGAACCGCTGAGTGCGCGTTGGTTCGGCCGCTGGCCGTGAGCCGATGGCCGAACGCCGTGATCCGTTTCTGCGACTCAAAAACTGACATCGGCTGTCAGCCAGCGGCTCACGGCTTTCGGCCGGACAAAGACAAGACGAACTGAGGAGGCTCAATCGTGATGCGATGGAACTGGTTCATTGTCGTCGGCTGCTGGCTGCCCACCGTAACGTTTGCCGAGCCACCGATGACCGGACCCGAAACCGAGAAGCGCTTCCCGCCGTTGCGCGTCCCGGCGGAATTCAAGGCCACGCTCTTCGCTTGCGATCCGTTGATCGAGTATCCGTCGGCCATCGCGTTGGGACCGCGAGCGAACACGTTGTTCGTCGCGATTGATTACATGACCGGGCTGGGGACGACCGACATCATCCAGCGTGACGAGATTCGGCTGGTTGAGGACACCGACGGCGATGGCTACGCCGACCGTGCTCCGATTTGGGCGGACGGGTTCAATTCGATTCAAGGGCTGACGTATCACGACGGGACCGTGTTCGTGATGCACGCGCCGTATCTCACCGCGCTGAGCGACACCGACGGCGACGGTGTGGCCGACGAGCGCAAGAATCTCTTCAAAGGCTTCGGCCTCGGCCCGGAAGAGGACAAGGTCCGTCTACACAACGCCAACGGCCTCGTCGCGGGACATGACGGCTGGTTGTATCTCGCGATGGGTGATCGCGGCTGTGACGTCGTTCGACCGGAAGGGGATCTGTTGGTGCTCAACGGCGGAGGCATCTTGCGCTGCCGGCCCGATGGACGGGACTTGCATGTCTTCTCGACCGGGCTGCGAAACATCTACGACGTGGCGCTCGACGACGACCTCAACGTCTACACGCGCGACAACGAGAACGACGGTGGCAACTACAAGATTCGCGTCATCCGCAGCTTCTTCGGAGCCGATCACGGTTATCCCTATCTCTATGACGAGCGACCGGACGAAGCGCTTGCGCCGCTGGCCGATCTCGGACTCGGCTCATCGGCCGGTGGTGTTTACTACCGCGAGACACAGTTCCCGGCCGAGTATCGCGGCCTCTACTTCTGCGAATGGGGCCGAGCGGTCATGCGGTACTCACCAGAGTCACCCGGCAAAGCGTTTTCGCCGGTTAAGGAGATCGAGTTTGCATCTGGCGCGGAGAACGATCCCTACGGCTTCAAGCCGACGGACCTTGTTGTCGATCGCGACGGCTCACTGCTGATTGCCGATTGGGCGGACGGCCAACGTCCCAAGCGCGGCCGTGCCCGAATTTATCGCGTGCAGTACGTGGGGCAGGTTTCCAACGGGCCTACGACAAAAAGGCAGATTGAAAATGTGCCCGACGATCTGGTGGGTTGGATCAAACGGCTGAACTCCGAGAGCCACTACGAGCGGGTTGAAGCTCAACTCGCCATTGAACGACTTGGACATGACGATCCCAAGTGCATCATTGCGTTGCTAGGAAACGGCGATCTCAATGTGCAAGCTCGGTTGCATACCATCTGGATCGCCGCTCATGTGCTCGGCCCAAAAGCAAGCGAAGAGTTCTTCAAACTGGCGCGACTCCGGTTCTCGCCCAGAGTTCGAGTGCAAGCGATTAGGGCGCTGGCAGATCTTCATGATCCTATTTTGAGCGAACATCGACTCAATGCTGGTGCCGGTGATGTTTCCATCGCCGAGCGATTGGCGGAGCTTGCCGATTGGGGGGATGTTGATGCAACTCGCGAAATCATCGTGGCCCTTGGTCGACTGCGTTGGGAGTCGACGGCTGATTGGCTGGCTCGATCTTGGAATGTCTCCGAAGCAGCACTCGCACATGCGGTGCAGCAAGCCTTCCGAAAGTCTGGACAGTGGTTGCATCTTTTGGGGTTGGCGGGGGGCGCATTCGATTTCACGCCGGAAAAAGGTGTTCCTAAGCCAATCGACTTTGGAGAAGTCGCAATTCGTGCCCTCGCAGACCAACCAGTCAATGATGTTGTCGATGAGTTACGAGATCGTCTTCAGTTCGAACCCAATGTTAAACGACGGCTAGCGTTCGCAGACCTCCTGAGCCGCGTGCATCGGAAGCCGCCGGCTCAATGGACCTATTGGGGATTCCGTCCCGCTCCGCGCCCGGCGAACACCGTGGCGTGGGAGAAAACCGAACTCATCGAACAAACCTTGGATCGGCTGCTGGCCGACTCGGACAATGCCGTGCGACTGGAAGTGCTCAAGCGAATGCAGCGTGAGAAGATTCCGACGCAGTTGGCGACGCTCGCGGTTTGGTTGAAAGAGGACGATCACCCAGAGGCTCATGTTCTGATTCTGACTTCGCTGCATGAGCATCCGGCGGAGGCTCGACGAGAAGCTCTGCAAGCTTTCCTCACGGACACTCGGCAGCTTGCTCCGGCCCGAATCGTGGCCTTTTCGATGTGGAGCGAAGGTTTGATGGCGGAGCGCGAGTCGCGGTTGCTGGCGCTCGCGCCGCTACTGGCCAATGACCAATTGCTCGCGGAAGTGCTCCGAGCCTTGGGGCAACGCACCGAAGCCGACACACGTCCCAAGTCCGAAGTGAGCCAACCCGTTGTCACGTTGCTGCTCAGCAGCACTCGTTCGGAGTCACCCATTGCTCGTGCGGCGGCGATCGAGGTCATGGCGAATCTGCGAATCGCGGACGCTGCCGGACTCGTTCCGGGGTTCTTGGGCGACAAGTCGCCGGAAGTCCGACTCGCCGCAGCGATCGCGGCAGGTGAACTGCAAGTGCGCGACGCCATCCCCAGCCTGCTGACCGCGGCGAGCATGGATGCTCCCGACATCCGCCGCGTGAGTCTCGACGCCTTGCGGCAACTGCGCGAACCGCGTGTGGTCCCGCTGGCCGTCGCCGCGTTGCCGGATCGGACGACGCAGCTTAGCGCACTGAAATGCCTCGCAGAACTCGGCGGGCCGGATCAGGCCGCAGACGTGACGAAAGTCGCGATGCGAAACTCGTCGAGCGATGTGCTGAACGTGACGGTCCAAATGCTGACGTTGTGGGCGCAACGCGAAGGGATCAAGAGCGAGCGCGGTGCGGAGTTGGAACGCACGGTTCAAGACCTTCAAGGTGCGAGTGGCGTCCTGGCCGCTTGGGAAATCGTCGGACCATTGAAGCCAGACGCGGCAGCCGTCTTTGTCGGGATGTTTGGAGGCAAGACCGAATCCAAGCCAAAGGGATACACGGGCAATGATCGCTGGGACTTCCTGTTTGGAAGCGGTCCCGAATCACGGCTGAGAACCAACGGCAAAGTGCATGGCATGTGGGTGGCTCACTCGGAGTTCAGCGTGACCGATCCGACCGCCGCACAGTTCTTGATGTCGAGCAACGCACCGCTGCGCATCTGGCTGAACGGCAACTTGGTTTTGGAACGCGCGGAGCCTCGACGATTCCAAGCGGACTCCGATCGATTCGAGGCCGAGTTGGTGAAAGGAACAAACCGGTTGCTCATCGAGTTGGGCAACACCCCTGATGCCTCCTCCGAGTTTCACGCGCGGTTTCGCCAGAAGAGTTCCAAGGTGGAATACGAACGATTGGTTGAGGCGGCGCTGGCTCGGCCGGGCAACGTCGAACGAGGAAAGAAACTGTTCCTCACGGTGGAGAAGTCGCAGTGCTTGAAGTGTCATCGGCTCAACGATCAGGGAGAAAAGGTCGGTCCCGAACTGACCGGCATCGGCAGCCGCTTCTCGCGGGTGCATATCATCGAATCGCTGCTCGACCCCAGCCGGACGATTGCCGCGGGCTTTCAATCGCAGACTGTTGCGATGAATGACGGGCGTGTGCTCAGCGGCCTGAAGCTGTCCGAGACCGCCGACACCCTGGTGCTCGCCGACAATCAGGGGAAGAAGCACACGCTGCTCAAAGCCGACATCGAAGAGTCGCAGGCTCATGCGGGCAGCATCATGCCCGACGGCTTGGAGAAGACGCTGACGGTCGATGAGTTCGTGGACTTGATCTCGTTCCTGACCAGCGAAAAACAAACGGCTGGTCGATAGGATTTGCCGCCGCGATTGCCCCCATCTTTTTGCCCCCTATTTTTTGCCAGCTTTCAGAATGCAAAAACGCGGCAGGCAAAAAAATGGGGGCAAAAAAAATGAGACACAGCTTGTCGGAAAACAGTCAACACTTACAGGAGATACTCGGATGCTCAACTTGAAGAATCGAATTGTCGCGTGCTCCATTTTGGCAACTCTGATTTGCTCAACCGCGATGTTGGTCGCTCAGGAGAAGGCCAACGACGCGGTCGTTCCCGTCCCGCGCGATGGTGGCTGGATGAAGCGGCACGAGTCGTTCAATGAACGAGTCAAGAAAGGGAACGTCGATCTGCTGTTGATTGGCGACTCGATTACGCAGGGCTGGGAAGGTTCCGGCAAGGCCGTGTGGGAGAAGTACTACACGCCGCGCAACGCCGTGAATCTTGGGATCGGCGGCGACCGAACTCAGCACGTCTTGTGGCGATTGGACAACGGCAACATCGAGGGGCTCTCGCCCAAAGCGGCGGTGTTGATGATCGGGACGAACAACTCCGGGACGAATACGTCGGCCCAGATTGCCGAAGGGGTCGAGGCGATCATCAAGAAGCTGCGCACGAAACTGCCGAAGACGAAGATTCTGGTGTTGGCGATCTTCCCGCGCGGGGCGGATGCGAATGACGCCAAACGCAAGGTCAACATCGGAGCCAACGAGAAGATCGCCAAGCTGGCCGATGGCGAGATGGTTCATTACCTCGACATCAGCGGCAAGTTCTTGAATGAAGACGGCACGCTGTCGAAAGAGGTCATGCCGGACCTGCTGCACCTCAACGAGAAGAGCTACACGACTTGGGCGACAGCGACCGAGCCGAAGCTCAAAGAGTTGATGGGCGAGAAGTAATCGGGCCTTCTGGTGATCGGTTCTTGAGATCGAGGCCAGCATGCCGAAGTCGAAAATCAAAGCGCGGAAGGTTCGTCAGAAGACGCGCGAGGTCGTGGAATTCCATCGCGACATCGAGCGTCCCGGCAAGCCGCTGCACTTGATCATTCCCGGCGGCTTGCTGGCCTTGGGGGCGTTGCTGGCGATCTTCGGCGTGCTTCACAAAACGTGGGTCGATCACGTCTGGGAAGAATCGCAGGGGATCGGAGCTTTGGTGTTGCTGGTCCCGGTCTACATCGGCAGCGTGTTCACGTTCAGCTACGGCTACGAGCTGTATGACATGGACCGGGCGCTGAAGCTGACCGGTTGGATTGTCGGTTTGACGATCGGCATCGTGGTGGTCGTCGGTGTGTTGTTCTGCCTGCTCGCCGGCGAAAGTGGGGGCGAAGGCAAGAGCAGCAACTCGAAGAGCAAATCGTCGTCGGGCGGGAAGTCTTCGAAGAATTCGTCGTCGAGTTCTGCGACCAGCGATTGGTTTTCATCGAGCGGATCGAACTCCTCATCGAACGCACCGCTGGCCATCGATCTGAATCTGTTTTCAAACTCCAACTCCAGTTCGAACTCCGCGCCGGTGGAACCGCCTCCGCCGGAGCCGATGGTCTGCAAGTTCTGCCAAAGCGAATTCATTCCTGAGCACACGGAGTTCAAATGCCCAAGCTGCGGCGCGTCGAGTTCGCGAAGTGAATCCGATCAGCCCAGCTAACCGGAAAAACCGATCCCAGGTGGCGAGCTGGAACGATTCGGGTGTGCCAATTTTGCCTGGCGCGATGAATACAGAGTTGTCAGAATGAGGTTGAAAATGTTCGGAACCTCTTTCTGGAGTCGATCATGGATGATGTCCCACAAGTGAAATCCGAGTTGTTGATGCCAGCGGTTCGGGAGCAGGT
>CAMDEA010000211.1 GCA_945893045.1 Planctomyces sp. SH-PL62
TCAGGGAACGCTCAGTGCCAGGCGAATTCACCGGGGGGCTGACGCCGCCCCGCTCGCCATCCATTCTGAGCGTTGAGGACGACATGCCGGCCAGGAAACGTAACTTGCGAACCGCTTTCTCCGCGTTTGAGTTGTCTCGTCGGCGAGTGCTGGCGACGACCGCTGGAATGTGCGGGCTGTCACTGCCGAGCTTCTTGCAGTTTCGATCAGCGGCGGCGAGCGGCGATGCGCCGGCGACGAAGACCGTGACTGTCGGCAAAGCAAAGTCGTGCATCATCATCTATTTGTGGGGTGGAATGAGTCATTTGGAGTGCCTGGATTTGAAGCCAAATGCTCCGGCCGAAGTGCGTGGCGAGTTCTCGCCGATCGCGACGGTCGTCCCTGGCATCGAGATCGGCGAGCACCTGCCGCTGTTGGCTCGGCACACTGACAAGCTGGCGATCGTGCGATCAATTCATCACGACGATGCGGCTCACGGTCGCGGCATGTATTGGAATCTGACGGGTCACAAACCACCACGAGCCGGCAACATTCCGCCGATGCGCGAGGATTGGCCGTCGATCGCGGCCGTGATTTCCAAACTGCGAACTGCACCGCGCGGTGTTCCCCCCGCCGTGCGATTGCCCTATCCGTTGGTCGATAACGGGACGCTGCAAGCCGGTGAGCACGGCGGATGGCTCGGCGTGAAATACGATCCGATCATCATGCGAACTCCCCAGGGAGAGGAATTCGGCGGCGTGTCGCGGACGCTCGGTTCCGAGGTTCTCAACTTGAATGACGTCGATGTGAATCGGCTGACCGCGCGACGCGGTTTACTCGCAACGCTGCAACGGCCGGAGCAGCCAATGGCCGGCACCGATGGCTTCCAACACTTTCACACGCTGGCGGAAGACATCTTGTCCGGCGCGGCGATCAAGCAAGCGTACAACCTCGATCTGGAGTCGCCGAAAGTTCGCGAGTTATACGGACAACACATCGGCGGCCAGAGTCTGCTGCTGGCTCGGCGATTGACCGAAGCGGGAGTGCCGATCGTCCAAGTCTGCTGTGCGGCTGGCGACCTCAACGGCGCATCGGGCGACATGTGGGATACTCACGGCGACAACTTCAACCGGTTGAAGAAACGTTTGCTGCCGGTGTTCGATCGCGGCACCTCCGCGTTGCTGCATGACCTCACCGATCGAGGCACACTCGGCGAAACACTCGTCGTCGTGTTGACTGACTTCGGCCGCACGCCCCGCATCAACGGCTCAGCGGGCCGCGATCACTATCCCGATGCGTACTCGATCGCCTTCGCTGGCGGCGGCATTCAAGGGGGCCAAGTTTACGGCAGCACCGACAGCAAAGGAGCGTTCCCCAAGAACCTGCCCTGCGCTCCGCCCGATGTCCACGCCACGATCTTCACCGCGCTGGGAATCTCCCCGCGAACTGCAATCCAAGACATGTTCGGCCGCTCATTCCCCATCTGCGACGGCGCCGTCTTGCCACTGAGTTAGATCGAGATTTCCTGGAATCATTGCTTCACGAATTCGTGGTCGATCTCAAAAGAGTTTCGAGGCCACCTTGACAAAAATCGCGAATCGCATGAAATCAGTCCGTGTCCTTGGTATCGAAACCACGTATTCCGTTTTGCTGTTCGCCACGGTGATGTGATGAATTCTGTCCGCCAAATCCTCTGGAAAGTGTTCGTCGTCGCGATGATTCCATTCATCCTCGGCGCGGGGCTACCCCAGATGGAATGCCAGTGCGCGGCGGCCAAAGGACAACTCTTCTCCGAATGCTGCTTCCGCGAGCCGGTCGAATCCCGCTCGGAAGATTCCCTGATGAAGTCGTGCTGCCGACAGCATTCGGCGTCTCCTGAGAAGGCACACAAAGCCCGAAAAACGGGACCGACATCCGGCTGTCCGGCGTGCCAGCAGTTCAGGAATCTGAAAACGGGAAATTGCTGCTCGCTCAAGCAAGCGACGGCTCCGACACTGACCAAACCGATCGACGTTTCGGAGTTCGATGCTGTGACGTTGTGGCTGCCGCTGATCGCTGGCGATTGGCAGGCTTCGGTGATTTCACTGACCGCGCAGCAGGCAGGCTGGTCGCGAGTCTGTGGTGAAAGACCACCGCTCGACAGAGTCATTGTCTTTGAGCATTTGGTGATCTAATCCGCTGATGTGTGCGGCGTGTTTCGCGCCGCCTCTTGGGAATCGACTCCGGTTAGGGCGTCCGGGACGTTCAATGGTGCGAGTCGGTTGGCTGTCTTTGTGCCGCGTGTGTGCGTGGCGCTTTCAAGGAGATCATCATGTCGGAATTCAAACACGCAGCACCTCCGATTGACGAAGGGGGCTTGCGAGCGCCGCCGCATCTCAAAGGTTGGCGAAAGGCGTGGTGGTGGTTCGATTTCATCATCCTCGTGAAACTGGCTCGGCTGCGCTTCGTCGCCGTGTTGGTGGCGATCGGGGCAGGGATCACGCAATGGGACATGCTGGTCGCTCATTATGAGAAGTTGACTCGGCCGGTGGGCGATACGGCGCACGTCGTCGGCGATGTCGAGTGGTTCTGCCCGATGCACCCTTCGGTCGTGCGTGACAACGGCCAAGACAAATGCCCGGTCTGCTTCATGCCGCTGTCGAAGCGGAAGAAAGGCGCAGCGAGCGATGAGGCCCTGCCGGCGGGCGTGGTCAGCCGCGTGCAGTTGTCGCCGTATCGAGTCGTGCTCGCGGGCGTGCAAACGTGGCCGGTCGCGTATGTGTCGCTGACCAAGCAGATCACGGCGGTCGGCTATGTGGACTTCAACGAGCGTGGCTTCAAGACCGTTTCCGCGCGCGTGAAGGGCCGCATCGACAGTCTGATTTCGTCGGAGACTGGCAAGCTCGTGGCATCAGGAGACGAGCTTGCTTCGATTTACAGCCCCGAACTCAATGTCACGGTGCAGACGCTGGTGGATGCCCAGAAACGAAACAATGCGGATCTCTTGAAGAGTTCGCGAAACCGTTTGCACTTGTTGGATATCAGCGACGAACAGATCGACGGCATTCTGAAAACCGGCGTGTCGAACACGCACCTGCGAATTCGCTCGCCGATCTCCGGACACATCGTCAAGAAGTACGTCCGCGAGGGGCAGTACGTCGATGAAGGGATGCCGCTCTACGACATCGCGGACCTTTCCTCCGTTTGGATTCAGGCGCAAGTCTACGAGCACGACTTCCGGTTTCTCCCCGCCGAGCAGCATGGCGACGTGAGCGCCGAACGGCTGCCCGTCATGGCCATCACGCAAGCGTTCCCGGATGAGCCGTTCCACGGATTCCTGTCATTCATCTACCCGCACGTCGATCAAGAAACACGGACGGTCACCGTTCGCTTCGAGATTCCGAATCCCGGCCACAAGCTACGTCCCGGCACAACGGCAGAAGTGCTGATTGAGGTGCCGCCGGCTCGCGTACCGGCGATCGCTCGCGCGGTGGCGAATAACGAAGAGGGGGAGATCGGGAGAGGGGGAGAGCGGGAGAAAGCCACGCGACTGGAGCGCGGCGAAGTGCTGGCTGTTCCCGAAGGCTCGATCATCGACACGGGCCGGCAGAAAATCGTCTATCGCCAAGTGCTGCCGGGTGAGTTCGAGGGTGTGCTCGTCCAGCTTGGCCCGCGCATGGTGGGGCCGAATGACGTGACGTTCTTCCCAGTGTTGAGCGGTCTGGTTGCCGGCGAGCTCATCGTCACCAGCGGTTCCTTTCTGGTCGATGCCGAGACGCGATTGAATCCCGCGGCGGGCTCGATCTACGTCGGCGGCAGCAGCGGCGGCGGTTCGACGCCGTCGAAATCCGTGAGGCCATCCACTCCCGAAGACGCAAACGCGAAGATCGACCTCGCGCTTGCCAAGCTCAGCCCGGACGATCGCAAGCTGGCAGCGTCTCAAAAATACTGCCCGGTGCTGACGGAGAGCCGGCTCGGCTCAATGGGCGTTCCGATCAAAGTGCTGGTCAAGGACCAACCGGTCTTCGTCTGCTGCAGCGGCTGCACGAAGCAAGCCGCGAAAGAGGCCGACGCAACGCTAAAAAAGGTCGCGAACCTGCGGGCCGGAAAGAAGCCCGCAGGGGAGAAAGGGAAAGTCGAAGAGAAGACTCCGGCTTCGACCAGGCTGACTCCTAAACAGGAAAAGATCGCGAAGGCGTTGGCCAAGCTCAGTCCCGCAGACCGCACGGCGGCAGAAAAGCAAAAGTTCTGCGCCGTGTTGCCCAAGAGTGAACTTGGTTCGATGGGCCCGCCCATCAAGCTCATGCACGACGGTCAGCCGCTGTTCCTGTGCTGCGAAAGTTGCTTCGACGCTGCGTTAGAAAAATGGCCGACCGCGAAACGTGCGGAGAAGGTGGCACGATGATTGAGAGTTTGATTGAAGCCTCGATTCGTAATCGGTTTCTCGTGCTGATCCTCGCGATCGTGTTGTCGATCGGCGGGGTGTATGCCGTCTTCGATACGCCCATCGACGCGATCCCGGACCTGAGCGAAAACCAAGTCATCGTCTTCACGGACTGGATGGGTCGCAGCCCGCGCGAGGTCGAGGATCAGGTGACGTACCCGCTATCGCGCAAGCTGCAAGGACTGGCGGGAGTGAAAGCCGTGCGGTCGTCGAGCGAGTTCAACTTCTCGATGATCACGATCATCTTTCACGACAACATCGACTTCTATTTTGCTCGGCAGCGAGTGACCGAGAAGCTCGGCCAAGCCGGAGGATATTTGCCGACGGGAGTCGTACCGTATCTCGCTCCCGATGCGACGGCGCTCGGGCAAATCTTTTGGTACACGGTTGAGGTTGATCCGAGAGGGGGCGAGGGGGCGAGGTGGCGAGGGGGCGAGGAACCGCAAACTGGTGAGTCAACATCTTCTCTCCCCCTCTCCCCCTCTCTCCCTCTCCCTCTCTCTTCAAACACCGATCCCGCGCGACTCTGGGCGCTCAACAAGTTCTACATCGCGCCGCAGCTCACTGCGGCGGCCGGGGTCGCGGATGTCGCGATCGTGGGTGGGTTGCCGCTTGAGTATCAAATCGACGTGCAGCCCGATTCGTTGCGAACCTATGGCATCACGCTGGGCGAACTGTATGCGGCGGTCGCGCGCAGCAACGTCCCGGCCGGCGGCGGCGTCATTCAAAAGAACAACGCCGAGTACATCGTGCGCGGCGTCGGTTGGATCAAAGGTCAGGCCGACATCGAATCCACCGTCATCAAAGAAGTAAACGGCACGCCGATCTATGTCAGCAACGTTGCTCGCGTACTGTTGGGGACGCAGTTCCGTCGCAGCGTGTATGAGAAGGACGGCAACGAAGTTACCGGCGGCGTCGTGCTGATGCGGCACGGCCAGAACCCGCTGACCGTCACCGAACGAGTCAAAGAAAAGATTCAGGAGTTGCAGCCCGGTTTGCCCGAAGGGGTCCACATCGTCCCGGCCTACGACCGCACGCGGTTGATTCACGGAGCGATCCACACGCTGACCGAAGTCATGTGGCACGAGATGCTGATCGCCTCGGTGGCCATTCTGCTGATCCTGTCGCATGTGCGGAGCGTGTTTGTCATCTGTGTGACATTGCCACTGGCCGTGCTGACGTCCTTCTTGATCATGTGGCTGCTGCGGCAATTCGGGATCATCGACATCCAAGCCAACATCATGTCGCTGGCCGGCATCACCATCTCAATTGGCATTCTGGTCGATCAAGCGATCGTGATGGTCGAAAACGCCACGCACACGCTGAAAGACCACTTCGGCAACAACAAAGTCACTGGCGACATCCGCGAGTTGGTCATCCCCGCCTGCCGTACGGTCGGCCGGCCGATTTTCTTTTCGGTGCTGATCATGCTGCTGAGCTTCGTGCCCGTGTTCATGCTCAGCGGCCGAGAAGGCAAGCTGTTTCACCCGCTGGCATTCACCAAGAGCTTCGCGTTGATCGGCGTGGCCATCATCTCCGTGACCATCGTGCCGGCGCTCATTCCAACGTTTCTGAAAGGGCGGCTGCGCGGCGAAGAAGAGAACGCCATCGTGCGCAGCTTCATCCATATCTACAAACCGCTGCTGACGTGGGCGCTGCCGAGACGCAATCTGGTGATGTGGGGATTCGCGGTGCTGCTGGTACTCGCGGCCGGCATGTTTCCGCTGCAAGCCATCATCGGCATGGGAGCTGCCGAGAATGCTTGGCGGACAGCATTTCTCGTCACGTTTGGTTTGGTGGTGTCACTGACGGTGATCTTTACGACTGGAAAACGTGGACACGACTTTTTGTTTCTCGTCCTCGGTCTGGCATTGTTGGCTTTCTCCGGCTGGATGCTGTGGACCGGATCGCAGTTCCAACAGTTCCAATTCACGCTACCGTTCTTGGGAACTCAGCCACTGATCACTCGCCTGCTTCAAGGCCTCGCCGGTTTGGTTGTTCTGGCTCTTTTCGTGTTAGCTTTTAAGACTCAGCGCGAGGTGCTGTGGCAGATCATCTCCCTCTCCAGCTTGCTGGTGATTGGCCTGTGGGCGTACCACTTTCCGAAGATCGGCGTCAGCTTCATGCCCGCGTTGGACGAGGGCACACTGCTCGACATGCCGATCTCCGTCCCGCGAGCCAGCGTCACACAGTCGGCGGACGACCTCAAAGCTCGCGACGCACTGCTGCGCGGCTTCCCCGAAGTCGAGTCCGTCATCGGCAAAGCCGGTCGAGCCGACACGCCCACCGACCCCGCGCCCCTGGACATGGTCGAAACGTTCGTGAACTTTCGCCCGAAGGAACTTTGGCCGAAGCGTGTGATGAAGTTCAACGAGGCCCAACGGCAAGCGGACGTCGTGTTAGAGACACTGGAGTCTCGCGGATTCCTGCGAATCGTCACGCTCGATATGGTCGAGACTCTCCTCAACGATCCCACGCAGAAACGGTTGGCACATTTCGACGAACAGATTCGCAAGTTGGCGTTACGTCGCGACCGCGAATCGGAACAAGCACCAGACGGCCAACTCGACGAGACCACCCGGAAAACGCTGCAACGCTTGGAGAAGACTCTTCGGGAGGTGGCGTCGCAACGTTTTCCCGAAATCCAAGAGGAGCGGGAAAGTCTGCTCAACGACACGACTCAGCACGCGCTGGAGCGATTCGACGAAGCGCTGCGGGAACTGTCGTTGCGCCGTTATCGCGAGTTCGAACAAGAGCTTGGCCCGCTGCTCGTGCGGTTCACCGTCGACGAAACGATCGCGCGGTTGCGTCGGGCCGGTGTTTTGCAGGTTCGGACGGCGGCGACTGTCGGAGATTGGGCGCAGGAACTCAGTGATCGGGTCACTCCCCGTTTTGGACGCTGGCTGGCTCGCAATCCTGCGTTGGAGGACGTGCAAGAACTGACGCAGACCATCGCCCGCGAGTTGCAGGCGGGGGAAATGTTGAAGGACGTGGCCGAGGCGTTGCAGATCAAGGAATCATTCGCGGCCACGATCTGGCATCAGTTGTTGGAAGCATTGGGCACCGAGCACCGCACGTTCGCGGGCGAGATGCTCAAGGCCATCGTCGCCCAGCGAGCCAAGCTATGGCGCGAGCGTGCTGGGGCAGTCAATTACGAACTCTTCGATCAAGCCGCACCGGCTTTCAATTGGTATGTTCTGGAGGAACTCGCGAAAACCGCGCAAGCCAAGGGTTTGACGAAGGAGGCCTTGCACGGTGAGGAGACGGAGCAGTTCGCTAAGCGCGCGATCGCGGCGCAGCTTGGCAAACAGACAGATGGGGAGAAAGGGAGACAGGGAGACGGGGAGACAATGAACCCCGACCACGTCCCGACATCAGACCTGTCTTCTCTCCCCGTCTCCCCGTCTCCCCCTCTCCCTGTCTCACAATTCCTCGCTCTTCGCGAAGAACTCGCCCCACCGTTCGCCAAGACACTCTTTCTCTGGCCGCGTCAGACAGGACCGAAGGGCGATCTCGTGGACGACGAAATGGGTCGCGTGCTGCAAGTCCCCGGTTGGTCGAACATCTTCACGCAGCCGATCATCAACCGCATCGAGATGCTTTCGACCGGCGTCCGCACCGACATCGGCGTAAAGGTCTTCGGCCCGGATCTCGACACGATCGACCAGGTCTGCAAGCAGATTGAAGCCGCGCTCAAACCAATCAACGGCGCACGCGATGCCATCGCCGCACCGGTCATGGGAAAGGGCTACTTACAAATCGACATCAAACGCCAAGCCGCCGCGCGGTACGGCATCTCGGTCGAGGACATTCAAAACGAAATCGAAGTCGCACTCGCGGGCCGCGTCGTCACCTACACGGTTGAGAAACGCGAACGTTTTCCCGTCCGTATCCGTTACTCGCGAACCACCCGCGAAGACGAAGAGGCGATTGGCAAACTGCTGATCAGCCCCAGTCCGATGCCGTCGAGCGGCTCGTCCGCCGGTGGCATGAACGGCGCGAGCGGCGGCATGTCGGCAAACAGCCCGACGTCTCCGAAAAGCCGGGCTTCCGGCGACACTGAGTCCTTTCTGTCACGCACGACTTCCTTGGGCAGCGACGTCCACTCATCAACGCCGCAACACGCTCTGTCCGGTCGCAGCGTGATTCCGCTGTCAGTCGTCGCCGACATCCAGATTGTCGAAGGCCCGGCGATGATCAAAAGCGAGAATGGCCGCTTGCTGAACTACGTGACGCTCAACGTGCGCGGCCGCGACATCGTCGGCTTTGTGGATGAAGCCCAGCGCGTCGTTGCCGAGAAAGTCCCGCTGCCCGAAGGGGTCCACATCGAATGGAGCGGCGAATTCGAGCATCAAGTCCGCGCCGCTCGCACGCTGCGGTTTGTGTTCCCGGTCGTCATCGTGCTGATCTTTGTGATTCTGTACCTGACCTATCACGATCTGGCCGACGCCGCGCTGATGATGCTGGCCGTCCCCGAAGCGCTCAGCGGCGGAGCCTTCTTCATGTACTTCTTCCCAAAGATCATGCAGGGCTGGCACGCTCCGCCGATGGACTTCAGCGTCGCCGTCTGGGTCGGCTTCATCGCCTGCTTCGGCATGGCGACCGAGACCGGCATCATCATGCTGGTCTATCTCCGCGAAGCGATCGACAAGCGCGGCGGCCTCGAAAAGATCGGATCGTTGGAGGAACTCCGCCAAGCGGTCATCGAAGGGGCGGTCCATCGCTTACGTCCCAAACTGTTGACCGAAGGAGTCGCGATCATCGCCATCTTCCCGATGGTCTTCGCTCGTGGCGTTGGCGGCGAAATCCTCGCCCCGATGGCCTTGCCGGTGCTCGGCGGCTTGCTGATCTCCGACGAAGTCGTCGATCTGTTCTTGCCCGTGCGCTTCTATTGGGTCCGCCGTGCGCGCTGGCTGAAACTGCATCAAGGCCAGTCATGAACTTGGGAGTGCGGCGATCGGGGCGCACGACGCACGTTGAGTTTACGGCAACAGATCAGGGGTCAGGTCTTCAAATTTCATTTTTGGCCACCCAAACCACTCCTGACTCAAATTCCACATCGACTTTCCAAATCACATCGCGTGTCATTTGCGAGGCCAAAAATGAAATTTGAAGACCTGACCCCGGTTCGCCGTTGCCCACCAGTCCGACACCCCGAACGGATGATGATTTCGGCGGTCGGTTTCGGCCCGTGGTCGAGACTACACCGGTTTGACGTTTTCTGCGCACGGACCTTTTTTGCCCACGCCTTCGGTGAACGTCACTTTTTGACCTTCGTGCAGGTCATTGAAGCTAACCCCTTGGACGACAGACGAGTGAAAGAACAGGTCTTTGTCGCTCGCCGTCT
>CAMDEA010000212.1 GCA_945893045.1 Planctomyces sp. SH-PL62
TCGTTGTCCCGCGCCAGCCAGACTTTGCCGAGTCCCCCTTTGCCGACTTCGCTGACCCAGGTGTAGCGCGACTTGGGCTGCTCCGGTTCGCCGAGCGTTTCGCCAATCGTTTCGACCAGCACCGGGCCGCTCGATGGCCACGAACTGAGCGACTGTTGGATGTCGGCATCCTCGATTTGCTTGATCGCGTCGCAGACATCGCCCCGCACGACCGAGTTCAACGTGACGCGCGGATCGTGCTGATGCTTCGCCAGCTTGCGTTCGAGTTGCTTCTCGACGAAGCCGCGATCCTCGGCGGTGATCCAACCCCGCTCGACGAGCAAGTCGGCGATGGGTTTCGATTTGTCGGCGACCCACGCTCGGCACGCGGCGGTGAGCTGCGCGAGGTCGATGAGGTCGCTCTCAAACGCCAGCACGGCGAAGAGGAGATGCTTCTCGGTCATAGTGAATGCTCCGGGCGTCAACGACGTGGAAAGCGTTGTCGCGATGAGCATCCAAAGTATCAACGTCTGTGCTCAGACGGCAGCGACACCATCTTTGGGAACCGCGACGGTGAATGAGGCTCGCGACAGGAAACAATCCGAGACCGACATTCGCCGCGCCTGACTCGCAAACGATGCGAGCGACCGGCACAACAGACGCGGTGGATTTTGGTTGCACAAATGGTTTCACACGCCCTGCCGAAATCAGCTTTTCTCAACCGTTTTCAACGGCTCCGATTGCCAGCAATTCAACGTCGAGCCAGAAACAAGAAAGCCCTCAGTTTTCCGTAGAAAACGAGGGCTTTGAGGGAGTGAAGGTGGTGGGACTCGAACCCACGACCTACGGATTAAAAGTCCGTTGCTCTACCAACTGAGCTACACCTCCAACGCCAGCCTGGGACTGGCCGAAGGGGGGCGGAGTGTGGTGGTCGTGTTCTTTAACGTCAAGCAACGGTTGCGACGGCTTAACAGCGTTTGCGAGTGCTCCTGAGCGGGCTATTCTCAGCGCAGATTTCAAATGCCGTGAGAACAAAGTTTCGAGGCGGAGGTGGTCATGAAGTTGTCGCTGTCGGTCCGAATTGCCGAAGCTCCGTGCAAGACGAAGCTCAACGTGCCGTTTCGAGATTTGGTGCAGTTGGCGGCCGAGTTGGGTTACGGAGCAGTCTGCATGAGAGCCAGCGCGGGAGGGATTGGAACTCCGCGAGCTGAACTTGAAAAGATGCGTGGCGAGGTTGAACGCGCGGGGTTGTGCGTGTCGATGGTCACGGCAGATAGCGACGTGCCGCTCAACAATGAGCACGGGCCGGACAGCTTGCGGAACATCGGGCCGAGTCTCGATGTCGCCGAGGCGTTGGGTTGCGATTTGATTCGCGTCTGTTTGAAGACCGAGGCGGATATCGAACATGCTCGGCGCGCGGCGGAGCAAGCGGCGGAACGCAACATTCGGCTGGCTCATCAGTGTCACACGACGACGTTGTTCGAGACCGTCGAGCGTTCGCTGGAAGTGCTCCACCAAATCCGGCGATCGAATTTTGGGCTGATCTATGAACCGGCCAATCTCATGCTGTGCGGCGAGCAATACGGTTTGGAAACGCTGCGTCGGTTGAAGCCCTATTTGATGAATGTCTACGTGCAGAATCATCAGCTCGATCCACAGGGGCCGGTCGAGTTGGAGACGTGGTGTTTGGGGATGCGCCGGTTTCGACACATCCCAATTTGGGAACCGGGAGGTGTCGATTTTCCGGCGGTGATCGGGGCATTGAGAGAGATCGGGTACGGCGGATTCGTCACGATCCATCAGGCCTATGCCGAACTCATGGGGCCGCGCGAAGCGGCGGTGCGAACGGCAACGTATTTGCGCAGCCTTGGTGGGATCGAATGACATTGTGATCGTGTCGAGTAGGATGGGCACTCTTGCCCGTCGGATTGACCATGATTCGGGACGGGCAAGAGCGCCCATCCTCCAAGGACAATTGACTGATGCCGCCGCGTGCCATTGTCTTAGCCCTCGATCAACTCAGCCGCCGATGCCTGGGCTGCTATGGGCATGAATGGATCGAAACTCCGAATCTCGATCGGTTGGCGGCGCGTGGCGTGGTGTTCGATCACTGCTTTGCCTCACCGGCCGAAGAACCGCTGTTCGGCGACATGACCTCCCATTGGATCGAACTGTTGAAACGCGAAGGCGTCTCCGTGCGTTGGCTGTGCGAAGCGGATGAGCCGGCCGTTGGCGACGTCGAGGAATTGAACAAGACCTCGCTCGCCCAATTGGTGCAGCAGGCCGAGCAGGCTTTGGTGGAATTGAGCCAAGACCCCGCGGCTCCGTGGCTGCTCTGGCTGGAATCGCGCGGGATCGGCTGGCCCGGTCTCGCGGCGTCGCAGTTTGTGGAGCTGTATGCCGACGAGTTAGACGATGTCTCGGCGGACCTGATGGCAGTACGTGAGATTGAAGTCATCTATGCCGCGCTCCTGACGCAATTCGATCACTTCCTGGGCAGTCTGCTGGCGAGCATCGAACGTCTGTTCGGCAATGCTCCACCGTTGTTGATTGTCATGGCCCAGCACGGACAAGCTGTGGGTGAAGGGGAGTTGCTGTCTTCGTTCGTGAACCGTGCGAGTGAAGCGCCGTCGGACATCGAATACCTTCGAGATGAAGTCGTGCATCCGCCGCTGTTGATAGCCGGGGCCGCTCACGACACGCTTGGCAGCCGGCGTTCGGAGTTGGTCACTCCGGCGGACGTCTTACCGACGCTGAGCGACTGGTTCGGCAGTTCGTCCACGGTGTTGGCCGAACGAGACGAACGGAGTTTGTTGCCGCTGTTGCAAAACACCGGGTGCGTGCCGCGCTCGGAGTTGTATTTGCGAGATCACGCAGGGGGCGCTGCGGTGCGAACCGGAGAGTTTTTCTTCATTCAACCGGAGTCCGCCGCACAGTCCGACGAGGGGGATTCGTCCGGCTGGTTATTCCTCAAACCCGAAGACGCTTGGGAACTGAACGACGTCGCCGCGCAGTATCCGGAGCAAGTCACGACGTTGCAAACGGCGCTGAGAAGTTGGCTGAGCACGCGGCCGAACCGGCGATGAAGCCACTCGGATTCCATCGGAGTGACATCAGGCGAGCGGGGCGGCGTCAGCCCAATAGCACTGACTTTAAGAAAGTAGTAGGCACATTCCATGTGCCGTCAGCCTGAGAATTGCGGACGGCACATGGAATGTGGCTGCTACTTTGCGGGTCAAGTCATTTACTTGCCGAAGCAATACAGCCACTCTTGCCGTTTGTTTCCGGATGAAGCGGCCGTGCGGACAAACATTTGGCCTCCCACGACGGCCGGGCTGGCGAAGCCTTCGTCGCCGAGTTGGTTCTCGGCGACCAATTCATACTTCTGCGGGTTCGGCTTGAAGACGAACCACATGCCACGCTCGTTGGGCCAGTAAATGTTTCCGCCGACCAGCACGGGCGACGCACTGGTGGGGCCTGTGAAGAGCCGCTCCTTCCACATTTCTGTTCCATCGCTGGCTTGCCAACAGAACAAGATTCCGCGGTCGTCCAGAGCGTAGACATATCCGTTGTGAGTCAGCATGGATTGCTCGTAGCACTTTTGTTGATTCTTCCACAGCACCGTTCCACTGCCATCGGCTTTTACGGCAATCGTCTGAGCGATGGGATAGCCGCCGCTGGCGATGACGATATCGCCGTCCCAGACCATGGTGCCACAAGTCGCGGCGGTCGTACCGGGAGTCGTCCACAATTGTTTGCCGTTGCTCGGATCGTAGCTGGCGACTTGCCCGGCCCCGCTGATCAGCAACTGATCTTTGCCGGCGACGTGCGCGACCACCGGTGTCGAAAACGTGATCATGCTCTGCCGCTTCGTGCGCCAGAGTTGCTTGCCCGATTGCCGGTCGAGCGCGGTGATCGCGCTCTCGCCGTCGTATTCCGCCGAGACGATGACCGTCCCGCGATACAGCGTCGGTGACGGAGCGTAGCCATATCGGAAAGCTCGTGGATTGAACGGGCCGACCGTCTCTTGCCAGACCTTCTTGCCGCTCAAGTCGAGCGCCGTGCATTGCACGGTCTCGTGATGAAAAAACGTCGCGAATAGTCGCTCACCGTCGCAAGCGACGGTCGGCGTCGCTTCGGTGTTCTTGTCATGGTTCTTTTCCGGGAAACCGCCTTGGCTGATGTCGGTCTTCCAGAGTTGCTTGCCGGTCTTGCGGTCGAACGCCAGCACTGATTGCACCTGCGGCGACTTCGACGCGGTCGTGAGGATGACTTGATTGCCGACCACGATCGGCGATGAATGACCGCGACCCGGCACCGGAGTCTTCCAAACGACATTGTCGGTGTCGCTGAATTTGGTCGGCGCGGTGGGAGCCGCTGCGACTCCGTTGCGAGACGGTCCACGCCACCAGGGCCAGTCCCGCTCGGCCGAAAGTTTGGGAAAATCGCCAATGCCGCGATCGGGCGCGTCCGCCGTCCAGCCGGTCATCGGACCGACCGACAGAATCGCACACAGAGTTACCAGCCAAACGCGAAAGCTCGAAGCAGGCATGTCGTTGGTTCCTTCAACGGAGATCGGAGGGGCGCGAGGGTGAGAACGTAGACCAGTCACTCCGTGACTGGAATCTTCGAGTCACAGAGAGTTTGTGAAAGAATCACGCCATTGGGCTTGCCCCAGTGGTTCCCGCGTTTCTGTACTACACCGATCTTCGAGGACTTTGGATCTTCGAGGACTTTGGTAGTGCAGAAGCGCGGGGACCACCCCGACAAGCGGGGTGGCGTGATTCTTTCGAGTCACGGAGTGACTCGTCTACGTTTCTCTGCCGGTCGAATCAGGCCGCTTGTTGGTCTGCGACCCCGCGACCCAATGTGGGCGTGGGAGTATATTCCGCTCGCGGCCGAAGTCACGTTCCGACAATGGCTCGCTCGACGACTGGAGAATCGCATGACGAGAGTTCTGGGAATCGTTTTGATTTTGTCAGCGTTGACCGCCCCCGCGCAGGGAGACGACGCAGATCGTCGCTTTCCGTTCTTTCAATATCTGACCAGCCAGCCGGCAGCGACGATGGTGACTTACACGCCGTCGCAGTTGGACCCTCGGCAAGAGGTCAATCAGCGGCGACTGACGACGAGTTCGATTCGTGCCGATCTGGAGGCTCTGCGTCCGGCGTTCGATGGACTGATCTTGTACGGCTACCACGAAGCCTGCACGCCGCGAGTGGTCGCGCTCGCCAAAGAGCTGAAGTATCGCGCCGTCCTGTTGGCGATTTGGGACACGAAGTCGGCAGCGGAAGTGGACGGTGTCGCCGAGTTGGCTCGGCTGTATGAATCGGACCTGGCCTTGGGGGTGCTCGTCGGCAACGAGGGGATCACGTTTAAGCGGTATGAAGCGGACGACCTGACAATCGCGGCGGCTCGCTTGCGTCAGAAACTTCCCAAGACGATTCCGCTCGCGACCAGCGAGCCGCTCGTCGGCTATCAGCACGAGTTCATTCGCGACTTCGGCGACTTCCTCGCTCCGAACATTCATCCGGTCTTTGACCGCCCGCAGTTCTCGCCCGAAGCGGGAGCGGCCTGGGCGCGCGACGAGGCGTTGAAGTTGGCCAAACACACCAAGAAGCCGGTGCTGCTCAAAGAGACGGGCTTCCCGCACGACGGCAAGCCCGCGTATTCGCCGTCGTCACAGCAAGCCTTCTGGTCCGCGTACACACAACCGACACTGATCGCGCGCGTCGAGGACGCGCCGCAGGCATGGGTCTTTCACGGCGTCGGATTTGAAGCCTTCGACCTGCCGTGGAAGAGCGAGGAATCGAAGCTCTTGATTGAGAAGTCGTGGGGGCTGATGTCGCCGAAACGCGAGCCGTATCCAGCCTTCGAGGTCTGGCGTGCCGGCCGAGACCGGACCAAGTGATTCTTGTCCTACGAATCCTACGGAAGTTGTTTCTGAGACTCTCTGATCGCGGCCTTCGCAATCGCAATCCGTTCCTGCTGCGCCGGAGGCAATCGCCCTTCCTTCTCCAGGCGTTCCAGGCCAGCGAGTGCCTGCTGGAACCAAATGAGCGCCTCGGCATGGGCATTCAACTGCTGGTTGGTCGCTCCCAGCTTGTAGAAACTGACCACGAGATCGGACTGGGCTCGAGCATCGCTCGGATCGGCCGCTGCCAACTTCTGACTGATTTTCAGATCCTGCTGAAACGACCACAGCGCCTGGTTTCCCTGTCCGGACTGAAGCTGAAGGTTGCCGAGCTTGTTGTAAGAGATGGACAGGTCGCGCAAAGCCTGAGCGTCGCTCGGATCGGCCGCCGCCAACTTCTGAATGATCTCCAGCCCCTGCTGATAAGACTCCTGTGCCTCGGCCGACTGCCCGGACCGAAGCTGCACGTTGCCGAGCTTGTTGTACGCGACAGACAGATCGCGCAATGCCCGTGCGTCGCTCGGATCGGCAGCCGCCAACTTCTGGCGGATCTCCAACCCCTGCTGATAAGACTCCCGCGCTTCGGCCGCCTGCCCGGACTGTCGCTGCACGTCGCCGAGCTTCTCATACGAGACGGAAAGGTCGCGCTGAGTCCGGACATCGCGCGGATTGGCCACCGCCAACTTCTGATAAGTCTCGTGCATCTTCAGATAAGACTCCCGCGCCTCGGCGGCCTGCCCGGACTGAAGCTGCACATTGCCGAGCTTCTCGTAGGAGATGGACAAGTCGCGCTGCGCCCGTGCGTCGCTCGGATCGGCCGCCACCAATTTCAGGCGGATCTCCAATCCCTGCTGATAGGACGCCAGTGCCTCGGTCACATGCCCGGACTGACGCTGCATGTCGCCGAGGTTGCAGTACGAGGTGGAAAGGTCACGCTCGGACTTGCGATGCTGCCGCTTCTGCCGCTGAGTTCGACTGGCTAACGGTTCTTGCCAGGCCGAGACCGGTTCATCGGCGAGAAAGCGTTGAACGTCGGACGCCAATTGTTTGACAGTGGCATATCGTTCGGCCTTCTGGTTGGCCATGGCTTGCGCACAGATGGCTTCCAATGCCGGCGAAGCGGACGGCTCGTAGTCGCGGGCGTGCGGAGTTTCTGCCGTGGCGATTTGCGCAAGCATCTGTGGCATGGGAACCTTGTCCGCAGCCGGCGTCGATGGCCCATGCGGCGGCCGATCGGTCAAGATTTCAAACAGGATCGCTCCCAGGCCATAGATGTCCGTCTGGAAATCCAACAAGTCGACTTGTCCTCGCGCCTGTTCGGGAGACATGTAGTGCAGCGTTCCCAGATTGGCTCCCGCTTGCGAGGGAGGCATGAGCGCATCCTCGGTGAGCTGCACCGGCTCCGCTTCGACCTCCAGACCGCCCACCAGCTTGGCCAATCCCCAATCCAGCACGATGACTTCACCGTAGTCTCCCAGACTAATGTTGTCGGGCTTCAAATCTCGATGAATGATGCCTCGCGCATGCGCGTACTCCAGAGCATCGCAGATCTTCACAAAGGCATTCAGCAACAGCGGCAATGAGAGCGGATCACGCCGCCCGTCCCGCCGTTGCTGGTGATGTCGGCGAATCGCCTTGGTCAGCGTTTCTCCCTTGACCAGCTTCATCACATAAAAGGGCCGGCTGCCGTAGTGCATTTCATACACGGGAACAATGTTGGGATGTTGCAACTGCCCCGTGATCTGCGCTTCCTTCAGCAACTGCCGCACGGCCTGGTCCCCCGCTGCCGCCGCTCTTTCCCCCCGCAGTTCCTTGAGCGCCACCTCCCGTGCCAAATGGTTGTCGCGTGCCAGCCAGACACGCCCCAGTCCCCCTTTTGCGATTTCCTTAATCCAGGAATATCGCATTGGCAGCTCTTCCGGCGAAAAAGAGGGCTCAACCAGCGTCTCGATCAACTTGAGATCGCTCGCCGGCCACCTGCCCAACGACTGCCGAATTTCAGAATCATCCACCTGCTGAATCGCATCGCAGACATCGCCACGCACTAAAGAATTCAACGTGACTCGCGAGTCGTGCTGATGTTTGGCCAGCTTTCGATCGACCAGCTCGTCAATGAACTCGCGGTTCTTCAGCGTCAGCCAGCCACGCTCGACCAGCAGATCGGAGAGCAGCTTCGACTTGTCCTCCGCCCACGCTCGACAAGCCGACGTGAGCTGCGCCAAGTCGAGCAACTCGCTCTCAAACGCCAAGACCGCAAAGAGCAACTGCCGTTCAGCCGACATGATGTGCCTCAACCGTGACAGACTTCGATACCGCTCGACGGACATCACAAAGGCGAGGCTCAGGAACTTCAAGCCTGATAAATCCCAAAAGGACGCGGCGATGGCGACATCATTGAACGCCGGTAATGTCGCCGAGGCACGAGCAAAGTAGACGAGTCACTCCGTGACTCGAATCGAGTCACGGAGTGACTCGTCTACTTTGCGGCTTCGCCGCACTACACCGTTCCCGGAAGCTCGTAGCCTTTGCGGCGTGGGCGGTCGAGGAGTTGATTGGCTTCGTCGTCGCTAAGGAATTTCTCGGCAACTGGATCCCAATTCAAATTTCGGCCAAGTTGTCGGCCGATGTTTCCCAGATGAAAAATCGTCGCGGTACGGTGGCCGCACTCGACGTCGGCGACGGGGAGTTGACCGGACTCGATGCAATCGAACCAGTTGTTGATATGAGCGACGGTGTACGACGGGCCGTCGGGGAGTTGCACGTTTTCAATCAGCTCCTTCGGGTTGGAATGCACGCTGCCTCGGCGGATTTCGACTTTGCCTTTTTCGCCGAGGAAGATCGCTCCGCTGATCGGGCCGGTACTCAGTTCCAGGCGAGTGCCGTTGGCGTACTCGAACGCGAGCGGCGGGCGGCGGCAGAGTTGCCAGCCACGCTCGCGCGATTCGGGGGCGGTGTAGCGCGGCGGGTCGAGCGGCGGGCCATCGACCAGCACTTTAACCGGGCCGGTCGCGTCCATGCCGAGCGCCCATTGCACTTGATCGAACGCATGGCCGCCCCAGTTCCCCATGTTGCCGGTGCTGAAGTCGTGGCTCTCCATCCAGCCGGGCTTCCCTTCGCACTCGAACAGGTTCGAGTGATACGGCCGTAGCGGCGACGGCCCGCACCATAAGTCCCAATCGAGTTCCGCGGGGATTTTTTCCGCCGGCAGTTCGACAATCCACGGGCTGTTGAGATTCGGCCCGATCACCTGCTTGACGTGCCCGATGCCGCCGCCGCGAATGAACGCGCAGCCGTCGCGGTTCGGGATCGTCGAACGCTGCTGACTGCCGACTTGGACGATGCGGCGATACTTGCGAGCCGCCTCGACCATCCGCCGCCCCTCGACCACGCACAGCGTCAGCGGCTTCTCGACATACACATGCTTGCCCGCCTGACACGCCGCAATCGCGATCAGCGCGTGCCAATGCTCCGGCGTCGCGATCATCACCGCCTCGACGTCCTTGCGGTCGAGCACTCGCCGATAGTC
>CAMDEA010000213.1 GCA_945893045.1 Planctomyces sp. SH-PL62
AAACGCTCTGGTGCTCGTTGGAATCTCCGCAACGCCGAATCCGTCTCCGCCCTGACCAACCTCCGCGACAGCAATCAATGGCAACCCTATTGGTCAACTTGCGACACCACAAAAACTTAACACCGCCAATATCTCTGGGCACACCCGCCTGTTCGAGACTCAGAGATTGCGGATCGCCTGCGAAAATCCAATGATCTGATCGACAAGCTCACGGAGGCATCGCGCCGCCCAGCAGGAGCATTGCCTGGTAATCCGTCTAATCAACGGATCACGGCCGAGTCGCTCTTCCGACTCGTCTCGGTCGCCGATGAAGTGGCTCACGAGTCGAAAGATTTCGACAAGTCCTTGGAACTCTGTTCGACGGCGATGCGAGTCTTGCACCATTGGCGACAGAGCACCGATTGTGCTGGCAACGTGGAGAGCCGCGATGTCGAACGGCGAGTGCTCAACCTTCTGAGACAACGACTGGCAACCGTCACGCTCAAGCCAAAGCAGTACCGTGAAGTGGCTCGGCGTGTCGCTGCCTGGGACCAACCGTTTGAGTCGTTCCCGCGCAACTTCGGGTGGAGTTATCGAGAAGCTCTCGATCGCTTGAACGAAGACTGGCCGTCATTTTTCTTTTCGACATTGACGCAACTGGAATCTCGCGGCGGTTCGTGGATGCAATGGCTTCCGGGAGAACAGACTCGCGCGCGCCGAGAGTTGCGACTGGAGTATGCGGTCGCGCTGGCCACCCCGTGGCGCGGTGAAATTCGTGAGGTCGGCGGACAGCCAATCAACTCATTGATGAATCAAATTCAAGTACTCCGCCGGAAGACCTTTGGCGTTCAAACGCTCATTGGAAGCGTCTCGGGGCATGGCGAGTTTCCAACGACGTCCATCGATTTGCGGTGGGTTCCCATATCGGCTCGGAAACGGCTATTGCGGACTTGGCTGGAGTTTCAGGCTGACAAGATCGAGCACGGCGAGTGGCCTGCCACGTCGGAGACTCTGCTGGCTCAAGACCCGAATTCTCCCGGGTTTGAATACCGGCCTCACGGAATTTTGGGGTCGAAGGCTCCACATCCGCTCGTAGTTCGAGGACTGAGCAACGATCGGCTCGTCATTCAAGGTGATGAGCCGTGTCTCGTCTACTTCCACGCCTCCAAAAACAACCGAATGCCTCTGCCAAACGCATTGATCGCGGCCGAAGAGGGAAACGATCGCGACCTCAAAGCACGCAGTCTGGTTGTCGAGTTGCTAAGTCCACCAGCGAAGCCGCAGTGAACGCAGCGGTCGGCAAGCGGTGGCTCGGTCGGGAGACCGGCCACAGCGTGGGATGCTCACACGCTGAAGCGGATGACGATTTCGTCGCCATCGCGAATGAGGGCTTCTTTGCCTTCGGTGCGGAACAGGCCGGCGGCTTTGACTTCTTTTTCGGAGCCGAGCCGCAAGAGGTCGTCCGTGGACATGACCTCGGCGCGGATGAAGCCGCGAGCGAGGTCGGTGTGGATCGTGCCGGCGGCTTCGAGGGCGCTGCTGCCGCGCTTCAGCAGCCAGGCGTGGACCTCTTTTTCGTCGCAGGTGTAGAAGGTGATTTGTTCGGTGATCTCGAAGATCGCTCGCAGCAACTTGCTGCGGCAGGATTCGGTCAGGCCCATCTCTTCGGCGAAGAGCGTGCGATCTTCTTCCGGCAGCGAAGCGACCTCCAGTTCGAGGCCGACCGGGCCGGCGATCGCGGTGATACCGATGGCCTTGAGATCGGCGATCTGCTTCTCGTTGACCGTCGAGTCGGCCGTGTTGAGCACGACCATCTTTGGTTTGCGAGTCAACAGCGCGAACGATTTCGTGGCTTTGTCTTGGACTTCAGTGAAGGGAATGCCGCGCAGAGTCTCCCCGTTGTTGAGCTTATTGACGACGAACTCCAACGCGCCGAGTTCGGCGTTCAGTTCATCCTTCTCGGTGGCGGGGCGGGGCTTCAGCAGATCCTTCTTCAATTTTTCGATGCGGTTGCCGACGACTTGCAGGTCGGCCAGGATCATGTCGTCCTCAAAGGCCCGCGCTTCGGCAACCGGATCGACGCCGTTGAAGACGGCGATGACTTGGGCCAGCGCGGAGGACTCGCGAATGATCCCCAGTCGCTGAGCGTTGTGGGTGTTGTCCCCCTTCATCAGGCCAGGGGTATCGAAGAGGTCGATCTTCGCGGGGGAGATTTTCTTGGGCTTGTGGAACGCGACCAGCTTGTCGAACCGTTCGTCGGGCACCGTCGTGATGCCAACTTGGCCCAGATGCGACTTCGACACGTCCGGCTTGTGTCCGCTGAGCAACTCAAACAGCGTGCTCTTGCCGCTGCCTTGGTATCCGGCCAGTCCGATTTTCATGATTGCCTCAACGTAGCCGTCATCGCTCCGCGTGACGAGCCGAATGGGTGACAGATGCAATTTCTTAGAAGCGTGCGCGGCTCAAACTTTGAACAGCTCATCACGCGGAGTCCGCCGCGGTGAAACGGCTAGTTCGACTGTATGACTTTCGCCTTCAAGACCCCATCCGGCTTGCCCGGATGGTGAAAACGATGGCGAGCTAACAAGCACGAATCCACCATCCCTCAAACTCTCCCATCCCTCCGCCGAAGGCGGAGGGATGGGAGAGTTTGAGGGAGTCGGTACGACATCAACTAGCCCACCATCTTCTTCACCAACGGCACAAGGCCGTTGGGGTCAAAAGTCAGACAGTCGAATTACGAAAAGAACTGCCACTTGCCGACTGGCTCGAAAGCGTTGCGGAGGTGGCGGATTTCCGGCTCGCGGGCGTCATCGGGCCAGACGATGGCGACGACGTCGAAGCGGGCCGAGTGTTCCAGGAGTTTGTGTTTCTTCAAGTACGCCAGGGCCATGTTCGTCAGCTTCTTTTGTTTCTCGAAGGTGACCGCTTCTTCCGGCCGGCCGGCCACGATTGTCGAACGAGTTTTGACTTCGACGAAAACGATTGTCGTGCCGTCCAACGCGACGATGTCGATCTCGCCCCACGCCGTTGAGTAATTTCGCTGGACGATGCGGAAGCCCTGCCGTTTGAGAAATTTCGCGGCGGCTCGCTCGCCACGATCGCCAAACAGCTTGTTCCACAGGCCCGGCATGGCGGTGGTCTCGAAAAATTAACCCGAAGCGTCAGCGAGGGCGAACAGCGATAGAGATTTATTGGCTGTGCCTTTTTTGAGGCATTCGCCCTCGCTCACGCTTCGGGTTACTAACGTGCAAGTCCGCTCTCGGCGAGAGCGGGCCACGCTACTCAGCACCCGGAACGACGACCTTCGCCCGGCGTTCGACCAGCTTCGTGGCTTTGCCGACGCGCTTGCGGAGGTAGTACAGCTTGGCTCGGCGCGTCTTGCCGTGGCGGACGACTTCCAGCTTGGCAATTTTCGGCGAGTTGACCGGGAAGATACGCTCGACCCCTTCGCCGCCGACGATGCGGCGAACGGTGAACATCTCGCGGGTGCCGGCTCCTCGACGAGCCAGGACGATGCCGGTGAAAATCTGGATGCGCTCTTTCGTGCCTTCCAGAATTCGGCAATGCACATCGACCGTGTCGCCCACTTCAAACTTCAGTGGGTCCGCACGCAAGTGCTGGTCTTCGACTTCTTTGATCAGCTTGTTAATCATGATTCAGGACTCCCTGGATCGCGACGAGCTTTGGGCTGTCGCTGGCGTTTCGGTTGCTTGGGTTTCGTGTCTTCGTCGCCAGCCCCCGGTGGAACCAGATCGCTGCGACGCTCTTGGGTTCGTTGCAAACTTTGTTGGTCTTGCCAACGTTGGATTTCGGCGTGATTCCCGTTGAGCAGGACTTCGGGGACCGTCATGCCGCGGAACTCGCGAGGTCGCGTGAACTGCGGGTATTCCAAAAGTCCGCTGTCGGAAAACGATTCGTACTTGTGAGAGGTCTCATCACCGAGCACGCCCGGAATGAGCCGGATGACGGAATCAATCAGCAACATCGCCGGCACTTCGCCGCCGTTGCAGATGAAATCGCCAACCGAGACCTCCAATGGCTGCAATCCTTGTCGGATTCGATCGTCGAATCCTTCGTACCTCCCGCACAGCAGCAGCAGCCGTTTGTGCTGTGCGAGTTCTTCCACCAACTTCTGATCGAGCTTGCGGCCTTGCGGCGTGAGCATGATCAACTGACCGGGTTGTTCGGCATCCGGTTGAATTGCTTCGACCGCATCGAACACAGGCGGGCACATGATCAACATGCCCGGTCCGCCCCCATACGGCGTGTCGTCCACCGACTTACGTTTGCCGGTCGCCCAATCTCGGAAGTTCCAGACCTTCACGCTCACCAGCCCGCGTTGGATCGCCAACTTGAGCAGGCTCTGCGAGAGGTAGCTCTCGAACAGGTCCGGGAAGAGCGTGAGGACGTCGAACCGCATGAGTTGCTCGGGTGGCACGCCCTGAGTCATCGAAGGGCGTGGCTAGGACTAAGGACCACGCGCCCACGCCCTTCGATGACTCAGGGCGTGCCACCCAAACCAAGTTTAGCTCGCCTCGCCGCCTTCGGCCGGAGCCTCTGCCGGGGCTTCGGCTTCTGCCGGAGCTTTCGGAGCCTTCTGTGGAGTCAACGCGGGTGCGGCACCTTGGTCCGTCCAGCGATTGGTCTTCACCTTCTTGATGAGCGTGGCGACTCGTTCCGACGGCGTTGCGCCGACCGATTGCCAATACTCGATCCGATCCATCTTCAACTTCACGCGAGCGGACTTGTCTTTGACCATTGGGTCGTAGGTGCCGACCTCTTCAATGGACCTGCCCTCGCGAGCCTTCTGACGATCGATGACCACGATCCGGTAGAATGGCCGATGCTTACGACCCATTCTCGTCATACGAATGCGAACCGACACACGACGCTCCTTGTAAACAGCAGGAGGAGACGGCCCGAGCAATACCGCGCCCGTCAGGAAGCGGCCCGCTCACACCACCGAGCCACTCCCTGACGGTCGTGGTACGGTCGATGACTTGCGTCTCTGAATACAGTGATGACCGAACTCCAGCCGTGCTACCAAGGATGCTGAATCCACAAAAGATCCAGATCCTGAACTCAGGCGAGTTCAGCGACATCACTCGGCTTACACGGGCCGGCCGGCCAGAAAGGCAGGCAGTGTGACGGCATTGCCCCGCCGACTCAACCGAACTCAACCCAAAAACTGGGCGATTCACAACCTGCCTCAGCCATTGCCGGCCCTCAGGCTTCTCCGAAAGCCGATTAGCGAGACACGGAATCGCACGGTACATTGGTTTGAACGCCCACCTTAAATCTCCCGCCTGAGGAATCTTTGATGCTGGCCTACGCTCCTTTCACGCGACTCTGGAAATTCCGGAATCAGATTCTGACTTTGGCCGTCGTCCTCTGCGCACAAGCGGGATTCGCGGCGGGGCCGCTGACCGTCCAACCCGAGTCGGTCACTCTGCCGGACCCGTTCGCCCGCCGACAGTTGCTGGTCGAGGCTGAGGGACGGGATGCGACTCGCGTTGCGAAGTTCTCTACGTCACAGCCGAACGTCGCGACGGTTGATGAGTCAGGCTATGTCCTGCCAATCACAGATGGAATTGCCGAGATCACCATCAACCTCGACGGGCAGACTGCAAAGGTGCCAGTCACGGTGAAGGGGATGGCCAACGCTCGCGCGGTGGACTTCTCGACGGAGATCGTGCCGCTGCTGAGCCGCTTCGGCTGCAACGCAGGCGGATGTCACGGCAAGCAAGGCGGCCAGAACGGATTTCAGTTGTCGCTGTTCGGGTTCGATACCGAGTTCGATTACTCAGCGTTGGTGAAGGAAGCTCGCGGGCGGCGAGTCACTGTGTCAAATGCGAGCAGCAGCCTGCTAGTTCGCAAGGCCGTCGGCTCGGTTCCGCACGGCGGAGGCCGTCGCATCGAAGTCGGCAGCGAGCCGTATCGGCTGCTGGTGAGTTGGATCGAATCGAGCGCCCCAGCCTCGTCCCCGGAAGTGCCGCACGTCGTCAAGCTGCATGTGTCGCCGAAAGAGCGGGTGCTGAGGAACGTAGCTCGGACGCCTACGTCCGAGCTGTCAGCGAATCGAACGGACGTAGGCGTCCGTTCTACGAACTCACAACAGCAACTCGCGGTCGTCGCCGAGTACAGCGATGGATCGCAGCGCGATGTGACTCGCCAAGCGGATTACTCCAGCAATCTGGAGGTCGTCGCTTCGGTCTCGCCGGACGGACTCGTGAAGACCACCGGCCAATCGGGCGAGGCGGCGATCATGACTCGGTACATGGGTCAGGTTGCGGTGTTCCTCGCGCTGGTGCCGCATGGTGAGCCGCTCAGAGAGATCGCCAACTTCACTCCCAAGAGCGAGATCGACCGGCTGGTGGTCGAGAAGTGGAAGAAGCTGGGCCTCAAGCCGTCGCCGTTGGTGGATGACGCGACGTTCCTGCGGCGAGTGACGCTCGATCTGTGCGGTCGATTGCCGACCTCGGATGAAGTGCGAACCTTTTTGAATGATGCGACCCCGACGAAGCGTGAAACGGCGGTTGATCGTTTGCTTGAATCGCCAGACTATCCGGCGTTCTTCGCCTTGCGCTGGGCCTCGATCCTGCGGAACTCGGATCTCGCGGGAGCGAATCGAGCGGCGTATGCGTTTCACAATTGGATCAAGGATCAAATCGCTCGCAACGTTCCCTATGACGAGTTCGCTCGCGGCGTGATCGCAGCGTCGGGTGAGTGGCAGGACGCTCCGCCGATCAACCGTTACTGGCAGATGCGAGACGACCTGCTGCATCAATCGACGGCCGACACGGCTCAGGTCTTTCTCGGCCTGCGGCTGCAATGCGCGAAGTGTCATCACCATCCGTATGAGCGGTACTCGCAAGAGGACTACTACGGCCTGTCCGGCTTCTTCACGCGGTTGGGACAGAAATCGTTCGGCGAGCCACCGCCGTACTTCAATGCTCCGGCGGTGACTCGTGGCGATCAAAATCCGCTCACCAAGCAATCCCCAAAACCGAAGTTCCTCGACGGGGACTACGCCGAGTTCTCTTCCGAGCAAGACCCGCGACACGCGCTGGTCGATTGGATGGCGAAGCCCGAAAACCCGTACTTCGCACGTACGCTGGTCAACCGGTTGTGGGGCCATTTCTTCGGCCGAGGCATCGTCCACGAAGTCGATGACCTGCGCGAGACGAACCCGCCGTCGAACCCCGAACTGCTGAAGTTTCTGGCAGACGATTTCCTCGCCCACAAGTTCGATATCAAGCACGCGATTCGGCAAATGGTGACGAGTCAGGTTTATCAGTTGTCCGCGCAGCCGACGCCCGACAACGAACACGATCGGCAGAACTACGCCCGCTTCTACGCGCGCCGCATGATCGCCGAAGTGTTTCTCGATTCGGTCAACCAGGCGATCGGCGTTCGCGACCGCTTCAACGGCGTGGGTGCCTCCGCGCGAGCCGTCGATCTGCCACACGAGAACTTCGGCTCGTATTTCCTCGACTCCTTCGACCGGCCGAAGCGAGTCACCGCCTGCGAGTGTGAACGCTCACCCGGTGCGACGCTGGCTCAGGTGCTGCTGCTGTCGAACTCGGAAGAGATCGAAAACAAGCTCGCCAGCAACGACGGCAAGATCGGCAAATTCTTTGTCGAGAAAGAACGCCGCCCGCTGAAGGATTTAGTTGAGGAGCTTTACCTCAGCTCGCTGTCGCGTCTGCCGAGCAGCGATGAACTCACGGCGTCAACGAAGTACCTCGACGGGGAGTCGGACAAACGACAGGCCCTCGAAGACTTGCTCTGGACGCTGCTGAACTCGAAGGAGTTCATGTTCAATCATTGAGCGAATCATGGCCACGATGAAGTAGACCGGTCACTCCGTGACCGGACATTTCGAGTCACGGAGTGACTCGGCTACTTTCAATACACCCGCCGCTGCCGTGACGACGGGATGTTGAGCTTCTTGCGGTACTTCGTGACCGTGCGGCGGGCGAGAACGTAGCCGAGCTTCTTCATCTCCTCGACAAGCGCGTCGTCGCTGAGTGGGTCATCCTTGTCTTCTTTGTCGATGACCTCTTGCAGCTTAATGCGGACCACGGCCCAGGCGACGTCGTCTTCGCCGTCGTCGGTCTTCGTGCCGCCGCCGAAGAATCGCTTCAACGGGAACAGGCCGCGCGGGGTTTGAATCCACTTGTCATCGACAGCTCGCGAGACGGTCGTGACGTGGACGCCGACCACGTCCGCAATCTGCTGCATCTTCAGCGGCGAGATGAACTCCGGACCTTTATCGAGAAAATCCGTCTGCCGATCGACGATCGCTTGAGCAACTCGCTTGAGCGTGTTGTGGCGTTGCTCGATGGATTCGATCAGCCATTTCGCCGATTCGATTTTCCGCTTGATGAATTCTTTGGTCGTCGCGTCGCAGCCGTTGCGGAGCATGTCGATGTATTTGCGGCTGATCCGCAATTGCGGCAGCGTTTCTTTCGACAGCCGCACGGCGTACTTGCCGTGATCGTCTTGTTCGAGGAACACATCGGGCATCACGGTCTGCACCGGGACGTTTCGGAAGCGGCGTCCGGGATGCGGGTCGAGATGCTCGCGCATCTCCTCGCGAGCCATCTTGATCATCTCGATGGAATAGCCAGTCTTGCGTTCGATCACCGGCAGGCGGTTCTCGGCCAAGTCCTCGAAGTGCGATGTGATGATCGTGATCACGACGTCCCGCAACGGCATGTCGTCGGTCACTTGCAGCAGCAGGCACTCGCGCACATCGCGTGCCCCGACGCCGGGCGGGTCGAGCTTTTGAATTTGCTGCAAAACGGTCAGTGAGTCCTCATTGGTAATCTGATGGCCGAAGACTTGTGCCAATTCCGGCAGTGAGCTTTGCAGGCGGCCGTCGTGATCGAGGTTGTGGATCAAGTACTCGCCGAATTCTCGCCACGCCGGCGGATTGTCGTAGAAGTGGAATTGTTCGAGCAGATACTCGATCAACGTCGGCTCGTCTTCTTGGATGCTGGCCATCTGATCGAGATGCCGTTCGCCGTCTTCGGAGATGCGGCCGGAGGACTGACGTGACTCGGAATTGAAGCTGTCGTCATTCCAGTTCTCGTGCATTTCGAGGAGACGCTCAAAGTCCGCCTCGTTGTTGCCGTTTTCTTCGACCTTCAACTCGCGAGCCTCGACCGGCGTCTCGGTCGCCGCTTCCTTCGCTTTCGCGAGTTCGATGTTGCGTTCGGTGTCGGACTCCCCTTCCACGTCGTGCTCGGCCAACAACGTCGGGTTCTCGTCCATTTCCTGGTCGATGCGCTCCTGCAACTCCATGAGCGGAAGCTGCAGAATCTCCATCGACTGGATCATCCGCGGTGCCAGCTTCATCTGCTGGCTCATCCGCATCTGTTGTGAGAAGTTCATGTGCATGACGG
>CAMDEA010000214.1 GCA_945893045.1 Planctomyces sp. SH-PL62
TGAAACGCTCTGGTGCTCGTTGGAATCTCCGCAACGCCGAATCCGTCTCCGCCCTGACCAACCTCCGCGACAGCAATCAATGGCAACCCTATTGGTCAACTTGCGACACCACAAAAACTTAACACCGCCAATATCTCTGGGCACACCCAACGATTCCAACGACGAATCTGCCGCTTGCCGGGAGCGGGATCGCAGGGACATAATGCGACCCCGCCACGATGGCCGATCTTCCGTAGCACAGGCGGCTCGCCTGTCATCCGCCCGATGAGGTCTTAACGCCATGCCCCAACTTTCCCGCCTCGACCCGTTGTTCGGCCCTGGCAACTCGCTGGTCAATCGCCGCGATGTGCTCCGAGTCGGCTCGGTCAGCGTCGCCGCGACGCTTGTTCCCGCCGCATTGAGAAGCGTTGCGTCAGCCAATGAAACTCGCGCGGCAAGCTTCGGCAAAGCCAAGTCCGTCGTTTACCTCTGGATGGGCGGAGGAGTTACGCATTTGGAATCGTTCGATCCAAAGCCGGAAGCTCCCGAAGAGATTCGCGGAACGCTCGCAGCGATCGACACGAAACTGCCCGGAGTCCAATTCGCCGAAGCGTGCCCGAACCTCGCGAAGATCGCGGATCAACTGGCTGTCGTCCGCAGCTTCTCACACGACAGCAACGATCATCTGCTGAGCCAGGCTTACACGCTGTCGGGCAAGAAGGTCACGATGGCGCAGCTCTTCGCGGAGCCGAATATCGGGTCGATCGTTTGGCATCAACACGGTTCGAGAAATGGACTGCCCGGTTACATCGCGGTGCCGGGAATCACTCGGCCAGGACCGCCACCGTATCCCTTGTTCGTCGGCGGTTGGTTGGGAGACCACTACGCTCCGTTCTGTGTTGGCGGGCAACCGGAGCAGCCCGACTTCACGGTCGGTGAGAAATCCGAGAACCCGTCGCCCATCAGCGATGAAGACCTGCGTCCCAAAATGCTCGACATGCCGGAAGGTGTTTCGCTGACGCGACTCGATCGCCGAGTCGCCCTGCGGCAGACGTTCGATCAAGCTCAACGCAGCATCGAGCAACAGCGACTGGCCGAAGCGGTGGATGGCAACTTCAACAGCGCGCTGGGCCTGCTGACCTCCAACAAGATTCGCGAAGCCTTCGATATCCGCAAAGAGCCGGATGCCGTGCGTGACGCCTACGGTCGCACGAAGATCGGTGGTCGCTGTCTGATGGCCTCACGTCTCGTCGAAGCCGGCGCGCGATTCGTCATGGTCGATTACGGCTACGACCCGGACTACGGCAACCTGTGGGACAATCACAACGTCCCGCTGCAAAAGTTCCCGCACATCAGCAAGATGGCGATGCGCGGTTATCACGTCGCGGGAATTGATCGCGCCTTCGCCGCGCTCATCACCGATCTCAAGCAACGCGGATTGCTCAACGACACGTTGATCGTGTTCCTCACCGAGTTCGGTCGTACTCCCAAGATCAACAAAGACGGTGGCCGAGACCATTGGGGGGCGTGCGGCTCGATCTTCTTCACCGGAGCCGGCACGAAGGTCGGTCAAGTCATCGGAGCCAGCGACAAGCAAGCCGCGTACCCGACCACGCGGCCGTATGGTCCGGCCGACATCGCAGCCACGATTTATCACGCTCTGGGCATCGACCAAGAGTCGTATCTTCGCAATCGAGAGAACCGTCCGATGCCGATCCTCGACCACGGCCACGTCATCGAAGAGGTCGTTTAACCCCAACGCCATCGGCGCGGGCGAGAGTCGTGGAATCCACAATGAATCCTGCGAACCAATTGCTGGAACACATCAAGGCCGGGTTGGAACAACTTGGATTCGCTCCCAACGGTGACTTGTCCCATCGAACCGACTTGCAAGTCATCGTCGATCAGTCCGAGGTATTCCGCCAAGCCTGTGAATTCAATCCGCGGGAGCGGCTCGTGGTTGGTCGCTGATCAATGTTGTCACCGTTCTCAAGAAACCGTTGACCGGAGATGTCCTCATGATTCGTCGTTTGCATTGCGCGTTGAGCCTGATGTTGGCCGTATCGCTGCTCTCTTCGTTCGCTCTGGCCGACAACAAGAACAACAAAAACAAGAATGCGGCACAAGAAAAGAAGGACGACCAGAAGATCAAGAACGAGAAAGAGGATGTCAAAGAAGCTCAGGACAAACTGAAGAGTGACCAGAAAGATTTGCAGGACGCTCAGAAAGCGCTGGCCGAGACTGAAGGCAAAGAGAAGGCCGCTCGCCAAAAGCTGGATGAAGCCCGCAAGCGGATCGAGGCCAAGCACGAAAAAACCTCCGGCATCGAGAAGGCTCTTGCCGAACAGGATGCCGCCAAGAAAGCGTATGACGAGGCTGCGGCTCCCGTGTTGAAAGCGCTCAAGGCCAAACCCGAGTATCAAGCCGCTGCGAAGAAGGTCGCCGAAGCAGAGGCTCGATTGAAGACGGTTCGCGCCGACGAGGGATTATCGGCCGACACGAAACGCAAAGAGATTGCTCAAGCCAGCAAAGACAAAATGGCCACCAGCGAACTCGAACAGTCGGCCCTCGAAGCCGATTCCCCCGCGAAGTCAGCGCGAACCAAATTGGCGGACGCTCAGGATCGCGTGAATCAGATTCGAGCGAAGGTCCGCAACCTCATCGATGCCGACTCGGAGATCAAATCGTCCCTGCAAGCCATGCGTTCCGCCGCCGAAGCCACCGAAGTCGCCGGTCAGAAAATGCAACGCATTCGCGACAAGCTGACGGCGGACCAAGCCAAACTGGCTCGCGAACAACTTCAGGTGAAGCAAGCGGAGGCTCAGGACAAAGCCAACGACAACCAGAACAAGAACAACAAGAAGCCGAACAACAAAGGCAAGAAATGACGCGGCGAGTCTCGAACGGGCCGAAGCGAACAACACGCCGCACGGCGAAGACTTCGCTCAACGACCGCGTGACCGGCGTCGTCGAACGAATCGAACACCTGATTCTCTCGCAACAATTGGCTCCGGGCGACCGCTTGCCGGCGGAACGCGAGTTGTGCTCGCAGTTGGAAGTCAGCCGCAGCGTCGTGCGGGAAGCGATCGGCCGGTTGCAGTCCTTGGGCCGCCTCGTCAGCCAGCACGGATCGGGTACGCGCGTCGCGGAACCGACGGGCCGACAAGTCTCTTCCGGCTATGCGTGGCTGCTCAAACACGAAGCGGTTCGGCTCGAAGATTTGGGAGCCGTCCGCCTGCCGCTGGAAACCGCCATCGCCGAACAAGCCGCCTTGTATCGCACGCCGGAACATCTCGCGGAGTTGGCCCGCACGCAGACGGTGCTCGGCGACAAATCGCAATCGCTGACGGCGCAGATCGCCGCCGACGTTCGCTTTCACGAAGTGCTCGCCGAGGCGACCGGCAATCCGATCTTCCGGTTGATCCTCGCTCCGATCCAGGAACTCCTCATCGAAAGCCGCCGGCGCACGCTTAAACAATTCGGAGCGAACGTGGCCTTCGAGCATCACGCCGACATCCTCAAAGCGGTAGCCGAGCAGAAACCGGAGAAGGCTGTTGCTGCGATGCACAAGCACTTGCGAGTCAACCTGAAGCACCTCCGAGAATCTTGAACTTTGCGCTTGCGACGAAAAACGTCGCCGCCTAAAGTGGTCAGACCACTTTGGATTGAGAGGCCCACGCATGAGCATTCCACGAATCGGCCCCAACCAGCGGAGACCGTTCGGCGCACCGACAATTTACGGAGGATTGGTGCTCCTCGTCTTCAGCCTGCCCGCACAGGCCGACGATCACTTCCGCGACCGCGTTGTGCCGGTCATTCAGAAGCGTTGTTTGAGCTGCCACAATTCGGTCGATCACAAAGGCAGCTTCGCGCTGCAAACGGCCGATGAGTTGTCGAAAAGCGGTTTCGTCGAACCGGGTCAGCCAAGTGATAGTCATCTGCTGAGCGTGCTCACGCCACAAGACGGCAAGCGGCCGTCGATGCCGAAGAACAGCGATCCACTCAAGCCCGAGGAAATCGCGGCAATTGAGAAGTGGATTGCTGACGGAGCCAAATGGCCAGACGGATTCCGGATCGAAGAGGCTGTTGTCACAAATTCCGATTGGTGGTCATTCAAGCCGGTCCTTCGGCCGACGGTGCCGGCTGTCTCCAATCTCCAATCTCAGATCTCAAATCTGAAATTTGAAATCCGGAATCCCGTCGATACGTTCATTCTCGCGAAACATCGCGAGATAAAGCTGACGCCGTCCCCCGAAGCCGACCGCCGCACGCTGATTCGGCGTCTGACCTATGACCTCACCGGATTGCCGCCGACACCGGATGAGGTCGCTGAGTTCGTGAATGATCCCGATCCGACCGCCTACGAACAGCTTGTCGATCGGCTGCTCGCGTCGCCGCATTATGGCGAGCGGTGGGGTCGGCATTGGCTGGATGTGGCGCGGTATGCCGACACCTGCGGCTACGACAAAGACAAACTGCGGCCGAATGCGTGGCCGTATCGCGATTACGTCATTCGCTCGTTCAACGAAGACAAGCCATACGCGCGGTTCGTCGAAGAGCAGATCGCCGGTGACGTGCTGCATCCCGGCACGCCCGACGGAATTCTCGGTCTCGGCTTCATCGCGGCGGGGCCGTGGGATTTCATTGGGCACGTCGAGGTTCCCGAATCGAAGATCGACGGAAAGATCGCTCGGCATAATGACCGGGACGAGATGGTCACGGCGACGCTCAATACGTTTTGCAGCGTGACGATTCAGTGTGCTCAGTGCCACAATCACAAGTTCGACCCGTTCACGCAGCAGCATTACTACGGCCTGCAAGCAGTCTTCGCGGCGGTCGATCGGGCCGAGCGGCCTTACGATCTCGATCCGTCGATCGAACAGCAGCGCCGCAATCTGTTGGTGAAGCAGCGTGACTTACAAGCCAAGATCGGTGTGCTCGAAACGGAAGTTCGAGTCGCTGGCGGCGAGAAATTCACGCGGCTTGAAAAGGAGATTCGCGAACTCACTCCGAAGGCACAGCCGCTCGCGAAGAAGCCGGAGTACGGCTATCACAGCGCGATTGAATCGTCGCCCGACAAAGAAAAATGGGCGGTGATCGATCTCGGCCAGGTGATCGAGATCGACCGCGTGGTCTTGCACGCCTGCCACGACGAATTCGGCGGTATCGGTGCCGGCTTTGGATTTCCGTTGCGGTATCGAGTCGATGCCTCCGTCGATCGGACGCCTACGTCCGATCAATCCTCCAATCAAAATCCGAACCGACCGGACGTGGGCGTCCGGTCTACGGGGACACTGCTCGACCAGACGCAAGCCGACGTCCCGAATCCCGGCCTTGTCCCGGTCACGATCAACGCTCAGGGAACGAAGGCGCGTTTCGTACGGATCACGGTGCCGAGGCTGCGCGAGCGAACCAAGGACTTCATGTTTGCCCTGGCCGAAATCGAAGTGCTGACCGCTGACGGCAAGAACGCCGCGTTGAAGGCCGAAGTCACATCGCTGGATTCGATCGAAGCCCCGATCCGTTGGGGCCAGAAGAACTTGACTGACGGCATCTGGCCTCAAGCCGGAGACGCCGCTGCGATCACGCAACTTGCCGAGCGTCAGAAACAACATCAGGCGATTCTGGACCGCATCAATTCGCCGGAACGACGGACTCGCCGCGAGCAATTGGACAAAGACTCGAAGGCCGCACAGCAACAACTCGCCGTGTTGCCTCAAGGCCGCATGGTTCTCGCCGCCGCGACTGACTTCGAGCCGTCGGGCGGTTTCCAACCGACCAAAGGCAAGCCGCGCGACGTGCAAGTGCTGCATCGCGGCAACGTGCTGCAGCCGCGAGGGGCCGCGAAGCCGGGTGTCTTGCCGATTCTGAAAGACGTTCCCGTCGAGTTCTCATTACCGGCCGATCATCGCGAAAGTGACCGCCGAGCCGCGCTCGCGAAATGGATCACTCGCCCGGATCACCCGACGACCTGGCGTTCGATCGCGAATCGTGTTTGGCAATTCCATTTCGGCCAGGCCATCGTGGAAAGCCCGAACGATTTCGGCCGCATGGGGCGTTTGCCATCGCACCCGGAGTTGTTGGATTGGCTGGCGGCGGAATTGCGAGGGGATGACACCAGCACGACGCGCGAGCGAGTGGTTTCAGACGACTCAGGCCACTCGCTTGCGCGTCGTGCTGGTAGCCTCAAGGACATTCATCGCCTCATCGTTACCAGCGCGACCTACCGTCAGCAGTCGGCTCATCGCGAGGACGCCGCGACTGTCGACGGGGGCAATCGGTTCTTGTGGCGGATGAATCGGCGGCGGTTGGAGGCCGAGGAGATTCGCGATTCGATTCTGGCGGTCTCCGGCCGGATGAATCATCGCATGAACGGGCCGGGGTATTACTTGTTCGCGTTGGAGCAGACGGCACACTCGCCGCACTACGAGTACCACAAGTTCGACCCCGAAGACGTGGCCTCGCATCGGCGAAGCGTGTATCGGTTCATCGTGCGTTCGCAGCCGGACCCGTACATGACGACGCTCGACTGTGCCGACTCGTCACAGAGCACGCCGCTGCGGGATGAGACGTTGACCTCGCTGCAAGCGCTGTCGCTGCTCAACAATCGGCTCAGCCTGAGCATGTCTCGGCATTTCGCTCGACGTCTGAGGGAAGAGAGCCAACCCGGCTCGGACCGCATCGACCTCGCGATGCGACTGATCGCCGGCCGGTCTCCGACCGATCGCGAGCGAACCGAGTTCGCGGCCTACGCCGAGAAGCACGGCTTCGAGAATCTCTGCCGAGTGCTGTTCAACGTGAGCGAGTTTGTGTTCGTGGATTAACCGGCTGACATTGGCGTGTGGCAATCCATCATTCCGAACGTACAATCATTCCGACCAAAATGAACTTGTCTGGTCGATGCGAATGAGGCGAGCAATGAGCACTCAATTAACGCTGGACCTTCCGGAAAACCTTGTGGCACGGGCACAGACAATCGCTCTGCGTGTTGGGCAGTCAGTGAATGATTTGTTGGCGGAAAGCATAGAGTTGTCGCTCAAGCCGTGGGGCGCAGTTGTCGAGGGGGACATCCACCAATGCGGCGATGAGGAAGTGCTCAATGCCTGCGACTTAGAACTTTCGACGGAAGACGACGGCCGGCTGACGGAACTTCTCCAGCGGCAGCAGGCCGAGACATTGCTCGTCCGCGAGCAAGCGGAACTGGCCTCGCTGATGCAGGTCTATCAAGAGGGATTGGTCCGCAAGGCCGAGGCTCTGCGTGAGGCCGTTCGACGCGGGTTGCGAGGGCCGGTGCAGCCGTGACGAGCGCACATATTCCGGACGACCGCCGCGACCGAGTCCGGCAAGCGGCTGGTCAGCGTTGTGGCTGTTGCCTCAGTCCACAGCATTTGGTGATGGGACAATTAGAGATTGACCATCTCCAACCGACGGCCTGTGGCGGCACTGACGAGGAAGACAATCTTTGGCTCGCGTGCCGGCTGGGCAATAACGCCAAGTCCGCTCAAACCGAGTGTCGCGACCCCATCACGGGGCAATTGGTGCCGTTGTTCCATCCGCGCCGCCAAAGTTGGTCGGAGCATTTTGTCTGGAGCGATGACGGCACACGCATCCTCGGCAAGACGCCGATTGGTCGCGCGACCATCGTGGCTCTGCAACTCAACAATCTGATCTCCGTCGTCGTTCGCCGCCACTGGGTTGCCGCTGGTTGGCATCCGCCGGATGTGAATTCTGGATAGGCCCGATACAACGCTCGCGAGCCGAGTTCGCGGCCTACGCCGAGATGCACGGCTTCGAGAATCTCTGCCGGGTGCTGTTCAACGTCAGCGAGTTTGTGTTCGTGGATTAGCGGGCTCACATTGGCGTGTGGCAATCCATCATTCCGAACGTACAATCCGGCCAGCCAACGGGTTTTTGCGAGTAGAAAGAAAAGAACATCTGACATTGGGAGTGAAGGATGATGATCACAGCACAACCGCAAGTCTTTGAAGAGATCGCGGAGTTTATGGCGCGATTTCCAGTTCGTGAGGAAGTGCTGGCCTTTCGGCCGTCGGCGGGTACGCAAGCGCGGGCGAGTGAGTTGCTTTGGAAGTCCAACTTAGGAACGCTGACCGATGAAGAACAAGACGAACTGGCAGACTTCGGCCGCGCGGAATTGTTCGTGCGGATGTTGAAGGCTCGGATGTAACGGAGCCTCGCGGCCATGTCGGAATATATTTCGGTCGCCTTGCGAGATGCGATTCGCGAGCGTGCCGGCTTTCAGTGCGAGTATTGCCTGCTGCCAGAAGCCGAGTCGTTCTTCCCGTTCGAGCCGGATCACATCATCGCCCTCAAGCATGAGGGGCTGACCGACTTGTCGAACTTCGCCAGCAGTTGCCTGGAATGCAATCGGCTGAAGGGAACTGACATCGCGTCTGTGGATTCCGAAACCGGCCGAATCGTGCGGCTGTTTCATCCACGCCAAGATCGCTGGCTGGATCACTTTGAACTTCGGGACGGATTGATCGTTCCGAAGACAGATATCGGCCGCGTGACGGAGCACTTGTTGCAATTGAATCGTCCGAAGTTGGTCTCCATTCGGCGGCAACTCTTGGCGAAGGGGCGGCATCCCCTTGGTCTGGAATCACAGGAGACTTCGTGATGAACTCCTTCGCGAACGAGCCAAGTTCTCAGCCTACGCCGAGAAGCACGGCTTCGAGAATCTCTGCCGGGTGCTGTTCAACGTGAGTGAGTTTGTGAAAGATTAAGCACGAAAGGCGCTGAGAATGAAACCGCAAGCTGATATTTACCAGCGGCAGCAACGACCCCAATCTGAACTCCATAGCGACTCGAAAACCGTTCGTTATGAACTTGAAATGTTGATTGGCGTGGCAGATGGTTTTTCAGATCCTCATGTGCAAGCCGATGTTGTCGTGCGCAACGCATTCGTTGAATCATTTGCTGTTCACTGCCGCGCCTTGATCCTTTTCCTTTTTGGACATCTCGACGAAATCACGGCCAATGCCAACACGGTGGGTTTCGCTCGTGCGCGATCCACCGATGTCTTGGCTTTCGATTTTCATCGAAAATGGGATCAGAGCTACCAGCCGCCCACAGCAATCATGGTTGACGCGAAAGTGCAAGCAGATAAGCACGTTGCCCACATCACGATTGATCGACGGGAACTGAATCAGACAGGCAGCCCTAAAGAGTCAGTTTGGGATTTGCGAAAAATCACCACTGAACTCTGTCATGTCTTTAGTAACTGGGTGTGCCCAGAGATATTGGCGGTGTTAAGTTTTTGTGGTGTCGCAAGTTGACCAATAGGGTTGCCATTGATTGCTGTCGCGGAGGTTGGTCAGGGCGGAGACGGATTCGGCGTTGCGGAGATTCCAACGAGCACCAGAGCGTTTC
>CAMDEA010000215.1 GCA_945893045.1 Planctomyces sp. SH-PL62
GGGCGGTTCTCGGCGTTCTCGACCAGCAGCGGGAATTCGGCGTGGTCGTAGACGATGCCGGAGAAGGCTCCGTACAGGCCGTCGTCGATCACGTACTGCGTCGTGCCGCTGCGGTTCGACTTGCCGAGCACTCGCACGATCAGCGTCGCGCATTCGGCGACGAGGCCGCGGCCTGGCTCGGCGATGAAGCGGACGCTGTCCCCCAGGTCGCCGAACGTGTCGTCCAACGCCTCTTGCAGGCTGCGGCAGAACAGCTCCAGCGAGATCACTTCGCTCTTGTACGGAGCCGGGAAGCCGCCGCCGATGTCGAGCACTTCCAGCGGGCAGCCGATCTTCACGCCCTCGTCCCAGACCTTGCGAGCTTGCAGCAGCATGGCTCGGAAGTCGGCCGGGTTCAGGCATTGCGAGCCGACGTGGAACGACAACGCTTTGACGTTCATGCCGGCTCGGTGAGCTTGCCGCAGCAGCTTTCCGGCTTCCTTCGGAGCACAGCCGAACTTGGCCGACAGATTGATGAGGCTCGACTGCGAACTGGCGGCCAGACGCAGAATCAGATTCACGTCGGGCGTGTACTTCACGAACTTGGCGATCTCGGACGGCGCGTCGAACGTGAACCAGCGCAGCCCTTCGGTGTAGCAATCGACGAGGTTGGCGATCGTCTTGCACGGATGCGTGTGGATCATCTGGTCCGGGGTGAAGCCAGCGTTGATCGCGGCCTGCATCTCGCGGTACGAGCAGACATCGACCGACGACCCGAACTCGCGCAGGTTCTTCAGCACGAGATATTCCGGGTTGGCCTTGGCGGCGTAGAACAGTTCGACGCCCGGCATCTCGGATCGCATCGCTTCGTAGTTGCGTTGCAGCGCCGAGCGGCTGAGCACCAGCGTCGGCGAGCCGTGAATCTCGGCGATGGCCTTGGCTTGATCGAAACGGATAACCGGTTGAGCAACACGCGTGGCAGATTGCACTCCACAATCAAGCAACGTGGACATGGGCGACTCCAAGAGAAAAGATCTCCCCGCACACCGAGTCATTCGGCGGACATGAACGCGGATCGACAAACGTGTGTTCGATCACGGCTTGTGGGAGACAGAGGAAAAGAAAGCACGCCAAAGAATAGAGACTGCAAACCTCGCCCATCAGGCGAGCGATCTCAACGGCGAGGGAACCGCCGCAAGAATTGCAGTGGCAGAAGCTGTCCCGCTCGAACCGTGGCCGCCAGCCAAACGCGATACGCGCGGGCGGGGCTGAGCGAGATTGAGCCAGCAAGGCTCAGGCAGAGGGGAGAAACTGAGAGGCGCTCAAAACGGCGATCAGCGGAACGATCTATCACGCGGGGCCGGAGCGACACACTCATCAAACGGCAGAATCCATCACACAAGCGAGACGATGCAGCATGCAGACGCTGCAAAGGCCCTGGGGGACGACGACGATAACACGATGGGGGCTTTTCAGCGGACTCAACCATTGTGTTGTGTGGTGCCTCGTGAGGAGACGCGGTGGGAAGATTCACGAACCTGGAATGGGCGGGATTCTACGAGTCTGTTTTTCGATGTCCAACACTGTCTTGCCAAGTTTTTGAAAATTTCGGCAGTCGGAGCCGCCAGCTTGATCCAGATCTGCCTGCCGAGGGAAAAAGATTGGAGATGAGTTTCCCGACCGGCGAGCGTCCCCTCGTTCAGGTCTTCATTTGCAAAAAGTGCCCGCTCGCCAGTGTGTCACTTGCGGCCGTGCGAGGTATAAGGGCCACTGCGGCGGATTGACGTGATCCCAGCGGAGATTGCTGGGACTTCAGCCGCAATGCCAACCATTCGATCGACTGGATGATTGCACTGAATCAACGAGGAAGTCCATGCGAGCTTCTTTCGCCAGCTTGGCTCTGGCCGTTTTGGCCGCGACTCATTGCGTGCCCGCTCCGGCGGATGACGCGGGATTCGAGTTCTTCGAGAAGAAGATTCGGCCGGTTCTGGTGAAGCATTGCTCCGAATGCCACTCGGCCGACGCGAAGAAGCTAGGCGGCGGGTTGCTGCTGGATCACCGCGAAGGACTCCGCAAGGGTGGCGAAACGGGGCCGGCCCTGGTGGTTGGAAAACCTAGCGAGAGTCTGCTTATCAAAGCGATCCGTTATGAAGACGACTCGCTCAAGATGCCCCCCAAGGGCAAGCTGCCTGCCGCGGTGATCGTGGATCTCGAAACGTGGATCAAGAACGGCGCGAACGACCCGCGAGACAAACCGACTCAAACACGCGCTGCGGACTCATGGGCCGAGACGTTTTGCAGCCGACGCGATTGGTGGAGCCTGCGGCCGGTCCAGAAGCCGGTCGTACCGCAATCGAAGAACGGGGCATGGTCGACGCATCCGGTGGACCGCTTCATTCTCGCCAAGCTGGAAGAACATGGACTGGCTCCGGCGGAGCAGGCTGATCCGCGAACGCTGGCTCGACGACTGAGCCTCGTGCTCACCGGGTTGCCGCCAAACGTCGCTGGGCTCTCCAAAGTCGAGCCGCTTGGTTCTGGAGAACCAAGCTACGAGAAACTCGTCGATTCCCTGTTGGACTCCCCGCACTTCGGCGAGCGTTGGGCTCGGCATTGGATGGACGTCGTCCGATTCACCGAGACTCACGGCAACGAATGGAACTACGAGGTCCATCACGCCTGGCGGTATCGCGATTATCTCATCCGAGCCTTCAACTCCGATGTGCCGTTTGATCAATTCATTCGCGAGCACATCGCGGGGGATTTGCTGCCCGTAGGTTGGGTCTCTGACCCGACTGATCCGAGCGACAACGGGTCGGGTCAGAGGCCCAACCTACAAGGTGCGCGTCTTCACCCCACCGAACACTTCAACGAATCCATCATCGGCACCGGCTTCTATCGCTTCGGCGAGGTCAACCACGACGACTGCATCAGCCTCACCTCGCTGGGTTACGACATCGCCGACAATCAAATCGACACGCTGACAAAGGCGTTTCAGGCCACGACCGTCGCGTGTGCCCGCTGCCACAACCACAAGCTTGATGCGGTTTCGATGGAGGACTACTACGCGCTGCTTGCCGTGCTGCGGAGTTCGCGAATGGTCAGCCACGGCATCGACTCTCCGGACGTGAACGCCCAACCGAGAAAACGTCTGAGCAATCTCAAGAACGAACTCCGCAAAGAACTCACAACGGCTTGGCTTAATGACGCTTCGCAGATCGCCCGCTACATGCAAGCCGCGCAGGCCAAGCGAACCAAGCGTCCCAACGCCGAGGAACTGGCCAAAGGGTTGGATGCTCAGCGATTGGAAAAGTGGGGCGCAACGCTCGCTGCCGAGAAGCAGCCGTTCGACGATCCGTTCCAACTGTGGCGGCTCCTCGTAGACCGGACGCCCACGTTCGGTCAATCAAGTTCGGACGTAGGCGTCCGAACGACGGAATTCGCGGCCGCCTGGCAAACACTGTCTCAGCAATTCACGAAAGAAGACCGCGACCGATCGGAATTCAATCAGACACAGTTCGTCTCCTTCGCAGATTTTCGCACCGCCGACGTCTCCGACTGGCAAATCGGAGGTCAAGGCTTGAGTGAGCCGGCGTCTCGCAGCGGCGACCTCGCAATCCAACCCGAAGGCGAGACCGTCGTGCGAGCAATTCTGCCGGCTGGCCGTTTTACGCATGCGCTGTCTGACAAGCTCAACGGCACGTTGCGATCGCCGGTTTTGCCTCTCGGCAAGAAGCACATCAGCTTTCAGGTCATCGGCCAGCGCAGCAGCGCGGTGCGGTTGGTCTCGAACAACTGCCAGCTCAACTACAAGAACTACAAAGCTCTGACGTCCGCCGACTGGCAATGGATCACGTTCTCGCCGCCCGATGAGCGCAACCAACTGCGGACGTATGCCGAACTCATGACGATGTTCGACAACCCGAAGTTTCCCGATCAGCTCTCCGCGCTCGGAGGCGACGCCGGCAACTATCGGCTGCCGTGGGAGAAAGCGGCCGAGAATCCTCGCTCATACTTTGGCATTACGCGCGTCGTCCTGCACGACGTTGCTGAACCGCCAAAACCGGAAGTCACTCACCTGCGCCCGCTGTTCCGCGGGACAGGTTTTCAACCTGCCAGTCCCGCGAAGTCTTCCGGGAAAAGTGACGGGCAGGTTGAAAACCTGCCCCACGATCCGACGTCGCTCGCCGAAGTTTCCATTCGTTACTCGACTGTCGTCGCAGCGGCAATCCAAAGCTGGGCTGACAACAAAGCCACCGACGACGACGTCCGTTGGATCGACGCACTTCTGCGGCGCGAGTTGCTCAGCAACAGTTTTGCCATTTCACCGCGCGTCGAAGAACTCGCGAAGCAATACCGTCAAACCGAAGCCGAGCTGTCGTTGCCCCGCGTCATCGTGGGGATCTCCGACGGCGGGCCGGGCATCGAGCAGCCGGTCTTCGCGCGCGGCGATTGCGCGCGGCCCGGAGACACGGTGTCGCGACGGTACCTCGAAGCATTGTCGCCTTCGCGCGACTCGTTTGCCGCCGCAGGCAGCGGACGCATGGAGCTCGCCGAGCGGATCGCCAGCGCGGATAACCCGCTGACTGCGCGAGTGATCGTCAATCGTGTGTGGCATCATCTGTTCGGCACCGGTTTGGTCCGCACTGTCGATGACTTCGGCCATGTTGGTGAGCTGCCGTCGCATCCCGAATTGCTCGATTACCTCGCCACGCAGTTTGTGGAGGAAGGTTGGTCGATCAAGAAGTTGATCCGGTCGCTCGTGCTGACGCGCACGTTTCAGTTGTCGAATCAACCGTCCGCCGAGGATCGCGAGATCGATCCGCTGAATCGGTTGCTGCGACATTACCCGGCACGCCGGCTCGAAGCGGAAGCTGTTCGCGATTCCATCCTCGCTGCTTCGGGCGGCTTGGATCGCACCTTGTTCGGCCTGAGCGTGCAGCCGTATCGCGAGAAAGAATACGCCGACCGCCGCCTGTTCCCCGGCCCGCTGGATGGCAATGGTCGCCGCAGCCTCTACGTCAAAAACAATCTGATGGAATCTCCGAAATTTCTCGGAGCGTTCAATCTTCCCGGCGGCAAAGTGACACAAGGCCGCCGCGACGTGACCAACGTGCCGGCTCAGGCTTTGGCCCTACTCAACGATCCCTTTGTGTTACAGCAGGCAGATGTGTGGGGGGCGAGCTTGGTGAAACGCTCGGACGAAACGATTTCTGCCAGAGTCGACACGATGTTTCAAATCGCGTTCAGCCGCTCACCGACCAGCGATGAGCGTGGTCGCTTCGAGCAAGCCATCCAGCAGCTTGCAGACTTGCACCAAGTCGCCAGTGCTGATGTGCTGACCAGCCGGGCGGTTTGGAAAGACGTCGCTCACGCGCTCTTCAACGTCAACGAGTTTATTTACATTCCTTGAAGATTCTCGCAGCCGTACCGCGACCGTCAGGGAGCGGCCTGCGGCGAGAACATTGGCGGCACCCTGACGGTCGCGGTACGGCAATCATTCGGAATCCACGTGATGACCAACACCCAAAAGCATTTGACCTGCGGCTGCCCAGGACGCCGACCCGTGGCGGTGACGCGCCGTGAGATGCTTGCCTCCGCGGCGAACGGCTTTGGTCTACTCGCGTTGTCTGGTCTGCTGGCTGAAACTCGCGCGGCCTCTCCCAAGCCCGCTGCTCAACGTTTGCCGTCGCCGCACTTCGCTCCGCGCGTCAAGAACGTGATCTTCCTCTTCATGGACGGAGGAGTTTCGCACGTCGATTCGTTCGATCCAAAAACGAAACTGGATGAGCTCGACGGCAAGCCGTTCACGGAATCGAAGAACCCGACCGCGAACGGCAATCGCCAATGGTTAAAGAGCCCGTGGAAATTCCAACCGCGCGGCGACAGCGGGATGCCGATCAGCGACTTGTTTCCGCACATTGCGACGTATGCCGACGATCTCGCTGTGATCCGTTCGATGAAGGCCGATCTGCCGATCCATTCGACGGGAGTGCTCTTCCTCCACACCGGCTCGAACAACGCCGGCCGGCCGAGCCTTGGTTCGTGGGTCAATTACGGACTCGGCTGCGAGAGCCAGAACCTGCCGGGGTTCGTCGTGCTCAGTTTCGGAGTCGTCCCGTGCGGCGGAATGGAGAATTACTCAAACGGCTTCCTGCCGGCGAATCATCAAGCGACGCTGCTCGCGGCCGACGGGACGCCGATCGACAATATCCAGCCGGCGGACAAGGACTCGCGCATTCAACTTGCCAAGCTCGCCCTGCTGCGCGGACAGAACGAAGCGTTCTCGCGGTCGCTCGGCGGAGATGACGATGTTGATGCGGCGATCAAGAACTACGAGATGGCGTTCCGGATGCAGTCGCTCGTTCCCGATCTGCTCGACCTGAGCCGCGAGACCGAAGCCACCCAAAAGCTGTATGCCATCGACTCGAAAGTTCCATCGCAGCGGCTGTACGGCATCCAATGCTTGCGAGCACGCCGGCTGATCGAATCGGGCGTCCGCTTCGTCGAGATCACCTGCCCGCCCGGCGCGTCGAACGGAACTTGGGATCAGCACGGCAATCTCAAAGCCGGTCACGAGAAGAACGCGCTCGACACCGATCAGGCGATTGCCGGACTCATCACCGACCTCAAGCAACGCGGCTTGTTCGAGGAAACGCTGCTGGTCTGGGCCGGCGAGTTTGGCCGCACACCGCACTCCGCCGGCCGAGACGGTCGCGATCATCACCCCGAAGGCTTTTCTGTGTGGCTCGCTGGCGGAGGCGTTCGCGGCGGCACGATCTACGGCGCGACCGACGACCTCGGTATGCACTCGGTCGAAAACATCTGCACGATGCACGATTTGCACGCGACGATTCTGCATCTGCTCGGCCTGGACCACGAACGGCTGACGTTCCGCTTCAGCGGCCGAGATTTCCGTCTGACCGACGTGCATGGCAACGTCGTCCGCGAAGTGCTTACGTCGAGTTGATGATATTGTGCTGTCTTCAGCCGCGAAGCGGCGACGGAGTCTAGCCGGGGGTGAAACCCCCGGTTTCGTCGCCAACAAGACCATAAAGCCCCGGAGGGGCGACACTCGATTTCACGGACGGAATTTAGCGTCGCCCCTTCAGGGCTTTCGAACGGATTCCTCATCTTTTCCGTGGGCTCGCGCCCACGGCTAAATTCCGCCGCCACTTCGTGGCTAACGAATGACGCAACACCCGAAACTCTTTCACACAAGGAACTCCTCATGCGCCTTTGTCGAATCGAATGGAATCAGTCCACGCAGCTTGGCTTCTTTGAAGACTCCACTGTGATCCCGTTGGCCGCTGCTGCCACGAAGCTGGGGGTGGCCTGTCCTTCCCAAGAAAGTTTGCTTGCGGTCTTGCCGGGTGGCGTTCAACGGTCAGCCTTGCAGAGCATTCAGCAACAACTCGGCCGATTGCCTGCCAGCGATCTCGCCGCGCTGCGAGTTCCCGCCGACTCGGTCAAGTTGCTTGTCCCTGTTCCAGCGCCATCCAAGTTGTTGTTGCTGGCCGGCAACTATTCCAAGCACATCGAAGAAGGAGGCGGCAAAGCGACCGAGCGGGCTCAGACATTTCCGTACGTCTTCATGAAGCCGCCACTCACGACGCTGACCAATCCCGGCGACCCAGTTCGCATCCCGGAGGTCTCGCCCAATCATATTGACTGGGAATTGGAACTCGGCGTGATCATCGGCCGCACGGCGAAGAACGTGAAAGAAGCCGACGCGCTCAACTATGTTGCCGGATACACCGTCGTGAATGACATCTCTGACCGCAAATTCCGACCGAACCCCGGCCGCACGCAGCGCGAGAAAGATGGCTTCTTCGATTGGCTGCACGGCAAGTGGCACGACACCTTCTGCCCGATGGGGCCGTGCGTCCTGCCGGCCGACGAACTGGCCGATCCGCAGACGCTGCACATGACGCTGAAGGTCAACGGCGGTGTCGAACAAGACGGATCAACTGCCGAGATGGTCTTCCCGGTCGCGGCGATCATCGAGTTCATTTCGTCGTTCGTGACGCTCGTGCCGGGAGACATCATCTCGACCGGTACTACCGCCGGAGTCGGCCACGCGAAGGGCAAGTTTTTGAAAGCGGGCGACGTGATGGAAGCGTGGATCGAACAGATCGGCACGCTGCGGAGTCCGGTCGTTTGAATCGGTCTTGTTGAGCGGCACGGCGCTAGCCGCCGGTGGAGGCGGGCGACAATCCACGAATCACCGGCGGCTAGCGCCGTGCCGCTCAGCCGTCGATTCGCGAGGTGAATTGCGCCGCGATGTCCATCCCGACCAACTCATTCCACGCCGACATCAGCCGCCGATAGACCACCCCCGGCCGATCATCGCCAATCGCCACGCCGTTGATCTTCGTGACCGGGCACAAGCCATACGGCGTGCTCGACAGAAACGCTTCGTCGGCATTCATCACCGAATGGACTTGAATGTCGCGTTCAACAAACGGAATGCCGAGCTTTGCGGCCAGTTCGATGACGGTTGCTCGGCTGATCCCCGGCAGCGTGTTACGCAGCGTCGGCGAGACGATCGTGCCGTTCTCAACGATCAGAAAATTCGCGCCGCTGGTTTCGGTTACGTTGCCGTCGAGGTCGAGCAACAGCGCGAGCGCCTGCGGATCGGCCAGCCGCGCCTCTTGATCGGCGAGGAAGTAGTGCATGCGGCTGCGATACTTCATCTTCGGGTCATAGCACTGCGGCGGGACATGCCGAATGCTCGGCGTGACGACATGGGCACCGCTCTGCACCCGCTCGGCCCAGAGCGCGAACGGCAGCGGAAACGTGTGCATGCAAATCGTCGGCCCAGTTCGCACCGGGGTTCCCGGCACAGCCACATACGAGCCGTACTCGCCCGCCGTCACGAAATGGATCAATCCAAGTTCGTCATCAGCAGCGATCAGCTTGGTGTTGTTCGCCAGCAACTCGCGCGACGCCGCGACGAGTTGTTCTGGAGTCATCCCGATGTCGAGCCGCACATACTTCAGCGACCGAAACAACCGCGCGACATGATCCTCCAACCGAAACGGTTGATGCCGAAACGTCCGAGTCATCTCGGTCACGGTCGCACCGAGCACAACACCAGCGTCATAGATTTTCAAACTCGCCTGTGAGGCGGGGATCAACTGGCCGTTGAGAAAAACAAGTGGTTCGGACATGACATTCCTTTGGAGTGCGGTGTGTCAGCACCGCTTTGGACTGTCCTTACTCTGCACTCTGCGAGCTTTGCGCCTCTGCGTGAAATCTGGCCTCACGCAGAG
>CAMDEA010000216.1 GCA_945893045.1 Planctomyces sp. SH-PL62
GAGCCACTCGGTCCCCATACCGAGTCGAATGGTTCCCATAAGATCGAACCTCCCGGATAGAGAAGAGTGGAATCGGAAATCGGTTCATAGCGCGGATCAATGTCGAGCCGCCCCGTGACGACCAAGTGCAGAACCGCTGCTCGGACTTCATGCAGGCGATCCGGAAAACGAACACGCACACAGACGTCACTGATCGAAGTTGGTTGTTCCGCGACAAGCGTGAGAATCCGCTCGCAGATCTCGGCGTCGGTCATGAGCCGTCGATAGCGGCTCAGCAAACGTAAATTGCCCAGCAACGGATCGCGCCGGAGTTCCCGCTCCGTGAGGACGTGAAAACTCCAACCGTTCTGTTCGGCGAAGCATCGTGCGACGGAAAGTTTTCGTTGAACGTCCGGCTTGGGCAGCTTGTCGAACGGTTTGACCTCGATCAGCCGAGTGATACCGCTCGCCATGCGAACCAGAAAGTCGGGAACGATATAGGAGCATCGCCACGGCACGGCCGGTCGCGCCGCATTGTGCTGATCCAATAGCCGAATCTCCGGACCTAACGGTGTCTCGCGCCAGGCGTACCGAATCTGAAACGGCTGTTCATGAATCAGTTCCACGAGCGGACAATTCGCCAAGATCACCGCTGCTGCCCCTTCGAGTTGCCCTTGGCAACGAATGGATCGGCCACCTTTTGGGAACGGCACCAAGACAAACGTGCCGGGTGTCCGGCGTCGAAGTCGAAATGTCGAAACCGAGTAGCCCTCGGCTTCGACCGGACGCGAAGAAACCGAGTTGTTTGTCATGAAGACCTGAACCTCCGAGAGAATGTTGTCACGCCGCGCGACCGGAGCGTGGCGTTGTGGTTCGGCGCGGTGTGGATTTGGTCGGCTCGCCTTTGACGACGACTGTCGGTTTGCCGCGCTGACGTGCCGCCAGCTTCCGACTCACCAAGTCGGTGAGTTTCTGGTCGAAGTCATCTTGGAAAGCGGACCATTCAAGGGATTTCCGCAGCGGGGCGAGAGACGCCGACAGGCGTTCGACATCGGTGAGCGTTGGTGGCTTGGGTGCCTCGAATGCGGGACAAGCACGCCATTGCGCCGGCCAATGAAGGACGTGCAAAGCCAAGCGTTGATCCACGACTCGCAGCCCGATGAGCTGCTGCCGATCCGACATCACCAAGCGACCGAGTGCCCATTCATCGGCTCGTGCGAACGCGGCGATGACCAGTTGATAGGCGTCGGCCGCCGCCGCGTGCGCGGGAATCAAATTGAGCGTCCGCCCCGACAGCAGGAAGAGGTCCAATTGTCGGGCTGACAACATGCGTTCGATGTGAATGACCTGGTCGTCGTTGGCCTTGAGTTGGTTCAGCTCTTCTTCCGTGAGCACGATGTCATCGTCTGGCGCGAACTCGAATGCTTTGACGATCTGTTCCGACGAAATCTCGCCGTGCTTCGGGCATCGTCTGGGCTGCTGAATGCGGCTGCCGCATCCCGCATGGACCAAGTGCAGCGGGCTGTCGCGCTGAGTCACAGCGGCCGAGTAGCCCTTCAACGGAACGGTGATCGCGCCGAGCTTCAGCGTTCCCGACCAACTGCTTCGTGCTGCTGGTGGCACTGATGGGGGATTTGCGATGGTATGTGCCGACAATTCATTGGTCAGTTCGGCCGTTGTTCGTGGCTGTGATTGAGCATTTCGCGGCGAGGTTGCAGGGCCCCGCGTGGCAGTCCGGGGACGTGTGCAGGTTCCGGTCATGAGGATTCTCCAATTCCAGGGGAGTAAGTCGAGTTGGTTTCGAGATTCATCGACCTTGATAACATCATCATTGTCATTCCTGGGTCGATTCCGAGCGTCAAGGCCATGCCGAAAGAACAGCCGTGATTGAGCAGAAGTTGGCATCGTCACGAAAAGAGTTGCTCGATACTTCAGCGCGCAATCGTTTGCTGAACACGCCGCGTGGAAAGTCCAGAACGAGGCGCATCGACATTGTCGATGAACGCGCCGACGAAGTGTTCCGGCTCTTGGTGCATGAGAAAAAAGCAATGTCATTTCGTCCCGGCAGGGATGGGGACGACGAAGAGTCTGAGACGCAAGAAGACGAAGTTGCGTTATCGCAGCCAGATGCCGACGCTGCATCGGCGGGCGAGCCAGTGGAACGGCACACCGATTCTTTTTTGCAGACGCGGCTCACATCCGAAGGGCTTCAGAAGCGATTGCTGGCGATGTACTACGACGCGCGGACCTTTGAAGAAGAGCAGGGCGTCAGCATCTTGTACCTGAGCGTCGGATTTCTGAAATGGTTTGAGTCGCCAACGTCGGACAAAGAACGGTTCGCGCCGTTGCTGCTCATTCCCGTTGATTTGGAGCGGCAAACGGCGTCATCACGATTCCGGCTTCGTGTTCGCGACGAGGACATCGCGACCAATTTGTCGCTTCAAGCAAAGCTGGGTGATTCCGAGTTTGGTATCGCGCTTCCGAACGTCCCTGATGCGGAAGAACTTTCTCCCGCGGCGTACTTCGATGCGGTTGAGCAAGCGATCAAGGTTCAGCCTCGGTGGCAGGTGATTCGGAACGATATCGTGTTGTGGTTCTTTTCGTTCGCCAAGTTCCTGATGTATCGTGATCTCAAGCCCGAAACATGGCCCCAGGAAAGTCCCTTGGGTCAGCAGCCATTGCTCCGCGAGTTGCTTGAAGATGGGTTTCCGCACGATGCGCCTATCTGTCCCGACGATGGCTTCGTCGATGATGTGCTCCAACCTCTGGACATGATTCACGTCACCGACGCGGATAGTTCGCAGTCACTTGTGATTGAAGAAGTGCGACGCGGACGGCATCTGGTCGTCCAGGGGCCGCCGGGAACGGGGAAGTCTCAAACGATCACGAATTTGATCGCCACGGCGGTTAAGCAAGGTCAGCGAGTCCTATTTGTTGCCGAGAAGATGGCGGCTTTGGACGTCGTCAAGCGACGACTGGAAGGCGTTGGGTTGGGGCCGATGTGCTTGGAACTCCACAGCCACAAAGCCAACAAGAAATCGGTCCTCGCCGATTTGAAGCGGACGCTTGAACTGACGCGGCCAAAGACGGACGGCGTTACCCAACAAGCGGAGTCATTGCAGGCTGTGCGTGACAGGCTGAATGCTCATGCCAAGTTGATGAACACGCCGCTGAAGCCATCTCAACTCACGCCGTATCAGATTTTGGGTGAGCTTGTTCATCTCTACGCGGACGACGTTGTGCCGGCCGGCTTCACGTTGACAGAACCGTTGAAGTGGTCGCGTCCCGATTTTCAAGAGCGGCAATCGCTGCTGGCGGAAATGGTCCGGCACCTCAAGGAACTTGGACCGCCCAATGAGCATCCGTGGCGCGGCGTGGGACTGGATGGCCCGTTGCTTCCCAGCAACGTGAAGTTCTTGACGACTCGACTGACTTCGCTCGGCACGGCGATGAAAGAAGCGATCAATGGTGCGGAACAGTTGATGCTTTTGATGAAAGCGAAGTTTGGAAACGACGGGGTCACGCTTGCCTCGGCAACATCGTTGGCGAATCTTGCCAGCAAGTTCGTGGAAGCACCGCCGCTGGATCGGCAACAAATCGGTCATGAAGTCTGGATGAATCGAGCGGACGACATCGACGAGGTTGTCGGTTTGGGCTTGTCGATTGCGCGCGGGCGCAGCGAGCTCGCGAGAACGGTTGCGGATGTGGCTTGGGAAACCCAACTCTCGGAATGTCGTCGGCATTTGGCCGCACACGGCCGCTGTTGGTTCCGCTGGTTCCGAAGCGAATATCGTGCAGCCTGTGCCACGCTCAAAGGAATCCTGGCGTTCGAATTCCCGAAATCACCTGACGATCGACTGAAGATTGTCGATACCGTTCTGGCAGTCCAACGAGCCGAACGAGCTTTATCGCCGGATGCGGACCTCGGCCAAGTTGGTCGCGATGCGTTTGGAATTTTCTGGAAAGGGCCGAGATCAGACTGGGACAAGCTCGCAGCGATCCTCAAATGGGATGCGGACTGTCGAAAAATGCAACTGCCAAAACGATATCGCGAAGTCTTCGGAAAAATCGACGACGTGGCAACATGTCGTCCGCTGCGTGACCATTTGCAAGAGCGAGTCGCAACGATCAAGCGTGAATGGCAGGAAGTCATCCGGCTATTGGCGTTGGACCTCGCGATGGCATTTTCTCAGAGTGAACTCGATTCCATTCCGTTGTCCGAGTTGCACGCCCGCGTCGAAAAATGTTTGGGTTGTACCGAAGAGCTTTCCAAATGGATTGGTTATCGAATTCGTCGCGGACAGTTGAACTCGAAGGGCCTGGAGTCGTTTGGGAATCAGTTGCACGACGGCAGTATTACGGCCGATGCCGCCATCGAGCAGTTTCGCGTCGTGTATTACGAAACGCTCATCCGGCACGTTCTTGATGAGCATCGCGAGTTCGCTTCGTTCGATGGCGGCGAGTTCAGTCGTTGGGTCAACGAGTTCCGGAACTTGGACCGACGGCGAATTGAACTCGCGCGCCAAGAGGTAGCTGCCGCGCACTTCGATGCCATTCCGAAAGGCGCTGATCGAATTGGCGAAATGAAAATCATCTTGGAAGAGATTGCTAAAAAGCGGAACCACAAACCCATTCGTCACCTGCTTTCTGAAGCTGGTCGCGCCGCTCAAGCGATCAAGCCGGTCTTTATGATGAGCCCGATCTCGATCGCGCAATTTCTGGAGCCCGGAAAGTTGGCCTTTGATCTGCTGGTCATCGACGAAGCCAGCCAAGTCAGTCCCGTCGATGCGATGGGCGCTGTTGCTCGTGCGAAGCAATTCGTTGTCGTTGGCGACGAAATGCAGCTTCCGCCGACGCGGTTTTTCTCCAAGATGCTCGACGAGGATGACTCGGACGACGGAAGTCTCAGCAACCTGGAAAGTATTCTTGGTGCGTGTGTCGCGAAAGGAATGCCAAAACGAATGCTGCGCTGGCATTATCGCAGCCGCCACGATTCGCTCATTGCGGTCTCGAATCGCGAGTTTTATGAGGACCGGCTCTTTGTTGTTCCGAGTCCAAATACAGTCTCGGAGGAGCAAGGGCTGCAATTTCATTTTGTCCCGAACGGTGTTTTCGACCGTGGTGGCTCGGCGACAAATCGCATTGAGGCGCGAGCCGTTGCCCGTGCCGTGATGAAGCACGCTCGGACGACACCTGATCTCTCGTTGGGCGTCGGCGCGTTCTCGGTGGCTCAGCGAGACGCCATCTTGGATGAACTCGAATTGCTTCGCCGTGAGGGTGGCGGGGTCGAAGATTTCTTTGCCACGGGACGGCTGGAACCGTTCTTTGTGAAGAACCTGGAAAACATCCAAGGCGATGAGCGTGACGTGATCTTGATTTCCGTGGGATACGGCAAGGATGCGAACGGATTCCTGGCGATGAATTTTGGTCCGCTTTCATCAGATGGCGGAGAACGTCGGCTCAATGTGTTGATCAGCCGCGCCAAGGTTCGATGCGAGGTTTTTAGTTCGATCAAGTCCGACGAGATCGACCTCGCCCGTGCCCAATCGCGTGGAGCAGCCGCGTTCAAGACATTCCTTCGCTTTGCGGAGACCGGTGAACTCGAAACGCCTCGCCCCACTGGTCAGTCATTCGACTCCGATTTCGAGCGTGAAGTGGCCAAGCGTCTGGAAGAGTTTGGCTACACCGTGAATTGCCAAGTCGGAACAGCCGGATTTCGGATTGATTTGGCGGTTGTCGATCCCGAATGTCCGGGCCGGTATCTGCTCGGAATCGAGTGTGATGGAGCGACCTATCACTCTGCTCGTTCCGCACGGGATCGTGATCGGCTGCGGCAACTGGTGCTGGAAGACAGGGGGTGGATCATTCACCGCATCTGGAGCGCCGACTGGTTCCACCGGCCAGACGAGCAGCTTCGCAAGACACTCGCCGCGATCGAAGAAGCCAAAGTCAAATGGTCCACTACCAAACCAAAACAGCCGGCCGTCGAACCCAGTGAGCCGAACGGCGGGGATCTTATTCAACGCGAGTCACCCACGAAGGCTGGCTCCAACAATGTTGGTGAAATCGCTGTTCCCTATCAAATCGCCGACTTCACGGTATCCGCATCGGCATCGTTACACGACGCTCCCTTTGAGTCATTGTTAAACGTCACGATTCGAGTCTTGGAAATCGAAGGTCCAATCCATCGCGACGAAGTTGCCCGTCGTGTTGCCACTCTTTGGGGACTTCAACGTGCTGGAAGCCAAGTTGTCCGGAAGGTTCAGGCCGCGCTCGACATCGCCGCCGCGAAGGGAATGGCCGTCGCCGACGGTGAGTTTTTCCATGCGAGCAATCAATCGGAGATTCGCATTCGATCGCGTGAGAACATCGGATTGCCGAATCTCCGCAAGCCAGAATATCTACCGCGTACGGAAATTCGAGCGGCAGTCGTTCGGTTGGTAAACGATCACGTCGGGGCGACTCGGAATGAGGTTGTGACTACGGCCTCGCGTCTCCTGGGGATCAAGCTCACAAGTGCAACGCTTCGTGACTTGATCGAACAAGAACTGCTCCAGGCTGTCGCACTAGGTCATGCGCAAGAACGCGATGGCCGGCTTTACGCTGCGAAACAGGATTGAGAAGAAGCAGCCGTCCTCCATGACGGCTGTTTGGCGGCTGCTTTGAATTGATTCAACCCCCGTCATCAATCTTCGACGGGAGCAATCGCCATCGCATCGCGTTGGAGTTGTGTCGGTTCGTCGCCAAGCAACTCGGCGACCTTTGACCAGAGATCCTTGATCTGCTTGGGCGAACTCGCGAGCCAAACCGAATCAAGGAGACCATCTTTCTCGACGCGCAGATTCAGGATGCGCCGGCCGATCTCGCTCTCCGTCAGGAGTTCGTCTTCGTGAACATTTTGCCGACGAGTGATGGCGGCTTGGACTTCGTGGTTGTGCTTGCCGGACTGATAGACCGACAGCTCGTCGATGGTTTCGAGCGGCACGCCGCGCACGCGGGCGAGCATTGTGCGGTTCAGGACGCGCTCGCGCTTTTCCAGTTCTTCTTCCTCGCGTTCGAGCCGGTCAATCTCAGCCTGTAAGTCGGCGAGGTTGAGCGACTGCATCGCGCGGTCGTGGGCGTCACGTTTGACTCGTTCGAGCAAGTTCGGGTCTTCGGCGGCGATGGCTTCGATGCGCTTGTCGATCCGTTTCGAGAGCCGCTCTTTCCAATGGTTCTTTTCGCTGACACTGAGTCCGGGCATGAAATGGTCCTTTCAGAATGGAAGTGGAGAGAACAAACAAAAAAGCGCGAGCCACGTTCGCCGGCCTTGTGGCTGGAGAACGTGACTCGCGCTGGAAGACATTCGAGGAAGTGGAAATTAGAGCGCGCTGAATTCGCTGGCGAGCAAGTTCAGCGTGAGATCGCGATCAACGGGCTGGCTGCGGAGCCAGCGGGCGAATTGATGCAGCATGAGTCCGGCCGCGACGTTGGCAGTGTAGATCGTCGAGCGCGCGGTACAGCGGCCTGGTTCGGCTTCGGTTTGGTCGAACAGCGTCGTAGCGTAATGGTCGCGGTCCGACGAGTCTGTCACGGTCAGGACTCGCATGACCTCGCCCAACATTCGGCCGTCGGACCAGAAGTGGCACGTCGGGGCCACCGCTTTCCAGATCGCCGAGCGCGCGGAGATCGAATCGACGCAGCAGAAGACCGCTTCGCCGATTTGCTGCTTCGGCCGAAAGCGGTCCTCGACCGCCTCGACCTCGACGGTGGCATCAATCTGTCGGACATCGTTAGTGGTTGCGGAGACTTTCGATTGGCCAATGTCGGCCGCTCGATAGCCTTGGGTCGTGACGTTGGTGGCTTCGACGTGATCGAAGTCCATCAGTTGCAGGCGACGGACGCCGATAGCCGCGAGTTGCAGAGCGACTTGGCGACCGATTGCTCCGACGCCGATCACGGTCACGAGCAGTTCTTGCAGTCGGTTTTGTGGCACGAGGTCCGCCTGTCGCTCGAAGCGGTGCGCGGTGTCAGACATGGACCACCTCCGCGAATGGCTCGGACGGGTTGAACTCTTCGTGCCCATAGGCAAGCTCTCGCTCGTCGTCAGGCCAGCCGAAGAGGTCGGCCCACTCTTCGTCGAGGAATTCATTGGTGCGCGGAACGGTGTCCGCAGGCCAGTCATCAATGATGGCAGGCGGTCGCGGTTGAGGCGGGAGGACGCATCGCTCGTATTCGGCTTTCCAATCGGCTTGATTGCTGGCAGAAAAATCGCGGCTGAAATCGACGCCGACCGGAATCTCCAGCGAACCGCCGGGACCGATGTTGAATCGCAGTCGCGCAGACGTTTGGCCTTCTTGAGCCAGGATGAACATGACCGCCCAATCGACGGAGCCGAAGCTGCAAGCGAACGTCTCTTCGTCACGCAGGCTGGGTGTCGCGGATGAGCCGGGATGCGTGTGAATCCAGACGCGGCCAAAGCGTGATGGTTGCAAGCCTTGATCAACTTGCGAATCGAAGTAGTCGGCGACGGCGGCATCGTCGAAGTGAACCGTCACGGAGGTGCAACTTTGTCGCACGAGTTGCACGTCTTCGATACTCAGACAATCGTCGGCCGCTGAAATCCCGAAGCCACCCACTTCGGTCGGGCCGAGGTCTCGCAGGAACAACAGCTTCGCCCACGCCGTCGGGCTGAATCGCAACGTCGGCTGGTGCGGGCGCGGGTTGTGGTACGGGTTCGAGTGTCTCAGCCACCGGCGGGGTTTCGTCCGCCGTCTCTCGGCAGTCTTCGCATCGTTCATCGAGTAAGCACTCCTCACAGAAGTCGTGGCCACAATCGGGGCAACCCGACAAGCAGCCACGGCAATGGGTTTCATCGCAGCCGTGGCATCGACCACGGCATTCGGAACAGCAGTAGTCGTCGCACTTGGCGCAACCGCACGAGCACTCGTAGCAAGTTGTGCTTCCACAGCGGTTGCAGGAGCAGATGTCATCGCCATTGACCGTATCGCCACAGTCGGAGCAAGAGCCTCCCGTCCACTGTTCGAGCCGGACGTAGGCGCTGCCGGCGTTGTACGTCTGTAAAATCTGAGTCACGAGCAGAAAGAAGTCGCACAGCCGTCCTTGCTGCAACGCGGAGCGAATTGCCGCCTTGCCATCCCCTTCACACAGCGCTTGGCCTTGGACGTGCGGATGCGGAACGTCGTCTTGGGTCGTGGCCGCATACGGTTC
>CAMDEA010000217.1 GCA_945893045.1 Planctomyces sp. SH-PL62
CGCCGATCTGGTGTGGCGTCGCACGCGATTGTTCTTGGCCCCAACGGGGCCGGATTCGATAGCCCAGGGCGCAGCCCTGGGGAACGGTCACAACGATCGCCCAAGCCCCAACGGGGCGTAATTCGTCACCTCGCCGGATCGCACGCACGACACGGTTCACGAATCGCGCCCCGTTGGGGCTTCCGGTTGATGCGTGCTCACCACCCAGGGCGTTGCCCTGGGCTATCGAATCTCGCCCCGTTGGGGCGAACCGCAATGCGGACCGCGCGTTGGTGTGGCATCCGCGTCTTCGGCCCCAACGGGGCCACATTCGATAGCCCAGGGCGCAGCCCTGGGTCACGGTCGCGACGAACGCCAAAGCGCCAACGGGGCGTGACTCGTTACGCGGCGCGATCACGCACACGACGCGAATCACGAATCTCGCCCCGTTGGGGCTGATGGTCGCTGGCGGATTGCCACCCAGGGCGTTGCCCTGGGCTATCGAATCGCGCCCCGTTGGGGCGAACCGCAATGGAATGAAATCGAACGGAGCAACAATGGTGGTCGGTGCGTCGCTCATGCCGCCAACCTCGCGTTCCGTTCATGGCCCCAACGGGGCGGCATTCGATAGCCCAGGGCGCAGCCCTGGGGCACGGTCACGACGAACGCCAAAGCCCCAACGGGGCGTGACTCGTTACGTGGTGCAATCACACACGAAATGCAATTCGCGAATCGCGCCCCGTTGGGGCTGATGGTTACTGACGGATCGTCCCCCAGGGCGTTGCCCTGGGCTATCGAATCTCGCCCCGTTGGGGCGAACCGCAATGCGAACCGCGATCCAACCAATCCCAATCCAATCAATCCCACACGTATCGTTCGTCCCATTCGAGACCGTGACGGCGGAGGAACTCGCGATACTCCTCCTGAAACGTCACCTTGCGATGATGTTCTTCCTGGTTGGCGATGTAGGTCTTCACTTGGTCCACGTTCGACTGGCTGACGGAAAACGCGCCGTAGCCGGACTGCCAATAGAAGTTTTTCACATCGGGTGACTGCGTCTTGATCCAGGCGGAGGACGAGGTCTTCATCTGTTCGATCAGATCGGCAATCGTGATCGTTCGCGAGTACTGACACAAACAATGCAAATGGTCTTCGACACAGTTCACGATCAGCGACGGGCAATCGATGTTGCGGAGGGTGCCGACCATGTAGGCGTTCATTCCCTCGCGAAGTTCTTTCGTCTTGAGGAATGGCGTGCGATGTTTTGTGCTGAAGACGATGTGCAATAACACGTTGGCCAAGGATTGTGGCATGGCGAGAGTTCCTTGTTGCAAGTTGCGCCCCGTTGGGGCTTGCGGCGTGATGACGATACCGCGTTCCCAGGCCTGCGGCCTGGGCTATCGAATCTCGCCCCTTTGGGGCGGAAGACATGCAAACGAGAGGGTCGCAGACGAACGACGCTGGAACAATGATTGTGGTTCGTGCTTCATTCATGCAGCCAACCTCGCATTCAGTTCTTCCAGAATGTCCGCGAGCTGCTCGCCGAACAGTTCATACGCTCGGCCCAGTCCGCCGATCTGGTTGAACGGGACTTCATCCAGATCCTCGCGGTCGATGGCGAGGCTGGCGGCGATGTGATCTTTGATCGCATCCAGCCACCGTCGTTGATCCGCCGTGAAAGTCACTCCGGCGGCCGATTGCTCGGCGAGCCACTGCTGATACCGCTCGGCCACCGTCAAGCCGATCGGGGCCAACAGCGTGTTCGGGTCGAGGGCGTGACGCACGAGCGCAACCACATCCACCAGTTGCTTGCCGCCGTGGCCCTGAACCTTGTCCGGTTCGACCGTCTCGTAGGCTTGCCACAACCGTTCGGGGTGCAGCGAGTGCGGCGGCTGCTGAATCGCCTTGGCCAGTTCTTTGACCTGGCTGTACCTCAAGCCGGCTCGATGCGGTCGCGAATACAAGATCTGCAACGCTTCGATTTCGTCTTTGTGGTCGTCGAGGAACTTGCGGAAGTTGGTCAGCAGCGACTGCGCCTTCTCTTTCGATGCGGTATCGAAGCCGGCTCGCAACAGCGTGTCCGGCGTTTGCTCGTCGATGACCTGCTCGTGCGAACGCTTGAGGTTCAGAACGGCGTCTCGCAGTTTTGGATTGTGGAACGGCTTCAATGCCTGCCGCATCCGGTCCTGCTCGGCTTGGTCGAGTTGCTGCTCGGTCGGCGGCTGATCGGGCGGGAGTTGGAATTTCGTTTGCGCGTCGGCGGCGACTTCGTCCGGGTCGAGGCTCTGTAGTAGCTCGGCATTGAGCAGGGCCAAGTCCTTGCCGCCCGCCGTCTGAGTCAGCGATTGCCGTTCGTCGTCGTCCAATTCCCGATCGAGCCGAGCCAGCCGCGCGGCGAGCGTCGAAACCAAATCGGCATCGGCAGCCCCGGCGGCGACGAGGTTCAAGATCTTCTCCAGCGGCACCGACGGCTTGCGGTCGAGCGGCTTCGTGGTCGTCTTCTCTTCTTCGCAGACTCCGACCGCATCGACGATCACGAAATGCGTTTTGCTCTTTGCGTCGGGCGTCACCATTTGCAGCGCATCGGAATTGATGATCCGGCAGCCGCGCCCCTTCATCTGCTCGAAGTACGACAGCGAGCGGATGTTTCGCATGAAGAGCAGGCACTCCAGCGGCTTCACGTCGGTGCCGGTGGCGATCATGTCCACGGTCACGGCGATGCGCGGGTTGTACGAGTTGCGAAACTGATTCAGAAGTTCGTCCGGCTTGTGGCTCTTGGAGGTGATCTTCTGGCAAAACTCGTTGCCCCGTGCAAATTCCTCACGCACGATGGCGACGATGTCCTCGGCGTGCTGGTCGGTCTTGGCGAAGATCAGCGTCTTGGGAACTTCCTCGCGACCGGGAAAGATCTCCGGCAGCCGGTCCTTGAACGTGCGGATGACCAGCCGGATTTGATCCTTGTTCACGACGTCGCGATCAAGCTGGTTCGGCGCGTAGGTCAGGTCGTTGTCGAGTTCCTGGTACTTGATGGCCTTCGTGCGGCGGTCGCGATGCGGCACGAACACGCCCGGTTGCTTCGTCAGTGTGGCTCCGCCCTGCGTGATCTGCGTCTCGATGCGGTACACGTCGTAGCCGACGTTGACGCCATCGGCCACGGCCTTCTCGTGCGTGTAGTCCTGCACGAGATTGCGATTGAAGAAGCCAATCGTCTGCGTCGTGGGAGTCGCGGTCAGGCCAATCAGAAAGGCATCAAAGTATTCCAGCACCTGCCGCCACAGGTTGTAGATCGAGCGATGGCACTCATCGACGACGATGAAGTCGAACGTCTCAATCGGAATCTTCGCGTTGTAGACGACCGGCAACTGCTCCTTGATGAGCGACGTCTCGGTCTCGAACAGCGAGCCTTCTTCGTTCTCTTCGAGGAAGTCCGGTTCGCCCTGAAGCATCGAGTACAGCCGCTGAATCGTAGTGATGCAGACCTTGCCGGCCGGGTCGATCGTGTTCGTCTTGAGTTGCTGGACCGTGTATTCCTCGGTGAACTTGTAGCCGTTGTACGGACTGATGAACTGCTGAAACTCGTTGAGCGTCTGCTTGCCCAGGTTGTTGCGGTCCACCAGAAACAGGATGCGCCGCGCCTTGGCGAACTTGATGAGTCGGTAGCACGTATTGACCGCCGTAAACGTCTTGCCGCTGCCCGTGGCCATTTGGATCAACGCTCGCGGCCGATTGCCGGCGAGCGATTTCTCCAGATTCGTGATCGCCTGCGTTTGGATTTTCCACAGCCCCTTGTCATTCAGCGCCGGCATCTCGCGCAGCAGCGAACGGACTTGCTCATCCAGCGTGACGAGCCGAATCAATTCTTCGGGCCGATGAAACGCGAAGACGCCGCGGCTGCGAGCGTGCTGCTCCAGATAGTTCGTGAATCGCGTCTCGGTCCCGGTGGACTCGTAAGCGAAGGGCAACGGCAATCGGTAATGCGGCAGATTGCTCGGCAGCCCGTCGAGGTATTTCCCCGATTGAGTCTCCACGCCCGTCAGCGAATGCCCTTCCGGCTTGGCCTCGACAATGCCGATCGCTTTGGCGTCGGCGTAGAGCAGATAGTCCGCCTCCCCCGTGGCCAGCGGAAACTCGCGCACGGCGATGCCGAGGCCCGCCGAGAGATTCAGCTCTCGATAGTCCTGCACGATCCAACCGCAAGCGGCAAGCTGACGGTCGATGTTTCGGCGGGCGAGTTCTTCAGGATTCATGCAGCCCAATCAGAGATGAGTGAGCCTTCTGCCAAATACGAACACCTGCGCAACAAGAGAGTACCCCCGACAGGAGTCGAACCTGTGACCTACGGTTTAGGAAACCGTCGCTCTATCCAACTGAGCTACGGGAGCAATGAATTCGCCAAGCGGTGACGAATCGCCGCTCGTCCTATTTTGGTCGGAGGGAGACGACATTTGCCACTGAGAACAACTCGAAGATCCGCCAGTTCCTATTGGAGCAGCACACTTTCTAAAGTTTTTGTCCGAAGCAAGTGTGTTTCTCTCGCATGTGATTGTCGTCAATCGGTCCATTGCAAGCTGGCAGCGAGTCACAACGGACGAAGGTGAAAAATGATTGGGTGAAACATGAAGGAATTCAAAAGAGAATCCTTGACTGTTGCATTCGCCAAAATTGTTGAGAGCGAATGCGACTGAATTTTTTACCCACCAATTTTTCACCTTCTTGAGTTGCGGGCGCAGCCAGCGTTAGGGAACGTTCAAGAGATTCTGCTGTGCGATCGCGATGCGGAAGAGTTCTTGGATTTCCGCGATGGGGTCGCTGATGACGTCGAGGCCTTGGTTTCCGGCAACGGTGTCGAAGCCACCTTGGCCGTTGATGGTGTCTTGGCCGTCCTCGCCCAGGATGACGTCGCTGTCGCTGCCGCCGAGCAGCAGGTCGTCGCCATCGCCGCCGAGCAACGTGTCTTTGCCGGCTCCGGCGTTGATCGTGTCGTTGCCGTCGAAGCCACCCAGCAGATCATCTCCGTCGCCGCCGATGATGTTGTCATGACCGTTGCCAGCCAGGACCGTATCGGACCCGGCTCCGGCGTCGATGATGTCGTCGCCATCTGAGCCACGGATCAGGTCATTGCCGACGTTGCCATTGATCGTGTCATTGTGCTGCCCCCCATCGAGAGAATCGTTGCCATCTCCGCCAGAGATGACATCCCGACCGAGGCCGCCGAGGACCGAGTCATTCCCTTCCGCGCCCTCCAGGAAGTCGTCGCCGTTGTCGCCGCTGAGCGTGTCATTGCCCGCGAAGCCTTTGAGCGTATCCGCGTCGTTACCGCCACGGAGGTTGTCATCCCCTTCTTGTCCGGTGAGGAAGTCGGCTCCGTTGCCGCCGTCGATCGTGTCGTTGCCGAGGCCGCCGTTGAGCAGGTCGTCGCCGTCCAGACCGAGGATCGAATCGTTGCCGGACGAACCATTGATCACATCGACATCGTTGCCGCCGGTGAGGACGTCGTTGCCCAGCGAGCCGGTGATGGTGTCGCTGCCGTTGTTCCCATTCATCTCCAAACGGATCTTGCCGAGGCTGGCGTTCAGCGCCGTGAGGATGTCATTTCCGTCGCCACCATTGAGCACCACTTGTGACGCCACCTGGGCCGAGGCCACGTTGTTGACGATGAAGAGATCGGTGCCTCCCAGGCCATTCACCAGGACATTGTCGATTTGGGATTCGATCGTCAGCGAGGCCGTTCCGCGAAACAGTCTGAGTTTGCTGTCCAGCACACCGACGACGAACGTATCGGCCGAGTTGCTCCCAATCACCTGGACTTGATTGAAGCCCGCTCCGCCGACGGCGAGATCGCTTCCGCTGGCTCCTGCGGCCAGCAGAAACACATCGCTGCCATCGCCGCCGAGCAACAGGTCGTCACCACCCTGGCCATTGAGTGTGTCATTGCCGGATTCGCCGTCGAGCGTATCCAAGCCGATACCACCCAGCAGCAAGTCGTTTCCGAGGCCGCCGAATTGCACGTCGTTGCCGGCACCACCATTGAGCGTGTCATCGCCCGTGCTGCCGGCCAGCGTGTCGTTGCCATCGCCGCCGACGATCAGATCGCCGGGGCCAGAGGCATCCAGTCCGACGACGCTGATCGTCACGGTCCCCGGATTGCTGACGGCACCCAGATCGTCCGCGATGGTGTAGGTGAAGGAATCGACTCCGGAGAAACCGGGAATCGGTGTGTAACTCACGAGGCCGTTGCCGAAACTGACAGCCGTGCCATTCGCCGGTTGCGTCACGATTTGGACGGTCGAGTAGATCGGTGCTCCATCAGAGTCGGTGTCATTGGAGACGATATCCAGAATGACCGGCGCACCCAGGACGGTGCTGGCGTTGTCATCTTGCGCGAGCGGGACTTGATTGGGTGGTCGCAGGTTGGCGGGAATACCGTTCCCGAACACAGAGTGTGTCGTGTAAGTCGCGCTTTCGCCGGGCATGAGACTAAAGAGGTTGGCCAGGGACAGCGTCACGTCATACGGAATATCCACGATACGATCGCCGTTGGTGTCGTTCGTGACGAGGTTTCTCAGCGGCCGACCGGCGGCCAGATTGGCTCTGAGCAGAGGAAACCTGTCGATGTCAAACCGCCCTGCGGAGGGGATGATTCCCCCCTTGCCCGTGATACCGACGAATGTGGTCGAGGTGGTCGTGCCTCCGCGGTCGGTCTCAAAGAGGATTTCATCGCCGGCGGAGGTGACAAGGCGGCCGCCGCCATCTTGGATCGAACCGTCGAACTGCAAGTCGCCGTCGTAATAGCGATCCAATTCAAAGTTCGCGGGAGCCAGCCCCAGGTTCGTCACCACATAGCTTTGAGTGAGTAACGCTCCAGAGAGGAGATTGTTGACGTCGAACGTCGGTTGCACAGTTTGAGTCAGCGCGAAGTTTAAGGTTCCCAGATCGAAGGACGAGTTGGCTTCGGTGTTCCCGTTGAGTCGAATCGTGGAGATATTGGTCGGTTGCACAGGGACCAGCGGGGTCGGGTTGGCAAACGACTGCCGCAGCATCGATCCGCTGTTCAGATCGCGGAAGTAAATGTCGGATTCAAACGAGGCATTCGCGGCGGTGAGTGCTCCCACCGGGTCGTAGATGCTGGTGAAAAACGTCCCCAGCGAATTCGTGGGGAGAATCAAACTCCCGTCTCCGTTTCCGACCGCGAGCGTCGCGAATTGGTTACCGGTGTCGAAACCAAAGCCGCTATCGACCGCGTCGCTGAACCCGCTGGCCACGATTCCGGAGGGAGCGGGTTGCACAGGCACGGGGGGAGCCACCGGTGGCGGGACCACCACGTCGAGGAAGCTGCGGACGACGTCATCGCCCGTGCCGCCATCCAGCACGTCCCGTCCGCGACCGCCGATGAGCGTGTCGTTGCCCCCTTGGCCCAACACAGAATCATCGCCGGTCTGAGTTCCCGTTCCATCCGTCGCATCACCGAACAGCGCGTCGTTCCCCGATCCGCCCAGCAGTGTGTCGTTGCCGCTATTGCCGATCATCGAGTCTTGACCCGAGTCACCGTTGATCGCGTCGTTGCCGCTGTCTCCGATGAGTGTGTCATCGCCGCCATTGCCGAACAGCGAATCGCCAAGCAAGTCGGTTCCCACGGTGCCCGACGGCGTCACCAGCAGGCTTTGAATCAGATCATTGCCGGAGTCACCTTGCGCGAAGTCAGTGCCGCCGCCGCCGATCAGGATGTCGTTGTTGGGACCGCCGAAGAGCGTGTCGTTGCCGGTACCCAACACGTTGGGAAGATCGCTGTCTCCAAAGACCTGGTCGTTGCCAAAGTTCCCGTTGGCCAAGTCATTGCCGTCGCCGCCGATCAGCGTATCGGCTCCGTGGCCGCCATCGAGCGTGTCGTTGCCAACGTCGCCGCTGAGCAGATCATCGCCGTGACTGCCAAAGATCGAGTCGGTGCCGTCGCCGCCGGAGACGGTGTCTCGGCCGTCGCCGGCATCAATTTGATCGTTGCCCAATCCTCCGGAGATCATGTCGCTGCCGTCGCCGCCGCTGAGTGTGTCCGTGCCTCCGAGACCTTGAATCACATCATCGCCATCGCCGCCGGACAGATCGTCGGCGAGATCGGGACTGCCGATGATCGTGTCATTTCCGTTGGCCGCTCTGACCGAGATCGTCCGCAGCGCCGAGAAGATCGCCGCCGTGACATTGCTCAGGTCGATGCTGTTGGCGTCATCGCCTCCCTGAATCACGATCGACTTCACAGCCGAGGCGGGGATCGTTCCCAAACTCGGAGTTGGCAACAGCGGTGCGGTTCCGTCGGAGGTTGTCACGACGACATTGCCGGCGATGGATTGCACGGCCACGTTTTCGTGTGCTCCCAACGCGATGTTGAGTTCGCCGCTCGCCAGGAAGATCGTGGAACTCGATAAGAGGCTGCGTGTCTCCAGGCATTCCGCCGGCACGCTGATTGGCCGAACTGGTTTGCCACCGCGTCGCGCCGGAGTGCGCCGCGAAGCGTTCCCCGTCAGCGCCGTCTGCAAGCGTTGCAGCCATTTTGTGTGAAACATGATTTCCTCCCTGAAAGATTTTCCTGGCCGGCGTTGTCCGCAACCGAATGGATGGCGTCGCAACATTGAAAATTGAGGATTGGAAATTGGAGATTGGAAATTCGCGGAGTCAGTCTGGTCTGCTCGCTGAGTATTTGGTGCGACCAATTTCCAATTTCCAATCCTCAATTTTCAATTCACCAAAAGATGCGCGCAAAAAACACACCTGTTTCGGACAAAGACTCTACCGCACTGACACCCAACCGCCGGCCCGCTGCCGGCGGTTGGTGACATCCGTCGCTCATCACGGGTTGATGCCGAGCGACGCCAGCAGCAACTTGTTCAACGAGGCCAGAGCAAACAGCTCGTCGATCTCACCGGCGACGGCGATGAGCGTGTCGGCTCCTTCGTTGCCGGCGATGGTGTCCTGGCCTGCCTGGCCGTCGATGTAGTCGGCTCCGTCGCGTCCGAGCAGCACGTCGTTGCCGGCTCCACCGAAGATCGTGTCGGCCCCGTCGCCGCCGATGATGGTGTCGTTGCCGCCATCGGTGTTGATCAGGTCGTCGCCGTCACCACCGAAGACTGCATCGTTCCCCGATCCGGTGCGGATGGTGTCGTTGCCGTCGCCACCCAGGATCGTGTTGTTGCC
>CAMDEA010000218.1 GCA_945893045.1 Planctomyces sp. SH-PL62
ATGACGTCGCGGACTTCGGCGCTGGGAGCGGGATCGGCCGCGTGGAGAGGAGAAATCAGAGCGGCAGAGGTAGCTACGATCGCCAGAACGTGGGCAACACGTCGCTCGCCCCACGTTCTGGCGAACGTGGCTACGGCAACAGTGCGAACTCGTTCGCACATCACCCGCATCAACTTGTGGTCCACTCGATTCACTCGATCGCTCCGACCTCGGACTTCTGCCGCTGTGACCTCTGATCTCTACCCCTTCTTTTTCTTCTCCGGCACCGCCGCGATTTCCTCGATGACCTTGCCGCCGCGATCGACCAACGGAATCGGGCGGCCTTCGGGCGAGATGTTTTCGTTCTCCGGGCTGACTCCAATCCCCGCGCACATCGTGGCGTACAAATCGGCGATCTTGACGGGGCGGTCGGCGACTTCGGTTCCCGCGTTTCCGGTGCTGCCGATGACTTGACCTCCTTTGACTCCGCCACCACCGAGCACCGTGGACCACGCCAACGGGAAGTGGTCGCGGCCCGTCGTGCCGTTGATCTTCGGAGTCCGGCCGAACTCACCCATCCAGACGATGAGTGTCGAATCGAGCAACCCTCGTTCGCGCAGATCGGTCATCAATGTGGACCACGCTGGATCGAGCGTGTCGCTCAGCCGCTTCACCGCGTTGAAGTTATCCGAGTGCGTGTCCCAACCTTCGAGCGTCACTTCGACGAACGCCACGCCACGCTCCACCAATCGCCGAGCCAACAGGCAGCCTTGTCCAAAGCGATTGCGACCGTACTTGTCTCGCAGCGCCGCCGGTTCTTCATCGAGCTTGAACGCACCCTTCGCGTTTGTCGCGATCATTCGCATCGCACGATCGAAGTTCGCTTTGTGAGCCTTCGTCGATGGTCCCTTCGCGCGGTTCGCGAAGTCGTCTTGTAGAAACTTGGAAATCTCCAATCGCTTCTCCTGCGACTCCTTGGTGACGCCCGGTGCCGGCTTGAGGTTTTCGATCGAGAGATTCGCGCGGGCTTCCGGGTCGCTGCTGTCACCAGACACGACCAGCGGCGCATAGTTCGGTCCCAGAAAACCAGGCCCGCCGACGTCGGCAAATCGAAATGGCGAAATGCTGACGTAGTGCGGCAAGTCATTGGTCTCGTCCCCCAGCTCCTTGGCGATCAGCGAACCAAGGCTCGGAAAGTTCACGCCCCCTTGTCCCGGCCGATGCCCGGTCAGCATGAGTCGAGTCGCCGCCTCGTGATCCCCTTCCGCCGTCGTGAGACTGCGAATGATCGCGAGCTCTTTCATCTGCTTGGCGACGCCCGGCAGATGCTCGCTGATCTGGATGCCCGACACCGCCGTCTCAATCGCCTTCGACGGCCCGCCGTTGGGATGTCCAATTTTCAAATCGAACGTGTCGGTTTGAGTCGGACCACCAGCCATCCAGAGCAAAATAAAGGACTTCGGCTTGCTCCCCGCCTCCGCCGCCTGAGCCAATCGCGGCAGCCAGCCGGAATACGACACTCCAAAAGCGCTCGCCAGCGACAGCTTGACGAAATCGCGTCGAGTGAAATCGGTCGATGACATTGCAGTCTCCCCGTGAAAGACGAATTGAGCTGGCAAAACTTAGAGGACGATGTAACCCGAAGCGTCAGCGAGGTTCGGTCCCGCGCCGAATCCTCCCTCGCTCACGCTTCGGGTTACTTCTCCAGCACGAACTCCGGACTATTCAGCAGACCCCAGAAGATCTCGGCATAGGCTTGTTTTTGTTTATCTCCGTCAGCCTGTTTGCGGATGTGTTCCAACAAAAACTTCTTCTCGTCCGCTCGCGGCGGACGGCTGAACGTCGCCAGATACAACGTCGTCAGCTTGGCCTCGGTGTCGAGAAACGGAGCGTCGAGCACTCCCCGCAACGTGCGGCTTTGATCGAGGTCGGTCGCCTCGGTCGTCAATCGACCATTCATCAGCAACAAGGCTTGCGGGATGCCCGCTCGAAATTCATCCGGCTGATTCGAGGCCGCTTCGTTCATGCGCGAGATCAACTGATCGCGCAGTCCGTTGAACCGAGCACTTCCGTCCGCTCGCGCGACCGGCAGCGACAAAGCTTGCTCCAATGAATTGAAAACCTGCTCCGGCGACAGCGTCTTGATCGGCCGCAATCCGGGAGGCGGTTCAGGGTCTGAGTCATCGAGCGCGATGCACTCGCGCTGATAAAGCTGACTCTTGCAGATGCCGGCGATCAGCCAGCGCAGGTCATATCCCGATTCAACGAACAGCTTCGCCAGATCATCCAGAATCTTCCGTTCGGCCGGCGAGGCCTTATCGAGATCATCGACCGAGTCGGTCATCCCGCGACCGATCAAGTGCTGCCACACTCGATTGACGGCCGTCGCCGCGAACATCGAGTTGCTCGGCGAGACCATCCAATCCGCCAGCGTTTCTCGCGGCGTTTTCCCTTTGGCGATCTTCGCCGGTTCGCCACCCAGGAACGCGGCCGTGTATTCGATCGTACTATTCTCCGGCCGAATCCGAGCGACCGGCGAATCATCAACGGCTCCGTTCTTGATCCCCGCAAAGAACGCCGCCATGCCCCAGAAATCGGTTTGCTTCCAGTCGGCAAACGGATGGTTGTGACACTCGGCGCAGCCGATGCGAACACCCAGAAACACGCGCGACACCGAACTCGCCGCCGACTCCGGCTTGCCGCCGACCGCTTGGAAAAACAAAGTCGGCCCGCCGGCTCGAACGCCAAGACGAGGATTCACCACCATCATGGCCTGGCCATCATTCTTCGCCGTGACCAACTTGCGGGCCAGTTCGTCATACGGCACGTTGGCCGCGAACTGCTCCTTCAACCACGGCTCCAGCCCGACGGCCATCTGCGCTTCGCGAGAGTTGCCCGGCACCATCATCCGCCGCCACAAGGTCGCCCAATGCGCGGCCGTCCGTTCCGCATACTTCTCCGGCCGGCGAGGATCATTGAGCAGTCGATCGACGAGCGTGCCCCGACGATGCTCGCCGGTGTAGTCCAAGAAATCGCGCGCCTGCGACACGCTGGGAATCGAGCCGGTCAGATCGAGAAACGTGCGTTTCAAAAACGTGGCATCGTCAATCATTGCCGGCGGCTCGATCTTGGAGTCCTGCCAGGTTGCCGCGAATCGCTCGTCGATCCAGCGGGCCAGTTCTTCCGTCGTTAAACGTGAAGCAACCGGTCGCTTGGCAGCCGGCTCATCCGCATTCACGACTGCCGAGGCAGTCAACACAAACACCAATATCCAGCAGGTGGCTTTGAGGAACATCGCTACGTTGCCTCCGCGGACCAAGAGAGCGACTGGCTGAACCGACCACGCTCTTCGGAGCGTAGACCCGATTGCGAATCAAAAGCGTGATGACTTTAGACATTTTGTCTTGCCTGTCAAGTCCCTGATTCGCACGTTGCTGGCCGATCCTTCGAGGCTGGCTCGCCGGTGTCGATTCATCGAGATGATTGATATTCGCACCGCGCGCATCAGCCGCAGGGCACTCGCTCCGGTTTGAACAGGACGCGAGCGCGTTCCGGCAGATAAGCCCTGCGCGAACATCGCTCCAGCTCGTCTTGACGACTCCTACCAGATTCGTAGACTTCGCTCCCACTTCGGTAGGAGACTCGTAGGTTGGGACTCCGTCCCGACCGATCGACGGGTCGGGACGGAGTCCCAACCTACGACTCGGCGTTCAGGAGGAGACGACGTGATGAGCAAGAAGCATCGCTTGGCCGACTTGCAGATGGCCATCATGCAGGTGCTGTGGGACAAGGGTGACGCGACGGTCGCCCAAGTGCGCGAGTCGCTCGCGCCGGATCGCGAGCTGGCTTACACGACCGTCGGGACGATGCTCACCAAAATGGAAGCCAAGGGGCAGGTGACGCACCGCATGGACGGGCGAGTCAACATCTACAAGCCCGCGATCAAGCCGGATCACGTCAAGCGGCGGATGCTGACCGACCTCGCCGAGCGGTTGTTTGCCGGAGACGTCGGCGACCTCGTCTGCTGCTTGCTGGACGGTGTCGATGTCTCGCCCGATGACCTCGCGGAGATCAAGCGGCTGATTCGCAAGAAAGAACAAGAGCTGAAGGGGGGCGAATGATGGCAGACTTCTTGATCGCGTATTGGCTGCACTCGACGGTGCTGCTGGCTTTGGCGTGGTGTTTGATGAAGATCGTTCGGCCTCGCAGTCCGGTGGTTCGCGAGCGGTTGTGGAAGCTCGCGGCAGTGTTGCCCGTGCTGACGGCGCTGTGCGCCAGCTTGTGGCTCCAAGCCGCCGTGACGTTTCGCGACACGGAGACAACTCGCAGTCCCTCCGCGAGCGATGTGCTCGTCGGTGAGGCCACATTGGATCAGCCGCCAGGCGTTGGTGAAGCCACAGAATCCAGCGGCTCATTAGATGTCGCCGAGAAGCCGGCGAAGACCGCCCGCGGACTTCCTGTGGAGTTCGGTGATCAGGACGCTCTTGAGTCTTGGCAGTTCGACGACGTTGCTCCTGACGACGATTGGCAGAGCGATGGCCTCTCGCAAGCAGTGACCAAGGTGGCCGTCATCGCTCCACCTGACGAGCCTTTGGAGAGTCCGCGCTCGAAGACTTTTCAAAGCGATCGTGAGCAATTCACGGAAGGCGCATCACGCGGAGCGGTGATGGCGACTTTTGATTGGCAGCCGGTTTGGGCATTCGTGTCTTCGGCGTTGATGGCCTGGGTGGCGACTTCGGTGCTGTGGTTGCTCGCTCGTTCGATGTGGTTTCAATCGCGATTGCGAAAGGCTCGACGCATTGACCGCGGGAGAGCGGTTGAGATTGTGCGTGAGCTGCAACCACGAACGCGCGTGCGACTGCTGATCGTCCCCGGCTTCACCGAGCCGGCGGCGTTTGGCCTCTGGCGGCCGACGATTGTGTTGCCGCCGAGTTGTGAGGCTCTGCCGCGCGAGGAATTGGGAGCGGTGTTGGCTCACGAGTTGGGACACCTCGTGCGGGGTGATGTGTGGTGGCTGTTGATCGGGCGAGTGCTCACGACGGTGTTGGGATTTCAGCCGCTGAACCGGATTGCTCGGCGCGAGTGGACGGCGGCGGCGGAATGTTTGTGTGACTCATGGGCCGTGGATCGCGGCGTCGAGCGGCTGACGTTGGCTCGGTGCTTGACCGCGTTGGCCGAACATCGGCTGACGGGAGTCTCGCTGGCGGATGCACTCGCGGCGGTCGGATCGCCGTCGAGCCTGCGGACTCGGATCGAACGACTCGTGTCCGATCCGGTCGCCGATCCGTGGTCCCAACGATCGCGACGCTGGCTGCTGAGCGGCTCAGTCATCGCGGCGGCGGTGGTCTCGGCGGTGATGCTTCCGCTGCCGACGGTCCTCTCCAACACCGCACCGCCTTCGATCGAAAGCGACGTCAGCGAGCCGCTCCCTGATCCGCCGAACTCGGACGGCACGGAGATGATTCGTGAGATTGAAACCGAACTCACCGCGCTACGAACCGAACTGAATCACGCGGAACGACTCGCGGAACAGCAGAGCGATCCGAAATGGCTCGATGCCGTGGAACAACTACGCGACCGCGAACGACAGCTCGTCGAACGCTGGCGAGTGTTGATGAATGAAATGGGACCAGCGCAAGAAATGGGAACGCTAATCGACGCTGATCTTCGCTAATTCTGAAAACCAAAGGTGCCCGGATGAGTGGTGATTAGCGTCGATTAGTGTTCCGAATCAAAAACGAAAGATTCAAAGCGGTGTTGAAACACCGCACTCCAAGGAAAGGAATCGCCATGTCACGCAGGATGTTTTCGCATTCGTTTTCGATCGGGATCGTCGGGACATTGTTGTTCGCAGCGACGTTGAAGGCGGACCCGCCGCAGACGGAGCCGGCTCCGCCAATGCCAGTCGTTCGGGACGAGGCAGTTCCACCAACGACCAAGGCAGCACTGGCCGACCGGCGACAAATTCATTTCGACGTGAAGGTCTGGGACGTGAATCACGCCGCGCTTCGAGCTTTGACGAAATCCGAACTCGGCGTGCATGAGTTCTACAAAAGCAATGGGTTGCTCAAGCAGCCAGAGCAGCCGGATTGGATTTCAGCGGCGATCGGAAACGCGGTTGGAAGCATGCTCGCGCCGCCGCGTCCCAAAGTTGTGGCTCCTGCACCGTTGCCAGTGAAAGCGTTTGCGGTGCGGAAACAGCCCTTGGAAAAGACTTTGCTCGGCCTGGACGTTTCGTCCGCGTGCAAGTCCCTTGCCGAGCCAGAGATCGTGGCGACCAACGGCCGAGAAGCCGTGATGCTCAGTGGCGGCGAGGTACCGATCTTCGTTCCACGAACCGGCGATCCAGAGGTTGCTGGCTGGCATGAGTTTGGATTGAAGATGAAGTTTCTGCCGCGTCTTTTGGACAATGGCCGGATTGCGATGGGACTCGACTTCGAGAACAGCGAACTTGTCGATCCAAAAGCCGAGACGGGTGACTCATCCATCCGGCTCATCTATAGCAAGGGCTTTCGGCTCGCCGCTCAAACGAAGCTGGGTGAGTATTTGCTGGTGGCTCAGCAGACGGGCATGCAAGATGTGACTCGCTTGGTACAGATTCAACCGACGCTGCACTCTGATCAAACCGTTCAGCGAGCACCGCTGCCGAACTCGACGAAGCCTGTCCTCAGTGCTCTTCCTGAGAAGCAACCGGATTCACCTGAAGAGTTCTGCGTTTGGGAGCGCTGGCCGATTGGAAACGTCGAGGTCGGAAACGTCGTCTATCCGCTGGTCATCACGAATCGAACTCAATTGGCCGCCAGTTCGTCATCCGTGAGGGAGCGTCAGACTTCTTCCCGTCCCGTGGAAAAGACGATTTGCCGTATCTTGGCGATTGACGACATGCCCGACGGCCCAAGACGAATCACGTTGTTGCCGCAGGGGCTGAGCGCCGCAGAACGCACGCAACTTGCGAACGATCATCGCGAGAATGGAAGGCACGCGATTTCGTTCGCATTCCTAAGTGCGCACGCGCCTAACTTACGAAGATTCGCGCAGCAATTCGTCACTGCGATTCCGGTGTCGCTTGTTCCGCCTCCGCTCGAAATGTTTGTTGGTGGCAAGAAATATTTCCCTGATGGGAAACCGGGATTGATCGAACAGACCAGCGGGGCCATCGAGCATCAGATCATCGACCACGAAGCATTCATCGTGGCGAAGACTCCGGGCCACTCTTCGCTGACGTACTGCCGAACTCCTTCGAATGCCGGATTTCATGTGGTCAAGCGAGATTTTCTGGTCAAGGAGATTCCGACAAACAGGACGACGCGATTGGAAAACGGAATTGACGTCACTCAGATTTCGCTGGAGGGCAACGAGAGTCCTCAGAACCATCCCAGTGCCAAGATAGAAATTCAGTCGTCAGGCGGTCGGATCAAGGTGACTGCGGCTGGCCCACCGGCAGAAGTTGAACGAGCAATTGACTCTGCCAAAAGCGGACTTCCGGTCATCACTCAGTTACGAGGGGCCGCGATCGAAAACACGGACGAGGTCCGTTACCAATCGGCACCCGATTCCACCGGCGAGCGGGGCGGCGTCAGCCCCCCGGTGGAGCGTGATCGCGCGAATGATCGGGGGGCTGACGCCGCCCCGCTCGTCAAGTCACAAGTTGCCGAACCGCAGAGGGTGCGGCCACGCAAGGCCGCACGGGACGTGCCGTCGAAGTCCGCCGAACTCCAGCAGCTTCGCGATGAGATTCGTGAACTGCGGCAGGATGTCCGCGAGCTGATTCAACGGCTCGATCGTGAGCAAGCGGCCGCTGCGACACAACCTCCGGTCACGCCTCCGACGAAAACCTCGCTCCGCACCGGCGAGCCGTGGGGACCGATCCCCTTAGCGCATGAGTCGGTGATCGAAAACGCTTGGCAAATGCTCGGACTCCGATTCGCACCGCTGACGGAGTCGGAGAGAAAACAACTTCCCTCAAAGTATCTCGGTGGGATGAGAGTCACGGAGGTTCGCCCCGACAGCCCCGCGTCACAAAACAAAATTCGCAAGGACGACGTTCTGATTGGCCTCCACGTTTGGGAGACCACCAGTTTTGAGAATCTTCAGTTCGTGCTCGGGCACCCGCACGTTGTGCAGCACGGTGTTTTGAAGTTTTACGTCCTGCGCGGCACCGAAACTCTCTTCGGAGAATTGAAGATCGTCACGCCGGCGAAGCCGATGCCAAGCAACATGCGAATCGAGCCGCCGCGGCAACCGCGGTCCATCGCGTTGGCCGATCTGCCCAACAAGCTGGTGACGGAATTCGACAAGCTCAAACTGCACATCGAAGTGCATCGAGCGTTGATCGAGACCGCGCTCGAAGCGCGCGGCATCACCGTCACCGCAGACGAAGTGAGTCAGTTTCTTAAAGTCCATGCCGATCGGGACCAGATCCCGGTCGCACTGTTTCAACAAGCCATGCAGCACACGCCGATGGGGCAACAGTTCTTGCAGGGCGCTCGGCAACAACTGGCATTGGTGAAGTACTCTGGCCAGACGACGGAACCGACCGAACAGGAACTGCGCGACGGCTACCAACTGGCTCAGGCCGGCCGAGTCGCCAGCCAGCAGATTTCGTTCGCCGACAGAGCCAAGGCCGATGAGGTTGCTCGTGAAGTCCGTCAGAGCCCGCAGCAGTTCGCGGAGATTGCTGCCAAGCATGGGCAGGCGAATTCGTTCGCAGGCCGCACGCTGATTCCCACGATTCCGCCCAATCCTCAGGATGAAGTGCTCGCGAAACTCAAGGACGGCGAAGTGAGCGACGTGATTCAGGTCGGAGATCAATTCACGATCTATCAACGACAACAGCTTTACAAACCACCCGGGACGTTCGAGCAACTGAAGGCGCAACTGCGAGCCACTCTGATCCTCAACAAGACCAACGAAATCGGTCAGCGCGAAGTCGAGCAACTTCGGAAAGCCTACCGGCTCATCGTCGTGCCCGTCGGTACGGCTTCCGCAAATCCCTAGCACGACCTTCCGTGAATTCAGGCGAGCGGGGCGGCGTCAGCCCCCCGGCCTCCTGCAACGAACACACCGGGGGGCTGACGCCG
>CAMDEA010000219.1 GCA_945893045.1 Planctomyces sp. SH-PL62
GAAACGCTCTGGTGCTCGTTGGAATCTCCGCAACGCCGAATCCGTCTCCGCCCTGACCAACCTCCGCGACAGCAATCAATGGCAACCCTATTGGTCAACTTGCGACACCACAAAAACTTAACACCGCCAATATCTCTGGGCACACCCCATGACATCGGGTGTGTGGGCGGACTTGCAAGCCGCTCGCCCTGTTTCAACAGCGACGAGGATTTGTGACATGGAAACAGTTTTCATGATCATCGTGGGCGTCAGCCTGGCGGCATCGTGTGGCTTCCGCGTTTTTGTGCCGATGCTGGTGATGAGCATTGCGGTGAAGGCCGGACAACTGGAATTGGCGGACGATTGGATTTGGATCGGTAGCTGGGCGGCTTTGATTACCTTTTCCGTGGCCAGCTTGACCGAGGTGGCTGGGTATTACATCCCGTGGCTGGACAACTTGCTGGACACGATTTCCACGCCTGCCGCTGTGGTTGCTGGAACGATTGCGACCGCGGCTTGTGTTTCAGAAATGAGCCCGGTGTTTCAATGGTCGTTGGCGATCATCGCCGGTGGTGGCGTCGCGGGAACGGTTCAAAGCACGACGGTATTTGCTCGTGGGGCATCTTCGGTCGCGACGGGTGGATTCGGCAACTTCGTTGTGGCGACCTTTGAATTGATGATGTCGTTCGTCTTGGCGTTTCTGGCAGTCGTCGCTCCCATTGTTGCCGCTGTAATGCTGTGCGTGGTCGGGTTCTTTGTTGTTCGCCGCGTTCTACGCCGAAGGGCTAAAAGAGCCGTGCCTTTGAAGGCGTGAACTGCCGAGAGCGTGGCGCGTCGTGCCCCCCTCCCCCCTTCAAAGGTTCTTCCGAGAGTCCTTTCCTCCGGCACCAAGTACAAGGGGGGCACCGCTAGGGTTTGTTTTACTTACAGCGCGGCCAAAACTCGGCGCGCCGAAGTCGAACCGTCGGACGTGGCGAGTTGCTGAATGGCCGTTAGATTGCATGACTCTGCGGGCTAGGTTTGATCCCCGAAAAGCCGAAAGTTCCATCGGCCTGCCCGCGTTTTCTCTTGGAACGTCACCAACGGAACGGGTGACACGATGGCGATGGATGCTGTCCCGTTTGATCTTCTGCGGTCTTCGCTCGACGAACTCAAGCTGCGGTTCCGAGCCGCCAATGATCCTGGCTCGCCGAGCAAAGCGTGGTTGTTACACATTCCCGACAAGGGACGGTCGCCGATCCTAATGGTGCGGCTCGACGGCTATCAGGACTACCGCTATCTGCGTCTGAAGCCAATCATCGAAGACGCAGTGCGGCTGTCGGATAAGTTACCCGCTGCGGTTCAAACTCGACTGTGGGGCGGTCCTACGCCGGAAACTCCCGTGGGGTTGAGTTCCGATCCGACTCCACAATGGATGATGGCCGTGTTTGAGTTATTGAATGCAAGCGACGTCGGCCCTCCGCTTCGTCGCGTTCGGGATCTTCCGCTCGACGAAAAGCCAGTCGGTTTCAAATTTCCTCCCGCTGCCGAGTGGTACGCGACGCTCCCCGACTTCGCTGCCGCTTCGGTGCAAGCCATCGCCATCCTTCAAAGCTGGCTGGATGACGTGCCGAAGCGAGAGACCGGAGCGGCGGCCGATGACATTGTGAAGCGTTTGGAAACTCTGGAGCGGCGGCCGGAAGAACAGCCGAAGCGACTGACGAAATTGGAGAAGGTTCGCAAACAGCGAAACGACTTTTCTTGCAGACGCCGCACAAAGAAGTCGCCGGAGACGTGGAACGAAATCTATCACGCCTACAACAAGAAATTCCCAAGCGACAAAGATGCTAGTCCCGCAACGCTTCGGCTTTCTCACGACCGGAACTGTCAGAAATGCCGAACGGCCTGAGACAGTTGAGACAGTTGGCAAACTGTCGGTTCTGTCTCTGGCTGTTGTCGTGACTGGAACCGTGTTGACGCACAACGACTTGAGGGAATTCTTTTTCCTCTCTCGGCGACACTCGACTGTCGGCTGAGATTGCTCACCCATGACGCCGAGCCTGATGGCGTGCTTACGCCGGCTCGGTTGAACCTCAGTCATGGGAATTGGTTCGATGATGAATGTTGCGAACGCTGTCGCCGAGCGAATCGGCGGGCCGGAGTCGCGGGCGGTTGCGATTGATGCTGATGCGTGTGCGAGCCGCTACGGCATCAGCAAAAGACACTGGTTGCGGTTGGTTGACCGAGGCGCGGCTGTTGCGCCGATCCGTCTTGGCCGTTTGGTGCGCTGGCCGATTTCATCTCTTGAAACGTGGGAAGCGAACGGCTGCAAACCGATCCGCCATGTCGGGAGGGCCGGCTAATGTCTGCGACCCTTGAACAAGCCGAAGCGGTCGAGCGTGGCGGGCTGTTGCGCGACGCCGGCATCCTTCGGGCAAGCGAGAAGAAAACGAATCACGAACCGGCTGGGCTGTTGCGGGCTGAGTTGCGATTCCTCGACGTGCTGCTGTTGAACGGGAGCGCGTCGAGTGATGACGCGGCGGATGACCTGGACGCGAAGCATGATGATGGCGGGCATTGGCTCGGCGGCATCTTTCTGCGGCTGTCGCGGGGCGGGCTGATCGTAGAAGTCGGCTCGGTGCGGTCATGCCGTCCGATTCGGCATCGCGGCAAGCTGACGTTGTGGGGCATCGGACAACGCGAAGCGGTCGAACGACGGCAACGCGACGTGCGCTTGATGCTCGACGCTCTGAATGAGTCACACAACGCCACGGCTGAGAGTCCGCCAGCACAGCGGACGCTCTGGTAATCGCCGGCTCGGCGGCTGTCACCGTCGAGCCGGCTTTGAACACGAACACCAACCCACCAACAAACGGAGTGAATGACGATGGGCAAGCTGAGTGACATCTTGAATGGTTCGGGAAGCGACTTCAACGAGACTTGGAACGCGACCGCTGCGGCGGGTGAATTCGGGCCAGTACCGAGGGGCGTTTATGTCTGTCATGCCACCAAGGGGGAACTCGAATCGAGCCGCTCGAAATCGACGCCGGGTTACAAGGTCGAGTTCACCGTGATCGACGGGGACTTCAAAGGCCGAAAGCTGTGGCTCGATTGCTGGCTCACGCCGGCTGCGCTGCCGCAGTCGAAACGGGACTTGGCCAAGCTGGGCATCACGTCGCCGGAACAAATGGAACAGCCGTTGCCGAAGTGGATTCGCTGCAACGTGACGGCGGTTGTACGGCGCGACGATGACGGCATCGAACGCAACAAGGTGCAAACCTTTGACGCGGTCGGCATCGACAAGCCGGAAGCCGATGCGTTCGCGCCGAAGCCGCCGGGTGATGCCGCCGATCCGAAGGGTGAGGCGGACACGTCTTTCGATCCCTCGAAAATGTGAGGGGCGAACATGACGACCAACGATCTTGGATTCAGGATCGTCGGGCCATGCTCCAACGAACGCCGGCTTGTCGATTGGCAAGCGGCGTTCGTGGCGTATGCCACACTCGACGAACGGGCCGAAGTGCATCGCGAAGCGTATTTGAGCGCGTTCACGTTCGGCGAGGATTTTCGTCAGCATCTCGACGCGAACGGATCAACAAAGGGTTTCGATGGTGTCTGCGGCGCGGAGTTCGTTTGGTTCGACATCGACCGCACGGACTTGGAAGCGGCTCGACGTGATGCCGCTCGATTGTGTCTGCGTTTGGTCGAACGCTATTCGCTCGACGATGACGGGCCGCTGATGTTCTTTTCGGGATCGAAGGGTTTTCATCTCGGATTGCCGACTGACCTTTGGCAACCGTCCGCTTCGCTGACGTTCCATCGCACGGTGAGACGACTGGCCGAAGGGCTGGCCGCCGCGGCTCAAGTGACCATCGACGGCGGAGTCTATGACAAGGTGCGGGCGTTCCGTGCTCCGAACTCACGGCATCCGAAGACGGGACTTCACAAGCGGGCGTTGACGCTCGACGAACTGACGCGGTTGTCGGTCGAGCGGATTCAAGACCTCGCACGGGAGCCGCTGGCGTTCGACATGCCGACGACGACCACACGCAGCGAACAAGCTGCCGCCGATTGGCTCGACGCAGTGCAAGCAATGGAACGCGAAGCCGAAGCGATTCAGCAACGTCGAACATCCAGCAACGGATCGACGCGGTTGAATCGCTCAACGCTCGACTTCATCCGCCACGGGGCCGGGAGCGGTGACAGGCATCGGCTGTTGTTCTCGGCGGCGGCCAACCTCGCCGAGTTCGGGTGTCCGTCCGAGTTGGTTCGCGAACTGTTGACCGAAGCCGCGCTCGATTCGGGACTCGCTCCGAATGAGGTTCGACGGCAAATCGACTGCGGATTGAAACATCATCAGCACACGGCGGACGGCTCACGGAGTGAGCCTGCTACTTTGGAGGGGACAGCATGACGACGACCAATTACCGAAGCGGGGCCGACGTGCTCGACGGCTGGCGCGATGACGTGCTGAGCGGCAAGCCGCCGACGTTCTATCCGATCGGCGAAGGGGAACTCGCTCGCCTCGAAATCGGGCCGGGACTGGTGACGTTGCTCGGCGGCGCGCCGGGAGCGGGCAAGACCGCGTTCACGATGCAAGCGGTGGTCGATGCGTTGCGACTGACGCCGACACTGCGGGCGGTCGTCTGCAATATCGAGATGCCGCCGGGCGTGTTGCTCGATAGGCAATTGGCGCGACTGTCGGGAGTGGACCTCACGACGATCCGTTATCGCCGGCTGACCGAGGAACATTCGGGGCGCATCGACGCGGGGCTGGCAACGCTGGCCGAAGTGTGCGACCGGCTGGCATTCGTGCGACCGCCGTTTGACCTGGCCAACATCGCGGCCGTGGCCGATGAGTTCGACGCGGGGCTGATCGTGCTGGACTACATCCAACGGATTCAACCTCCCGGCGAACATGGCGACAAACGCGGCTCGGTCGATGCCACAATGAACCATCTTCGGGCGTTCGCTGACGCGGGCGTGGCGGTCGTCGTGCTGTCGGCAGTCGGACGCACGAAGGACAAGCAAGGCCGGTCGAGTTACTCCGGCGAAGGGTTGTCGCTGGCATCGTTCCGCGAATCGAGCGAGTTGGAATTCGGGGCCGACGACGCCTTCATCCTGACACCCGACAGGGACTCGGAAGTGATCCTGCGGCATCTCAAGAGCCGCAACGGTGAATGCCTCGACCTGCGGCTGACGTTCGACAAGCCGTTGCAACGCTTCACGCCGATCGACGCCGGCAATGTGCCATCGAACGGCGAGCGACCGGGCAAGCTCCGATCCGCAATTGCCGAACTGTGGGCCAGAACTCCAATGGGCCGCGAAGACGTTGACGATTGGGGGGCCAACTGATGACCAACGGACATCCGCCACGATTGCCGGGCTGTTCCGTCTTGCCGCCGATGAACCCTCGACCGGCAACCGCGAACAACTCACCGAAGGACAAGCCGAAGAAACGAGCGACCGGCGAACGGTTCTCGACGATCAACGCATTCGTCGATTGTTCGCTGGCGGAACTCAGCCGAAGCGAAGCGTTGACGTGGCTCGTGCTGTGGCGCGACACGAAAGACGGAACCGTCCGAACGAGCGCAGCGGACATCGCTCGGCGAATCGGTTGCAGTCGTCGCGCCGTGACGGATGCCTTGTCGGGACTGCGACAACGTGGATTGCTGACGCTGATCTATCGCGGCGGAATGAATCAGGGAGTCTCGGTTCACCGCGTCCAACCGCTCTCCAAACCGCCCTGACGTGGGAAGCTGGCTTCTCATTGCCGTGGGAAGTTTTCCAGCATCCGCTAGGGAAGCCCACTTCCCATATCCCAGAAGGGACCATAAGCGAATGGTCCGCTGCCTGACGGCAGGACCATTCTTGAAGAGAGAAAGAGAACGCGACCATGCCCACCGATCCCGCGATTCTCGCCCAACTGCAAACGCTGTGGGGTGAACCCGTCACCGAAGCAACTGCCGAAGCGGACTCGGAAGCGGCGTTCGTGCCGAGCGAGTGGCAACCGTCACCGATCCCGCCGGCTCGGTTGGCAGACTCGCCGGCAACTTGGGACGCCGACGCGGCAGAACTGATCGGCTGGTTTCGAGCCAACCGGGATCGGCTGCCGGTCGAGCCGTATTGCTTGTGGCCGGGGGCGTGGGTGGTCGATGCCGCGTTGTTCTATCGGTCGCTCGACGACGACATCGCCAGCGGACCAACCGGGCCACGAAGTCGATACGGCGGGCTGGCGCATGACCTGAAATGTTTGCGAGCGGTGGTTCGGGATTGACGGTCAAACGATTCTTGTCATAGTGATGTCATGGCCAAAGTGACCTACGAACGTGAGGCGGTCGAACAACTGGCGGAGTTGCCGAACGTCGTTTTGGCTCGGATGGAAAACATCGTCCGCCGTTTGCAGAACTGGCCGGCAGTCAGCGGAGCGAAACCGCTACGGGGTGACTTGGCTGGCCATTACCGGATTCGGACAGGGGACTATCGGATTCAGTTTCGAGTCGCGGGTGACGAAGTGATTATCGAACGGATCGGACATCGCGACGGCTTTTACGAGGATTGACCATGTTGGGACTGCAACGGATCGAAGTGGCGGGCAAGCGGTTTGTCTTGCTGGAAGAGCCAGTCTATGAGCGGCTGTGTCGTGATGCGGGCGAAGCGGTCGCGGACGATGATGTCTTGCCGCCGCTCCCGAAGCCGGATGCGAATGGCCGATTTCCCGCCATCGAATACACCCGCGTTTCTCTGGCGCGAAACCTCATTCGAGACCGCAAGTCGGTCGGACTGAGTCAGGAACGCTTGGCGGAACTGGCAGGCATCCGACAAGAAACGATTTCGCGTTTGGAATCTGGCAAACACACGGCGACACCGGGCACCATCGCAAAAATTGACCGAGTCATCGCGGCGATTCGCAAGCGAACGTCCAAAGCGAAGGGGAAATGACGATGGGAACCGTCTTCAAGCGAACTGCGACGAAACCGCTGCCGGTCGGGGCCGAGTTGTTGGTCCGAAAGGGGCAACGGGTTGCCAAGTGGCGGGACACCAAAGGGCGAACGCGGACGGCTGCCGTGATTGTTCCCACGGAAGGGAAGTTCGTGGGGCAGGAACGCATCGCGGTCGAGACCCCGACCTACACGGCGAAGTTTCGCGACGGTGCGGGACACGTTCAAACGGTCGCCACGGGCTGCCGGGATGAAGACGCGGCGCGGAGCGTGCTCGGCGAGTTGGAGCGACGGGCGGAGTTGGTCAAGTCGGGCGTGATCACCACAGCGGAAGATGCCATCGCCGTGCATCAACACACGCCCTTGACCGATCACTTGTCGGATTACATCAACAGCATGGAAGCCAGCGGCTTGTCGGAGTCTCACGTTACGGGGACCAAACGGCTCGTCTCCCGACTGATCGACAACCTGAGTTTTCACCGACTGGCGGACATTCGACCGGAAGCGGTCGAACGCTGGTTGGCTCAACAGGCTGGCGGGACCAAAGACAAACCCGGCATGGCAGCGCGGACTCGCAATTCCTACTTGGTGGCGATGCGCGGCTTTCTCAATTGGTGCATTGAACGGGATCGACTGTCGATCAATCCGCTCACGAAGCTCGACCGAGCCGACGAACGCTCCGACCAACGCCGACAACGCCGAGCACTGACCGAGGCGGAGTTGTCCAAGCTGCTGATCGTGGCTCGCCTGCGACCGTTGGCCGAGTTCGGACGTGAGACAAACAAGACACCGGACCAAGACACCGCGACGCGGCAGAAACGCAGCCGTGCTACTTGGACGCTGAAGCCGTTGAAGTTCGATGAACTCCCCGCCGCTGTCGAACTTGCACGGGATCGACTGAAAGACAATCCGACGTTTCTGGCTCGGCAAGAGCGGCTCGGCATCGAACGGGCGTTGGCCTACAAGGTTGCCGTCACAACCGGGCTGCGACGCGGTGAACTCGCATCGTTGACGGTCGGACAACTCGACCTCGACGACGACTTCCCGCACGTCCGGTTGAAAGCGGCCGACGAAAAGAATCGCCAAGGGAATTCGATCCCGCTTCGCCGCGACGTGGCCGACGAACTGCGGGAGTGGGTGGCGAGTCTCTCCGGTTGTCGGGCCGGCTCGGCGGACGTGCTCGCCTTTCGTCGTGATGCGGTCGCGGCGGAACTCCCTGCCTCAACGCGGCTGCTCAAGATCCCGAAAGCGTTCTGCCGGATTCTCGACCGCGACTTGAAAGCGGCTGGCATCCCCAAGAGTGACGACCGAGGCCGCACGATTGACGTTCACGCCTTGCGGCACACGTTCGGCACGAATCTCTCCAAGGCCGGAGTCTCGCCGCGAACGGCTCAAGCGGCGATGCGTCACAGCAAAATCGACATGACGATGAACGTCTACACGGACCCGCGAATGCTGGACATACAAGGCGCGGTCGAATCGCTGCCGTCGATGTCCGTCACGTCCGACCCCACGGAGAATCGGCAACGCTTGGCGGCTGGGGCCGAGAATTTGACGCCGTGTTCGGTGACACCAACGGTGACACCTACCGCTGACTTTTCGAGACTTTTGCAGTCAACGGCTGTCACGTTGAACGCATTTCCGAGCATCGGCGATTCCGGAAACTCGCTCGGCTGCAACGTCATGGCCAGCAACGAAAAACGCTCGCTGCTAACGAGTAGCAGCGAGCGTTTCACAAGCGAGGCCGGCGGGACTCGAACCCGTAACCTCCGGATCGACAGTCCGGCGCTCTAACCAATTGAGCTACGGCCCCTTGAGGTTCCGGCTTTTGGCCGGGTCGAAGGCGGGCGGGATTCTAGTCCCCGACCAACTTGCGTCAATAGAGTCATCAACGGCCTCGCTGGCGGGGGTGTGCCCAGAGATATTGGCGGTGTTAAGTTTTTGTGGTGTCGCAAGTTGACCAATAGGGTTGCCATTGATTGCTGTCGCGGAGGTTGGTCAGGGCGGAGACGGATTCGGCGTTGCGGAGATTCCAACGAGCACCAGAGCGTTTC
>CAMDEA010000220.1 GCA_945893045.1 Planctomyces sp. SH-PL62
CGATGGCGAACGTTGCTGGCAAACTTTCGCGAGCTTAACTGTCTTATCGGTTATCTGGGTCGTTCGCATTGAGCCAAGCTACCAGCTTTAGCACGGCGGCGATTGTTGACTATTCTTTGAAATCGTGTCAACAGGCGTTTTCCGACTCAAAACCCCCGGTGTGAGGAAGCCACAAAGTCGCTCAAACCAACGCACTTTGTCGAGTCCAGCAATCCTTGCCGCAGAGGCGCACATTGTAGACGAGTCACTCCGTGACTCGATTCGAGTCACGGAGTGACTCGTCTACTTTCACTATGTCGCCATCCGCGTCGGCTCGGTCAGATAAAGCATGAGCACGGCGAGATCGGCTGGAGTGATACCACTGATGCGGCTCGCTTGGCCGACATGACGCGGGCGCACACGAGTCAGTTTCTCCTTCGCTTCCGCGCGGAGTTGTGGGCAGGCATGGAAGTCGAAGGCGTCTGGGATGCGAACGGTGTCGACCTGCTCCTGACGTTCAATAGTCGCCGTTTGGCGACGGATGTAGCCGGCGTACTTGGCCTCGATCGAAAGTTGCTTCGCGGCCAGAGTCGGCAAATTCAAGGACCGAGCTTCCTCGCTGAACTCGCAGACGTCGAGCCATTCGGTCTCCGGCCGGCGCAGCCATTCTTCGAGACTATGTCCTTGATGAAATTTCTTGACGGCCAACTCGGAAGCCACCGCGATTGCCGTTTCGTGAGCTTCCCAGCGGCGAACTCGTTCGGCCGACGCCAGTCCGACGCGAGCACCAATCGGTGTCAGGCGGCGATCGGCGTTGTCGTGCCGCAAGAGCAAGCGGTATTCGGCTCGCGAAGTAAACATGCGGTATGGCTCATCGACCCCCTTCGTGACGAGGTCGTCGATCATCACACCGAGATACGCTTGGCTGCGATCAAGAATCAGCGGCGGCTGGTTGGCAATCTTCAGCGCCGCGTTGGCCCCGGCGAGCAAACCCTGTCCCGCCGCCTCTTCGTAGCCGGTCGTCCCGTTGATCTGGCCGGCGAAGTACAGCCCCGCGACTCGTTTCGTTTCGAGCGTCGCGTGCAACTGTGTCGGCGGAGCGAAGTCGTACTCCACCGCGTAGCCGTAGCGCATGATCTCGGCCCGTTCGAGGCCGGGGATCAGATGCACCAACTCCTCCTGCACGTCGCGAGGCAGGCTGGTCGAGATGCCGTTGCAGTAGTACTCGCAGGTGTGGCGGCCTTCCGGCTCCAAGAAGATATGGTGAGCGGTCTTGTCGGCGAACCGCACGACTTTGTCCTCAATGCTCGGACAATAGCGAGGACCGGTGGACTGGATCTGTCCCGAATACATCGGGGCGCGATGCAAGTTGGCTCGAATGAGATCGTGGACTCGCTCGTTCGTCTCGGTCAGATGACAGCACATCTGCGGCTGAGTGATCGCGTCGGTCAAGAACGAAAACGGCTGCGGTTCGGCGTCCCCCGGCTGTTCCTGGGTGGCAGAGAAATCAATCGTGCGTCCGTTGATCCGGCATGGCGTACCGGTCTTGAATCGCCGCAGTTCAAAGCCGAGTTCCGTCAGAGTGTGCGATAATCCGGCCGTCGTTCCTTCTCCCGCTCGGCCACCGGAGGCTTTCGCCTCGCCGGTGTGCATGATCGCTTGCAGGAACGTGCCCGTCGTGATGACGACGGCCTTGGCTCGGTAAATTGCTCCGCCTTTCACGCGGACGCCGTTGACGTGGGGCAGGTTTCCAACCTGCCCGGACGAGTGGCCTGGCAGGTTGGAAACCTGCCCCACGTCCAGTCCCTCAACCACCTCTTGCCGCAGCGTCAGGTTCTCTTGCTGCTCGACGCGCCACTTCATGGCGAACTGATATGCCTTCTTGTCGGCCTGAGCACGCGGGCTGTGCATCGCCGGGCCTTTGGTCTGATTGAGCATCCGAAACTGAATGCCGGTCTCGTCAATCACGCGCCCCATCTCACCACCGAGGGCGTCGATCTCGCGAACGATCTGCCCTTTCGCGACGCCGCCGATGGCCGGGTTGCAGCTCATCGCGGCGACCATGTCGCAGCTCATCGTCAGCAACGCCGTCTTCGCGCCGAGCCGTGCCGACGCCAACGCCGCTTCGCAGCCGGCGTGTCCGGCTCCGATCACCACCACATCAAAATCGTAGATCACAGCGCTCATCGGTTCGTCGCTGCTTCCTTCAAGAGAATTAGGTCTTCGGTTCGTCGGGTGGTCCGAAACGGCGCATGATCGTTTTTTCGATCGGGTTGCCGATCCACAGCACCATCATCGCCAAGAGGAATCCAATCGTCGCGACCCGCCACTGACCGAGTCCGCAACTCGTCCCCAGTCCCGCCGAAATCCAGATCGAGGCGGCTGTCGTCAGGCCATGGACTTCATCGGACCTCGCACCGCGCAAAATGACGCCACCGCCGAGAAACCCGATCCCGCCGATGATCCCTTGCACGACTCGCGTGGTGGCTTCGACCGGCTGGGCTCCTTCCTCCGAGACCGCCGCAATGGTGCAGACCGTCACAAGAGACGCCCCCAACGAGACCAACGCGAGCACTCGCAGCCCCGCCGGCTTCTTGTGAATGTCCCGGTCGATTCCCAGAATCGCACCGATCACGGTCGCGACGATCAGCCGCAGCAAGAGTTCTTGAAGATCGTCGGAGTTCAAAGGATTCATCGGAGTCTCGGAATGCAGTGTCAGGTCTCGGATCAAGGGTAGCCGCACTCACCAGAGTTTGTTGAAGAATTCCGCCACCTTGCTTGTCAGGGTGGTTCCCGCGCTTCTGCACTACCGAATTCTCCGACGAGTTTGCGTAGTGCAAAAGCGCGGGAACCACTGGGACAAGCCCAAGTGGCGAGAAATTCAAAACGCTCGTCAGAGTGCGGGATTCGCGCAGACAGTTCGGAAAACCGTCCGACGTTGAATGCAACGGGATCATATCGGCATGAGCGGTCTCAACCAGTTCGCGGCGTACTTGTTCTCCAGCGGAGATGCGTTCTTCGTCGGAGTTGTGTTGATCGCTCTGGGCCGAGCGACCACCTGGCGTTTTCGGACACAACGGGCCGCGAAGTGGTTGCGACTGACGACTATCTTGGGAGTGATCTTCTTGGTGTTGTCGATGACGCCGCTCCCTTGGTGGCTGTACGGCCTCTGCCTGATTCCGCCACTCGTCAGCTTGAACGTGCCGTTCCGTGCCGACGACAAAGCTCGTTGGCCGCGAATCGTCCGCCGAGCACAGCCATTCGTCGAACTCATGTTGCTCGCCAGCATCACCGCCGAACTGATCGAGCGGCACCGCCTGTACGTTCCCCCGCTGGCCACCTTGCCGGTTGAGGTGCATGTCATCGGCGATTCCCTGAGTGCCGGCATCGCCAGCGAACAAGAGCGTCTCTGGCCGAATTTGCTCGCGAGCGAATGGCAGGTGCCGGTGCGGAATCACGCTCAAGCCGGAGCCACCACCGCATCCGCTTTTCGGCAGGCCGAAGAGATCGCATGCGACGACTGCCTCGTGCTGATCGAGATTGGCGGCAACGACCTGCTCAGCGGCCGAGACTCACGGCAGATCGAAGCGGAATTGGATCGGCTGTTGGCTCGGCTCAGTCCGCCGAAGGCGAATCGGACGCTGGTGATGTTTGAGCTGCCCGTGCCGCCCATTCCCGGCGGTTACGAATTCGCTCGCCTGCAACGCCGACTGGCTCATCGACACGCCGTGTGTTTGATCCCGCGCCGCGAGTTCGCCAAAGTGCTGCTCACCCCCGGTGCCACGACCGACGGCTTGCACCTTTCGATGGTCGATCACCGCAAGCTGGCGGACTTGATCGTGCAATGCCTGACCGCGACCCAAAACTGACCGGACGTGGGCGTCCGGTCGACTTACGGCGCGATGCAATATAGGTATCGCTCGCCGCGCAGGAAGAGGCGTTCGCCGTCCGTAATCGGCGGCGAGTACGTCAGAGTCTCTTGAGCCGGCAGCGGCAAGTGGCGGTCGAGGACTGTGTCGATGCGATTGCGAGCGACTTCTTTGAACTCGCGGCCCGGTTCGATCACGACGGTCGTGCCTTGGTTGTCGCAGAGGAAAATGTGCTTGCCGATCAGCGTTGGGCTGGCTGCGACTGGGACCGAGTTGTAGTGCATGAAGCCGCGCAGCTTCAGATCACGCCAATAGATCATTTTCTTCTCGGCAATGTCGGACACGAACAGGTTTCCGTAGATGTCGATCTGATAGAGCAACCCTTTCCACACCAGTGGCGAGCCGGCGGTCCAACGGTCGATCCAGCCGCCGTCCGGTTTGCGACTTACTTCCGGAGTCGTCCCGATCTGACCGACATGCTGCGGTTGCCAGGTCACGCCTTCGCAGCCGGCGAAGTCGAAGACGTTGATTTCGTTCACGCCGTAACGCGGTGAATACATCGTGTCGCCGAGGATCACCGGTGGTGCCCAGCCTTGATCGCCCGTCGTGAGTCCTCGCGGGCGGAACAGCAGATGGCCGTCGCTCGGACGGATGATTTCGCCGGCTTGAGTCACGACGACATCTTGTCCCGCCAGTTTCGCGGCGAGCACGGCGGCGACGTTTTTGTTGATGCGATGCTGAGTCCATTTCAGCTTGCCGGTCTCGGCGTCGAAGCCGAACAGTTTGCCGAAGAATGCCACGAAGACTCCGTCCGCCAATGCTGGCGACGAGCCGTAGACGATGTGATCGGTTTCGACTCGCGTGATCCATTTTCGATGGCCATCGAGATCGAAGCAGGCGGCGATGCCCATGCCGTTCCAGACGAAGACGTGTTTGCCGTCGGAAAGCGGTGTTGGCATGGTGAAGCCGACGATGCCGAAGTGGGCTTCGAAATGATCGTTGGCCGGGATGTTGAAGCGTGGCTCGTCGATTTCGAGGAGCGTCTTTTGGATCTTGGCCCGCAGTTCGACGATCGTAGCTCGACTCTCCAGAGTCGAGCCAGCTCGGCTCAGGAGAGCCAAGCTACGCAATTCTGCCACAAGCGGATCGACTCGCGATGCGAACTCTGGCTTCGCGGCCTTCTGCGCCGGCGACAGCGCTTCGTAGTAATTGGTTGCTGCTGACCACAGCACCTTGCCGGAGTTCTTGTCGAGACATAGCAACTCATCCGGTTCGGCCATCACGAAGATGCGATCGCCGACGAGGATCGGAGTCGATGTGCTGCGAGCCGGAAGCTCGGTCATCCAGCGAATGTTCTTCGACTCATACGGCACGCTCGGCGGGTCCATGATCCGCAGATGGCAGCGCATGTCGGTGTGGCCGGCGATGCGCGGGCTGCTCAACTTGAGCATGAGGCTGTTCCAACCCGGCTTGAGTTCCACGTCGAAGCGGGGTGACTTCGCGACCTGATGATTCAGTTCGATCTTGCTGAGGTTGGTGTAGTACCCCAGCGCCATGTCCCGCTTTGGTTGTCGATAGACCTCGCGGCTGTTGAGCCACACCTTCAGGCCCTCGCCATGATCGACGACGATCCGCGCCGGCCCACCGCGCGGTGAGAAGAGATAGGTGTGAGCATACGCCAGTTGATTGATTTTGAATCCGACCGCTTTGCCCACATCGAGCCACGGAACCTCGGCCGTTCCGAAAACCATTGGATCGTCGGCGGGACTCGTCAACGGCTTCCACTCCAGTTCCGTATGCTCGCTGCCGGCAATCGGCTTGAGTCCCGCGGTTGGCGTCACGAACGCTTCGCGAATCATGACGTCGTCGTCGAGGTTTTTTTCCGAATCGGCCACGGGATACGGCCCCAGCACGAGCCATTCGCGGATCAAGCCCTTCTCGACGAGCGTGGAATCACCGGCCTCCGCATCCGCCGGCCGATTCGCGCGACAGCGCAGCCCTTCGATGGCGCCTTTCGGAATCCGAGACCATTCAACCGGTCCCTTCGCGTTCGGCCACAGTCCGGTTTGATTGCCGCGCCAACCGCTGGTCGGCTCCGCAGCACGAATCAGCGCGAGACACGACGTTGCAACGATGACCAACGCAAAAAGGATTCGCATCGACCGCTCCCCAAAATGATTTGTCGGATTCCATCGTTCTGCCCCCATCGTTCTGCTCAAAAGTCATGGCAGAACGATGGGGGCAGAACGATGGAAACTAACGAACTTCGACCAGTGGCTTTCCCAGAACGTAGATCGCTTTGGAGACGGTCATGTAAGAAGCAAGTGAATGAAGTTGGTACAGAGTTTCTACGGGCCGCTAAAGAGCGGTTTTTTTGCGAACGATTTTGTGGGGGGTGACACGGCTCGAAGTTCTGAGTCGGATCCCTGTCGGGTGGTGATCACGAGACGCCAAACTGGTATCAGAGGGACGGCCTCAAACGGTCGCATCAGGCGGTGAGTGATCTCGACAGGGTGCCAGGCTCCAAAAAGGCAGCGAGTGCCACAGTGCGGAGAAGACAGTGTCGAGCTCAGGCCGGAATTGATCCGCTTGAGGCCGCGGTTCCCACGGGTGAAACGGTTACGGTGTTGGTTGCGTCAGAGACGGCTCCTGAAATGAGGACGGACGGAATCGAAGACACGCCAGCAGTCACGGAGGCGGAAGGCGCGGAGGTGGCTGGCCCGGTGTCCGAGCGACGTGTGATCCTCACTCCGTACTTCCGCAAGATCAATGGCAACAGGTCGGCGAGCGAACTGGGACCGCGGTGGCGCGCGGAACCGCTGAGCGCCGCGCTGAGCAGTTCGCCTTCGCGTTCCCGAGCGGACTGCGTGAGTTGCTCGGCGGCGGCTTCTAACTGCGGCAGCAGTTGTTGGGAGGTGGTGTGATGCTCGTGATGGAACTTCAGCAACTTGCGCAACACCGATTCGCGGCCGGCGACGCTGTCGTGTCGCAGGACTTGCCGGCCGGCGACCAGTGCGAACAACAGCCGCGTGAAGTGCTTGGCCACGCGGACGCGGATGGCGCGTGGATCGACCTTGGCCTTCTGCCACAGCAGCGACTGGCCAATGTAGAACGGATTGTGCTGCGTGAGGTTGTCGGCGATGAGCATCAGCACGGTTCGCAGCCGGCGATTCGCGCAGCGGATCAGCGAGCCGCTCACATCGACCTCGTCGCTTTGCGAACGCGACGGAAACAAGCCGGCTCGTCCGGTGATCGCGTTGGCGTTGGCGTAGTGCGCGATCGGCCCCATCTCGCCGGCCAACTCGGCGGCCGAGACGACGTTGATGCCGGACAGCAACAACAGCCACAAATACGGCGTTTTCACCAGCAATTCCGCCACATCGCTCTCCAGCCGCGCGATCTGCCGCAGCAACGGCTGACGTGCGTCGTCGAGTTCCGTCCAGAGCCGCTGTCGCAACGCCGCGTCCACGTCGGGCGTGGCCGCTTGTCGCGCCCAAGCCAGCAACTTGTCCAACGTCGGCAATTGAAACAGACACTTCTCACGCCGCAACAACTGCGTCAGCCCCAGCCGATCCAGAGCCAGCAACTTCGCGGGCGTGCCCGTCGCGCGGGCCACACACAACGCCACCGAACTCTTCCAGACGTCGCTGAAGCACGCGGCGTATCCGGGCATCGCCAAGTCCAAGTGCTCGCGGATCTGACAGCTCAAGGCCGTGACCTTCTGAACCAGATCACGCCGATGCCGCGCCAACATCCGCAACGAGACGTAGGGCTCCTCGAGCGTCTGCTCGATCAGGCCGAAGCCTTGCGTGGCCGCGCGATGAATGGCCGCCAGATCGTTGGCATCCGTCTTGTCCCCCGGATCGGCCGGCAAGCGAAATTGCTTGGTGGCGAACGGATGCACCAGCCGCGTGTCAAACTTCGCCTGAGCGAACGCGCGCTTGGTCGCCAGATGGTAGTTGCCCGTCCGCTCAATCACGACCAGAACCTCTTGAATGCCGCGCTGCCTGACGACCAACCGCACTTGCGCGAGCATGGCCTCCAGATGCGGCCGATCATGCTCGACGGCCGCAGTGTCAATCAGGACTTGTCCCAGGAAATCGGCCATCATCCACCACGACCGCTTCTTGGCGGGATCCACACACACAATCGCAAACTTCTCCACGCCGACTTGGGCGACCCGCGGCGCGATCACCCCGCTGGGTTTTTGCAACACACATTTCGTTTGCGGCTTCGACTTCCGCGTTCGCTGAGCTTTGATACGCTGCTGAGTGGCCATCTCGGACTCCTTGGTTCAGGGAAAGAAAAACTGGTCTCTTCCCACAAAACCGTCCGAGATGGCCGCTTGGCAAAAGCTCTTTTGAGATTTATTGACCAATGAAGGCTACATACCAGTGCGGTG
>CAMDEA010000221.1 GCA_945893045.1 Planctomyces sp. SH-PL62
AGCCACACGCACGGCACGACCGCCAACTGCGGCATCGTGGCGTACTACGGCGGCCACTTCCCGAAGGAATGGGAAGGGATGTTCTTCACCGGCAACGTGATGACCAGCCGAGTCAACGTCGATGCTCCGGAGTATCACGGCTCGACGATTCTGGCGAAGGAGCGGAATGACTTCGTGATCTCGAAAGACCCGTGGTTCCGCCCGGTCGATCTGCAATGCGGCCCCGACGGAGCGCTTTACATCGCCGACTTCTACAACAAGATCATCGGCCACTACGAAGTCGACATCCGACACCCCGGCCGCGACCGTCACCGAGGCCGCATCTGGAAAGTGATTCACAAGGCCACGCCACTCCAGAAGATGCCGGACTTGCGACACCAACCACCAGAGAAGGTCGTCGAATTGCTCGATCATCCGAATCTGACAGTGCGGCTGTTGGCGACGCAGCGTCTCTGCGATTCCATCGGCGACCTTGATCGCTCCAACATGATCGCGGCCTGTGGAAAGATGCTAGACGATAAGAAAGCCGGGCATGGCCGCAGTCATTGCTTGTGGGTGCTTTCGAGGTTGAGTCAGACCGCCCCGAAACTCCCGTTCGATTCAAGTGCCTGGTTCCGACAACAATCTTCTGAGTTGCTGGTCCACCTGATGAAGTCCACAGCAGAAACTGCCAAATGGGACGAATCGCAACGCCTGTTTTTGCGTGCCGGGCTCGGTTTCACTGAAGAGCCATTTGTTGTCCGAGCGGCTGGTGATGCCGTTGGTCGTCATCCCGCCGATCGAATTGATCTCGACGAAGGAATTGAACCGCTGCCGGCTTGGTTGCGGCTCATGAATGCGTTCCAGAACTCACCCAAAGACGATCATCACCGCCGCCACGTTTTGCGAATGGCGATACGCGATCACTTCGCAAACAGCAAATCGCTGGAAACTCTCACGAAGGATTTGAAATCGACCTACCGAACCTCCATCGACCGACGTGAGTTCATTGCTGAAATCTCGCTGGCGATCAACGACGCTCACGCCGCTGCTTACTTGGTTGCCTATCTCTCGCTCCATCAGCCGCCGCCAGAGTCGCTGTTACCAATGGTCCAACACGCGGCCCGATACGCCTCGGCGGACGACGTGAAATCGCTCGTTGGTTTGGTACGCCAATCTTTCGCGACTGATTCCGCTCGCCAGTTGGAATTATTGACGACCTTGCGCCGAGCAGCGGAGCAACGCGGCGACAAGGCCGATGCCTCGTTGCGAGATTGGGCTGGCGAACTCGCTGGCAAATTATTGGAGTCGTCGTCTGGCGCGAGTTTGTCGTGGGCGAACGAGGTCGTGCCGGGGAAGCCGAAGCCGGACAATCCGTGGGAGCTGCGGGCGAGGGTTTCGCAAGATGGCGACAAGGGGTCGCTCTTCTTCGACAGCTTGGTGAAGGGGGAGCAACTGACCGGGCTGTATCGCAGCGAGCCGTTTGAGTTGCCCGCGAAACTGTCGTTCTGGTGCGCGGGACACAACGGACTGCCCGGTGCTCCGTTCAACCCGAAGAACTACATCCGCCTGCGGGACGCCTCGACTCACGCGCTGCTGCGCGAGGCACTGCCGCCGCGCAACGACACGGCTCAGAAGATTGAGTGGGACTTGGCGGAGTTCGTGAAGGAAAAACAGGTCGGGTTGGAAACCCAACCTACGAAACGCGGCTACATCGAACTGCTTGATGCGGATGAAGCCAGCGGCTTTGCGTGGCTCGCGGTTGGGCGGTTTTCGGTGGAGGCGTTGAATCCCAGCCGAGGCGTTGAGCAACAGATTGCGGCGGCGAATTTGATTGCCGATTTTCAAATCTCAAATTTCAAATCTCAAATTTCAGAGCGGCTGCTTTCACGCGAGACTGACTCGCGAGCCAAAGAGGCGTTCGCGCGAGCGGTACTTGCGCTGCAACCGGATTCGATTCTGTCGGCGCTGGCACCGTTGATCGCGGATGTGTCGTTGCCGGAATCGCTGCGAGAGCAAATGACGGCGGCCATTGTCTTGGCAAAGCCGCTCGCGGCCGACGCGAAGACCAAACTGCTTCATGCCGTCGTGAAAGCGATTCCCGAACGGCTGCAACTGCGGCTGGCCGAGTCGCTCGCTTCGGACGCGACGGGGGCCGACGCCTTACTGCGGCTCGCGAAGGAGGGGCATGTCTCGCCGAGACTGCTGACTCGGCCGACGGTCAAGCAACGGCTCGATGCGATCAAGTCAGAAGGCTTGCAGAAACAAATCATCGAATTGGTCTCCGGTCTGCCGGACGAAGACGCCACGCTGCGGAAGTTGGTTGAGCAACGCCGAGCCGCGTTCTTATCGGCTCAATCAAATCCAGACGTCGCGCAGCGGCCGTCGCTGGAGGCGGGAACGGCGTTGTTCACAAAGCAATGTGCCGCGTGTCACCAGATCGCCGGCAAGGGGACGATCGTTGGTCCGCAACTGGACGGCATCGGTCAGCGCGGATTGGAGCGGGTGCTGGAGGATGTGCTCGACCCGAATCGGAACGTCGATGTGAACTTCCGCACGACGACTGTTGTCACGAAGGACGGGAAGATCTTCTCCGGTCTCTCTCGCCGCGAAGAAGGGGCGACGCTGGTGCTGGTGGATAACAAAGGGAAAGAGTTCACCGTGCCGCTGGCGAACATCGACGAACGGGTGAAGTCGAATCTGTCACTGATGCCGGCCAACGTGGGCGAGGTTTTGACCGAGCGGGAGTTCTTGGATTTGGCCAGCTATCTGCTGTCGCAGCGGCAGAAGGTGGAGCCGAAGCCATAAAGTAGACGAGTCACTCCGTGACTCGATTCGAGTCACGGAGTGACTCGTCTACTTTGCTTCGCTCAGTCGGTCGCAGACGATGTCTAGCATCAGCGGGTGCAGGCCGAGGGGCGGGCAGAGGTCGAAGCGGACGTGCGGCCATTGCTCGGCGAATTGTGCGCGGAAGCGGCACAGATCTTCGGTGACGTGCGTGCCGGCAGAGAGGAAATACGGCAGCAGCAGGACTCGCGTCGCACCGAACGTGACGCAGCGTTCGGCACCTTGCGGGATGGTTGGCTCGGCGAGTTCGAGATACGCGGTCTCGATGATGTGGTTGGGGAAGCGGGTGCGCAGTTGCTCGGCGAGTTGGAGCAAATCGGCGTTGGCGGTCGTGAGTCGGCTACCGTGAGCGATCAACAGGATGGCGGTGCCGGGGGCGAGTGCGAGTACGGTCGGCATGGGAGTAGCCCGCTCTCGCTGAGAGCGGCCGGGCGGTGCATGGCACAGGTCGATGGAGGATTTCCAGAACACACGCGAACTGCGTTCGCGATCCGCTCTCGGCGAGAGCGGGCGACATTCAATCGCTGCCGTTGGGGACGAAGTGAATCTTGCCGCTGCAAAGTTTGCAGGCCACTTTCATGCCGAGGTATTTGATGGCCACGCGGAGTTCTTCGGAGCAGTAGGGGCAGTCGGAATAGAACGCGACCGGCTTGGCGGTGGGGCTGGAGAGGTCGAAGCGGAACGAACCCGCGCAGAACTTACAGGAGACACCCTGGCCGACGTACTTGCGGTTGATCCGCAGTTCCTTGTCGCAATGTGGGCACAGGATGTAGTACCCGGTGGGTGAGACTTCGACCATGCTCGCGACCTCTTGCAATGGAACGAACTGAGGGATCTCGACGCTGTCCGGCTTCAAATCCTCGTTGAGTAACGTACGGCAATTGCGGCACCGTACCTGATTCGTCGGCATCCATTCACCGCACGAAGGACAATCTCCACCGGGCCAATTCGGCATTATTGAGTTCCGTTACAGATACCGATCCAACTCGCGTTGCCGATCAGCCTTTCTTAGCTTCCAGACACTTCAATCTCGAAAACGTGCGCAGATACAGCCGTCCGTTGGCGACCGCCGGCGTCGAATAGGTGTAATCACCCAAGTCGGCCGTTCCTAGTTCTTTGAATTCCGGGCCCGCTTCGATGACGGTCACTTTGCCGCTCTCATCAACGCCATAAATTTTGCCATCGATACACAGCAGCGAGCCGCTGTATTTGCCACCCAAGCGTTTCGTCCAGACGTCTTTTCCAGTCTTCAGATCGACGCAGAGGACAATCCCCTCGTCGGTCCATTCGTAGAGATGATCGCCATACACGATCGGCGAAGGGACATAGGGAATCAGCTTCTCCCGCTTCCAAACCACTTTGGGCCGCCCTTGCTCGTCGCGAGACTTCGGATCAATCGCAATCTGCAACACGCCGTATTGGCCTCCTTGACCACAGGACGCAATCAACAGGCCCGCGCCGTAGACCGGCGCGGCGACAGTCCGCTTTGGGAATTCATCCGACTGCCAGTTCACAGCCCCAGTTTTCAAGTCGAGACTGCTGATCCCCGTGGCACCGCTGGCACAGATGAGTTGCGGGGGCTGATTCGGTTCGCGAACGACAATCGGCGTGGAATACGAAGTCGACTGACCACGGAAAGCTCGCGGGGTGACCCAGCGCGTCGTTCCGGTTTTCGTGTCGAGCGCGTAGATCGAGCTCGGCCCATCCTGATCGTTGCAGACGATCAACATGTCATCGACCACGATCGGCGAGACGCCCAAGCAATGCTGGCTTTCATACGCGCCGAGGTTTCGTCGCCAGAGCAGATCGCCCGCGAAGCTGTACGCAGCGACGAGAAAATTCTCTTTGTCCGAGAAGAGGACATAGACCCGCTCGCCATCCGTCGCCGGAGTGCTCGAAGCATTGCTCCCTTTCTCATTGACTGGCTTGTCGCGGTTCATGCCAATGGATCGAGACCAGCGTTGCTTTCCGGTCTTCGCGTCGAGGCTGATCAGCCAGCGAATTGCTCCCACATCTTCGGCGGAGGTCACAAACACATGGTCGCCCCAGACGATCGGCGCGGCATGTCCGATTCCGTCAATGGCCACATCCCAGGCGTAGTCTCCCTGACTCCAAGAGGTCGGGATCCCTTTTTGCGTGCTGATTCCAGAGCCATCCGCACCTCGAAACTGCGGCCAGTTTTCCCCGTTCGCCAAGCCACAGGAAAGCGACGCCAAGAGGCCGATGATCGCGAGAGCCGGCGTCCGTGTGATCCAAGTTTTCAACCGCGCGCAACCGACAGTTAGCATGTTGTTTCCTCGTGTTGTGTTTTCGGTGATTTCTGTAGGGCACTCGCAGGGAGGCGAGTTCACGAAAAGGTCACAATTCAGCCGAGGGACACCGCGAGTCGGTCTCGCCAAGAAGTCGGCCCAAGTCAGAAGGTCGTAACATGACCGAAGCGGAAATCGCTTGCAAGGCTCTAGTTGGGCAATCGTTGCGAGGCGGCCTGGAGAGGCGAACTGGGGACTCGGCTGTGAGGCTTGATAAGGTTGTTCGTGGCCGACGTCGCGGTTTGCGGCGAGCGATCCCGTCCACCGAAGTTCTGGGCTGGAAATGCGGATCCTCCAAAAGCCCGACTTCCGCGAAAGAAGCCGGGCTGTGAATGAAAGTCTCGCCATTCAAGGGTGCGGCAGGACGTAAGTCACCCGACGGGTGAGCGAGGGCGATCGCTTCGAGTCGTGACGAATCCCAAATTCCAGATCCTGTGAAGCGTTCGCCCTCGCTCACGCGTCGGGTGACTTATCGCTTAAGTCGCGCTCAGAGCCGTCAGCAACGCGGCCGACAGCACGAAGCTCTCGTTGACGTCGCTGGGTGCTCCGAACAGCGTATCTTCCCCCTGCCCGCCCGCGATGGTGTTGGTGGCACCTTGACCGTTGATCTCATCGTCTCCCTGGTCCCCCAGGATGATGTCGCTGCCACCTCCGCCGAACAAGAGGTCATCGCCGTCACCGCCACTGATGGTGTCGTTGCCGGCACCGCCGCTGACGGTATCGTCGCCATCACCGCCGCCCAGCAGATCGTTGCCGTCACCGCCGCCGATGATGTCGTCGCCGTCGCCCCCGTTGATGGTGTCGTCGCCGAGGCCAGCGTTGATCGTGTCGTCGCCGTGGTCGCCACGAATCTTGTCGTTGCCGTCGCCGCCGTTGAGCATGTCGTTGTTACGGCCACCGTCGAGCGTGTCGTCACCGGCGTTGCCATTCAAGCTGTCGAGACCACTCTCGCCCAACAGCGAATCGTTGCCGTCTCCACCGTTGATGGTGTCTTCGCCATCGCCGCCGCGAGCCGTGTCGCTGCCGGCCCCTCCGTTGAGCACATCGTTGCCGAGTCCGCCTCCCAGGCTGTCATTGCCGGCATCGCCACTCAGAGTATCAGCTCCATCGCCGGCCAGTGTGTCGTTGAGGTCGCCACCCAGCAGCGTGTCGTTGCCATTCTCGCCATTGATCGAGTCCGCGCCGGTTCCACCCAAGAGCAGGTCGTTGCCATTGCCACCTTTCAAGCGATCGGTGCTGGCTCCGCCATCCAGCGTGTCGTCACCCAGACTGCCAATCAGCGTGTCGTTACCGTTCCCTCCCTCGATGAGGATGCGAATGACGCCAGCCTTCGCATTGAATGCCGAGAGCAAGTCGTTGCCGTCGTCTCCTTGAATCACGAGCGAGGCGCGGCAAACCGTGTCGATATCCCCCACCGTCACGGTGTCGTTACCCGCTCCGGAGTTGACCGTGACCTGGCCGATCGACGAATCGATCGTCAACTTCGCAGTCCCGTCCGTGACCTGAATCAGGCCAAACGTGCCGTCCGCTGGAATCGCTGTTTGAGAGATCGTGACGTTATTCGCAGCCGCACCCAGCAGGACTTGCACGCCATCCGCACCGGAAGCGTTCGTGACGGTGTCGCTGCCTGAGAACGAACCTTGCCAGACGAAGATGTCGTCCCCAGTCCCGCTCTCGATGAGATCCGGCCCTCCTTGGCCATCCAGCGAGTCATTCCCGTCACCGCCATTGAGCGTATCCGCCGCACCGCCGCCCAGCAGTGTGTCGTTGCCGGCATTGCCCAGCAGCAAGTCATTTCCACCGTCGGCATTGAGCAAGTCATCCGACGGGCCGCCGATCAGTGTGTCGTTGCCAGTGTTCCCCAGCAGCGTGTCTCCCAAGGGAGCGACGTCGTTGTTGGTAATCGTCGCGATGCCGGAACCGCTGCCGATGGCCGCGCCAGTGACGTTTGTCAGTTGCAGGAAGAACGTCTCATCTCCCTCGAACCGGAAGTCGCCATTGAGCGTCACCGCCACCATCTGAGTGCCGCCAGCGGGACCGAAATTCAACGTCCCAAAGGTCGCGACGTAATCGCTGCCCGCCGTGGCCGTGCCATCGACCGTCTGGAAGTCCACTGTCACGTTGCCGCCCGTCGCTTGGGCCGTGACTTGGAACATCACGACCTGCGTCCCGGTATCTCCCTCGATCACATTCTCGTTACTGACAGTAACGGTCGGTGCTGCTTGAGCCGCGAGGATTGCGAAGGAAAGTCCGGTGGGCGCATCAAAGAAACTTGAAGGCAGTCCGGTATTCCCGATGAGGGTCGCCGCACCCGTCGTGGGTGAAATCCGAAACAGGTTCGTGGTCACCGCTTCCAGGAGCAGGAATTGATCGTTCACCGCATCGTAGTCCAATCCGCCCGCCAGCGGAGTCAGGTTGACTCCCAGCGCGCCGATGCGAGTGGCGGCGGCCGTGTTCGGATCGATTGAGAACAGCGCGCCATTGAAATTGGCATTCGTCCCTGTGATGCCGCCACCGATGACGCAGAACACCATCCCGTTGCGGAACGCCAAATAATCCATATCCACGGTGTCGCTATTCGCGGCCAGGTTCGCGTTCCCGACCACGATGTTTCCGACATCCACGACCGTTCCGTTCGTGGGATCAATGCGGAAGAGATGTGGGTTACCGGGGGCGGTGAAGGTGACGTAATAAATCAGGTTGTTGACCATGTCATATGCCATGTCCCCTTCGATATTGAACCCCAACAGCGTCGGGTCAACGAAGGTGGTAATCTGCGATGCGGCCGTCGCCGGATTGATCGAGAACAAGGCGGGACCGGCTTGCGAGAACCCAATCAACTGACCATTCGGGTCTTGCGCGATGTCGTGAACTAAGCTTTGGTTCGTGTTGCCGATGAGCCTCGTCGAGGCTGTTGTCTGGTCGACCCGATAGAGATCGCCACCAAACATGGACGCAAAGAGGGGTGTGCCCAGAGATATTGGCGGTGTTAAGTTTTTGTGGTGTCGCAAGTTGACCAATAGGGTTGCCATTGATTGCTGTCGCGGAGGTTGGTCAGGGCGGAGACGGATTCGGCGTTGCGGAGATTCCAACGAGCACCAGAGCGT
>CAMDEA010000222.1 GCA_945893045.1 Planctomyces sp. SH-PL62
AGTCATCGAGACCCACCACAAGCACCGCTGGTGGGTCTCGATGACTCGACCCACCCTACGTGTTACTCAAATTTCAAATCTCACAGTGCATCCAAAATCGTTCGCAGTGCCGCCGACAGCACGAACAGTTCATTGATCTCCGCCGCGAGATCGACAATCACGTCGATGCCTTGGCCGCCGGCGACCGTATCGGTGCCGGATTGGCCATCGACCGTGTCGTCGCCGTCTTCACCCAAGACCAAGTCGCTGCCGCCGCCACCTTTGAGTATGTCTTTGCCGTCGCCGCCGACGATCGTGTCATTGCCGGCCGCACCGTTGACGATGTCGTCGCCGTCGCCGCCGTCGATGGCGTCGTTGCCCACTCCAGCGCTGACGATGTCGTTGCCATCGCCGCCATTGACTGTGTCGTTGCCGTCACCGGAGTCGATCGTGTCGTTGCCGTGATCGCCACGAATCTTGTCGTCGCCGAGTCCACCCACGATCGAATCGTTGTTGCGGCCGCCGTCGAGCACGTCGTTGCCGTCGCCGCCATCCAGCGTGTCGGCTCCCAGCCCACCCAGCAGCGTGTCGTTGCCGGCACCACCCAACAGGCTATCGACGCTGTCGCCACCATCGAGCGAATCGCTGCCGTTGCCGCCATCCAGCGTGTCGAAATCGTTGCCGCCCAGGAGCGTGTCATTCCCCACTCCGCCGCGCAGCAAGTCCACTCCGCTGCCGCCGTCAATCGAATCGTTGCCCGCTTCGCCATCCACGAAGTCATCGCCGTCGGCGGCACTGATCGTGTCGTTGCCGTTGCTTCCTTTGAGGTTGTCGTTGCCGAGGCCCCCGGTGATCGTGTCATCCCCCAGCGTGCCGCGGATCGTGTCGTTGCCGTCGCCGCCATCCATGAGCAATCGCACTCGGCCGATGGGGCTGCCGGTGCCGCCGATGAAGTCGTTGCCGGCTCCGCCATGCACTTCGATCACGATCGCCGGCACCTTCGAGACATCGCCAATGCTGAGCGTGTCGTTGCCGTTGTTACCGTTGACGATCGCCAGAATGAACGTCGGCCCGACCGTGACGGACTTGCCCGCCTCGGTCACGGTCAGCAGGCGGTCCACCGATTGTCCGATCGTGAACGAATTCGCCGAACCGCTGCCATTGACGATCAGCGAGTTGTCGCCATCGCCGTCGATGAAGAAGTCGTTGCCAGCGGCCGCTCCGTCCCACACAAACGTGTCATCGCCGAGTCCCCCTTCGAGCGAATCCGTGCCCCCCTGTCCATTGAGCGTGTCGTCACCGAGTCCGCCGACCAGCGTATCGGCCCCTGCCCCTCCGAGAACGCTGTCGTTCCCGGCCCCCGCGTCGATGAGATCGTTGCCCGCACCACCGCTGAGGATGTCATCGAAATCGCCAGAGAAGACCGTGTCGTCACCGTCACTCCCCACCAACGTATCTCCCTGTGGACCGGACAGCGGGACGGGTGGTGGAGGCGGAGGCGGAGGCGGAGGCGGAGTCGCAGTCGCGCTGCCCGTCACGGCATTCACGATCGCCGTCGCCAGAGCCGCCGAGTTCCCCGCCTGGACTTCAAAATACAGCGGTTGTCCCGGCGCAATCATTCCACCCGCTCCGTCAGAGATCGGGTTCATCGTGTTGTTCAATCCGCCGGTCAGTTGCGCAATCGCGGTCAGTTCAGCGCGCGGCGAGGTTCCAAATCGAGTGGAACCCAAACCGACGACCTGGATGTTTCCCGCGAGCAGCGCATTGATCGTCTGCTGAATGCCAACCGCCGCTGTGGGGGTGTTTGCAAACGCTCCGCCAGCGAAGACCGCGGCCGGAACCGTGACTCCGCCAATGCCCGTGTACGTCACCAGGCCGTCATCGTTGTGGATCAAGCTGCCGCTGTCGGACGCGACCAAGATGATGTGCCGGGTTCCGGGACGGAATCCAATTCCGTCTGTTGCATTCGCCACACCGACGGTCGGTGGCAGCACGGGACCGGTCGGGTCCGGTTGGAAGGTGGCAAACGGGGCAATGTCGGCTCCGGGGTTGTTTGTCGTTTGCGTGCTGACCAACCCGGCGGGACCGGTATCCGTTCTGTCACCGTCGCCGTTTCCATCCAAGCCCACACCAGTGGCCGACTGAAACAGAGCTTCAAAGACTGGTTCCTGTCCAGCACCAAAGCCTGGAGCGACTCGCGCCAGTGCGGCATCAATGGCCACTTGAAATTGCGGCGTCGTCATCGTGATGATCGGCTGATTCAGGATGAAGGGCGCGTCGCCATTATTCCCTGTGAAGAAAGACTCAAACCGCGCGACGCCAAACGCGAGGCTCGCACCGGGGAAGTTCGTCTGCAACTGCGTGACCACACTGGCAAACGCCGTTTGAACGGTCGGTCCGACGGCGCTAAACGAAGCCGTGTCGTCAAACAGCAGTTCGATGTCCAAGTCGGTGACCGCCGCGCCGTCATCATCAATGATGCGGCCATCGCCCAGGTTGTCAAAGATCGTCGCATTCACGGCCCCAGTCAGATTCAGGAACAGGGTCTCCTCATCCGACTCATCCAACACATCGCCCGCGATGGGCACGTTGACCGTCTTCAGGGTTTCGCCCGGCGCGAAGGTCACGGTTCCCGTGACGGCGAGATAGTCTTGATTGTCTTGCGGGCTGGTCCCCCCCACCGTGCGTGTCGCGGTCCCATCGGACGTCGCAAAGGACACCGTCACCGTGCGGGTGATGGGTGTTGACAGAGTAATCGTGAAGACCATGTTCGACAGGCCGGAGTCCCCTTCGGGATCGAACCGCGCGTCTCCCACCGAAGCGATCGTGGTCCGGTTATCGATCAGATCATTCCCCGCGCCGCCATCCACATTGTCCGGTCCGTTCGTCGCAAAGACGGTGTCATCACCACTCTGGCCTTGGATCGTGTCAGCACCAAAGGGATCGCTCGCACCCGCTTCGTTGTCGTCGAAGATCGTGTCATTGTTATTGCCGCCAAGGATGCGATCGCTGCCCACGCCACCTTCCAACGTGTCCGCCCCCGCGTTGCCATTCACGATGTCGTCGCCGACCCCACCTTGAACACGATCGTTGCCATTGCCTCCCGACAAGCTGTCCACACCATCCTGGCCGTCGATCACGTCGTTGCCCGACTGGCCGTCAATCGTGTCGTTGCCGTCGCCGCCCAGCAGGTTGTCGGCGAGCTCGCCTCCCAGAATGCGATCGTTGCCAGTGTTGCCGTTGACGGTGTCGGCTCCGCCGTCCCCGTTGAGGAAATCGTTGCCAGCTCCGCCATCGACGGTGTCCTCGCCATTGCCGGCCATGACGGTGTCGTCGCCGTTGCCGGCATCAACGCTGTCCGACCCGTTGCCGGCTTCGATCGAATCCGCTCCGTCACCGCTGGTGATGCTGTCGGCTCCGTCACCGCCACGAATGCTGTCCGTCACCGTGCCGCCGGTGATCGTGTCCGCTCCATCGCCGCCGTCGAGCGTGTCGTTGCCTCCCGAACCGCTGATCGAATCGTTGCCGTCCTCGCCGAACAGACTGTCGGCGAAGTCCGGGCTGCCGGTGAGCGTGTCATTTCCGTTGCCGGCATCGACCACAATGCTCGTCAGCGAAGTGAAGTCCGCCGCGAGCACGCCACTCAGATCGATCTCGCTCGCCTCATCACCGCCGGTGATGAGGATGGACTGAATCGCGCTGGCGCTGGTCGTGGCAATGTTGGCGGTGGGGGTGAGCACTCCGCCGCTGGTTCCGGTCTGCACGACCAGATTGCCGCCAACCGAACTGATCCGCACCGCTTCGTCGCGGACCAGCGTGATATTCAACTCGCTGCCGACCAACAGCACCGATGCCGAGAACAGCGAGCGATCCTCCAGACTCTCCACCGAGCGCGGCAGCGATCGTGAGGCTCGCGAACCGCGTCGTCGATCCGCAGCGGCGGACCAGTTCTTCAGCCAGGAATTGAATTGCACGATCGTTCCTTCCATGACGTAGGACGGGCACTCTTGCCCGTCTCTCACTCGGTGACGGGCCAGTGCGCTCGTCCTACTGGTCTTAACCGTGATGCTCTAAACCGTGATGCTCTTAACCGTGATACCGGTCCTGATTGACTTGCCACCGGCAACGGTCGGAGCGCAAGACACGGTCCTTCCGGTTGTCCTATCGGCCCCTGCGGTCGTCACGCGCGACAAAACCAGACCACGCCGATACGCCAAGCACGACAAGCAGATCAGGCACGACCGGCGCGCCCGGCACGACCGGCAAGGTCGAGCCTCTGGAAGCGATGGGGCGCATCCCCAATGGCGAACTCCATCCGCCGCAGCCGACTTTGCGGTGCCGGTCCACCACTGAAGAGGGTGAAAAATGTTTGGGTGAAAAATTCAGTCACAACCGCACTCAACCGCTTTGTGAACTCTCACTCAAGAATCCTCATTTCATTTCCTTCATGTTTCACCCAACCATTTTTCACCTTTGTCCCCGCTGACAATCACCAAAGGAAACAAAAAAAGCCCCGGTCGTGGGCACGACCGGGGCTTCTCGATTTTTCGGCACTTCGTGCCGGAGGAACACGTTTTCAAATCATCCATCTAGCGAAGTCGCCATCACCCCTCCGAGCTTGTCTCGGTGGTTCCAGGCATTTGCACTACGAGCCTCTTCATTCCCAATCGAGTTCCCCGTAGTGCAGAGGCCCGAAAACTACCGAGGCAAGCTCGGTGGGGATGGTCGAATCTCGAATCTCAAATCACGCCGCTTCCAACAGCGTCAGGATTGCCGCAGACAGCGTGAAGAGTTCGTCGATCTCCGAGATCGGATCGACGATCACATCAATCCCTTGGTTGCCAGCGATCGTGTCGGTGCCACCTTGGCCGTCGATGTAATCATCGCCGTCTCCTCCCAGGAGGATGTCGCTGCCGCCACCTCCCAAGAGCGAATCGTTTCCGTCTCCGCCGGTGATGATGTCGTTGCCGCCACCGGCGTTGATGCGATCGTTGCCATCACCACCGGCCAGGAAATCACCGCCGTCGGTGGCGATGATCGTATCGTGGCCGTCACCGCCGTTGACGGTGTCGGATTCGGTCCCGGCGTCGATGTAGTCGTTGCCGTGATCGCCCCGAATCTTGTCGTTGCCGGAGTTGCCATTGATGGTGTCATCGTTGCGTCCACCGTCGAGCGTGTCACCGCCCGAACCTCCGGTGATGGAATCCTTGCCCACGCCACCCAGGATCGAATCGTCGCCGTCCATGCCATTCAGCAGGTCATCGCCGGCGAGACCGACGAGCGTGTCGTTCCCTTCAAAGCCGCGGATGGTGTCGTTGCCGGCGTTTCCGGTCAGGAAGTCATCGCCCTCTTGACCGGTGACAAAATCGTTGCCGTTACCGCCGTTGACGGTGTCGTTTCCGAGTCCACCGGCCAGGACATCCTCGCCATCTCCGCCGTTGATGAGATCGTTTCCGGCTTGGCCGTTGATCTGGTCATTGCCCGCTCCGCCGTCGATCGAGTCATCGCTGTTGGTGCCGAGGATCGTGTCGTTGCCGTTGTTGCCATTGAGCGCCAACCGAGCCACACCCAGATTCGAGCCTTGCCCGGTGAGGCGATCGTTACCCTCGCCACCGTTGACGGTCAGCAGCACTGAGCAGGTCAGTCCCGCCAAGTCTTGAATCGTGACCGTGTCATCGCCCCCCAGAGCATTGATGGTGACCCCTTGCACGCTCATGTTGTTAATCGCGGTGATGGTCGCACCAGCGCGGGTGATCACGAGATTTCCGCTGACCTGACCCACCGTGATGGTGTCGGCATTTCCGGTTCCATTGACCGCGATCTGATTGAATCCACCGCCACCATCAACCGTGTCACTTCCCCCCGCGCCGTTACCCAGCACGAAGATGTCATTTCCACCTCCGCCCGTCAGCAAGTCGTTGCCTCCCTGACCATCCAGCGTGTCGTCGCCGGCACCGCCGTCGAGCGTATCCATCCCAGCACCGCCCAAAACCAAATCGTTTCCATCACCGGCACTGAGAGAATCGTCCCCATTGCCACCCGTAATGACGTCGTTGCCGTTTCCAGCCAAGATGGTGTCGTTGCCTTCGCCGCCCACCAGAGTGTTGGGCGAATTGTCGGTCACGGCGTTGGGCAGGATGAGCGACGTGGGTGCCGCTTGTGCGAACAAGGTTCGCGTGACGTAAGTCACGGTTCCGTTCGCGGCCAGGCTGAATTGGTTGCGGAATGCTTGTGCGGCTGGGTATTCCGAACTGACGGGAGTGGTGGCATCGACAAATTCATCCACGTCCGCGCCGTCGCCTGTCACTGTGTTCCGCAAGGGATTGCCGTTGGCCACGGTTTGGCTGAGGCCGTTGGACCCATCCACGTCGAAGCGATTTGGCGTACCGGCCAAGGGACCGCTTCCCGAAATCATGTCGGCCGAGATGCCGACCAGCGTGGTGACTGTGGCAGGCGTACCGGCAATCGCCGACTCAAACGTGAATTCTGTAACTCCTGCCGGGAGATGTCCGCCCCCTTCGCCGGGATTGGCCGGATCAAACGAGGTGAGGTCGGCATTCAGATACCGCACCAACTCGAAATCCACCGCGTTGAGGTTGTTGTTGCTGATGACATACGTCTGAGTTAACTGCGAGCCGATGCGATTGCCGGCGGCGTCGAACAGAAAGTCGATTTGTTGTGCGAGTTGGAACTGCAACACGGAACCCTGTGGTCCAAACGGGAACATACTGTTTCCGCTGGAACTCGTCCCGACGATCGCCGAACTCGTGGTGAGATTTCCGGTGCCGGCGATGGAACCGCTGGTCAAGAAATTGCGTGGTCCGCTGTTGCCGATGCGAATCGCCAATCCCGATTGCAGGACGGAACTCGCCGCGTTGATGGCCGCTGCCCCTTGCGGATCATTCGGATCGAAAAACGCATCGCTGGTCGCACCACCGACCACGCTGCCGAACGATCCGAAACCATCGACGCCAACCTGCACCGAGTTATTTCCCGTGCCTGAGGACAAGGTATACGGCGTGACCGGTGGGAGGGTAAGCCGCGCACCAACACCCTCACCCCCAAATTCCGCAAACCCGGTGACGGACTGCAACCGCCGCACGTTCGCGTTCCCCGCTAACGGGAAGATATCGACGATTCCCGTGTCAGTGCCGACGTACAACTCAGGCACGTTCTGCGCATTTGGCACCACGCCGACAGCGCGGATGTTGCCTTGGTTCGGTTGATCAATTCGGAACGAGTTTACGATGGGTGCCGCACCGGCAGCCGGAATCACCGCGTTGATCACATTCGCGGCCGGTCTCCCGAACCCATCGTCACCCACATAAACGAGTTGAGGACCAGTCGCACTATTGAATCCAGCCAGAGTTGGGAACCTGACTGAACCTGGCACTAGCCGAATTGTGCCTTGTAAGGCTTGAGCGACCGGCGGCTGCGTCGCCGTCACGAATCCTGGATCGTAAACCGCGATATTGTTGAGCGTCCGATCGAGCAGGTAGATCAACTCATTGTTGGGATTGGCCGGGTCTGGCAGCACCGCGATATCGTCATAGTTGCTGGTGTTGACAACAATGGGGAACGACGTGGCACCTCCAGGCGAGACTGGTATGGGATTTCCGTTGGTATCCACTCGGATCACCGTCTTGGCCACGTCGTCCAGCACCCACACGGAGGGGATGTTGTTCACATTGGAATACGCGATGCCTTGGCCACCCAACGCATCGGCTGTGACTCCCGCGGGCAACGCGAAGCGTCGCGATTCAGCAAACGTCCGGCTGTCATAGAGCACGATGGAATTCGTGCCGTCGGCCGGCACCGCAAACAGACCGAAGCCACTGCTGTCATCGTCAAGGATGGTGCCCTGGCCTTGGTTGTTGACCATCTGGACGTTGCCGCTGGGGGTCACCACCACGAGCAATGTTTCGTCCGACTCAGCGAGGGCATCACTATTGACGGTGATGGTGATGGTTCCCGACTGTTGGCCAGCGGGAATCGTCAACGTGCCATTGATGACCCCGACATAATCACTCCCGGCGACAACCCCACCCGTCGCGGTGCCGTCCGAAGTGGTGAAGCTGAAGACGGCATCGACCGTGGCCGTTCGGGCCAGCGAAACCGTGAAGTTGAGTTGCGTCGTAGCACCGGCGACATTCCCTTCCGTCACCGC
>CAMDEA010000223.1 GCA_945893045.1 Planctomyces sp. SH-PL62
GAAATAGTTGCTTAGCCCAGTCGAGAAACGGCGGGCATTCGCAAGCGGCGATGAGACCCGCACGAACTCTTTTCCCTTTGGCGTCCTTAGGAGCCTTCGCCGGCTCCGGTCATGCGGCCGACGAAGCCGCCGGTGCCGAGATCTTTGAGACGCTCGCCGACCGTCTGGCCGTCTTCGCCGTCGAGACGTTGGCCGCCGAAGGTTGAGAGCCAGAACTCGACGGCGATGACCACGAACAGCAAGTAGATCAGCGGTCGCCAGATTTCTTTTTCTTGCCCGATGCTGCCGTGAAGCTGCTGCGTCTCGGCGGAAGCGTCGATGACTTTCAGGTCCACGTTCGGCAGGAGTTCTTTCAACTGCGTCTCGTTGATGAGCGCGAAGTTGGATTCCTCGCGCGCGAGGTTGACGGCGAAGGCGAGCGATTCGTGTTTCGGTTGCTCGATGCGGCCGCCGCGGACATCGACTTCGTAGAAACCTTTCTCGGCGGTCGCGGTGAACGCTCCGACTTGGCGGCTCACTGATTTCTCGAAACTGACTGGCAGGCGATTTCCTTCGACGTTGACGACTTCGGCTTGCAGGTTCTGCCACGTCTTCGCGACGGAGATTTCCGCGACGCCGTTGGCTGCAACGACCGAGGGGCCTTCGACGCCCGCCCGCGTGCGGATGTGGCTGACGAGCCGCAGAATAAGCGGCACGAACTCCGGCTTGAGCGGCAGGTTGGTCCACTTCGAGGTCATCGGAAACGCGGCGAGAATGACTCGGCCGTCGCCGTAGCGGCTTTCGACCAGTGCAGCCGAACCGTTCGAGAATTCGAGCAGCGGCCAGGTGTTGCCGCGCTCGGCCGGCAGCTTCAGCGGGAAGCGGCGATAGACGGAGACCTTCGTCAGATATCGGGCTTCGCGATTCTCGAAGACCGAGAGCACCGGATGCGCGAAGTCGATGCTCGCGAAGCGTTCAAACGTCTCGGACTTCTCGACGTCTCCTTCGGCCGGCGTCAGTTGAGCCGTCGTGATGAATTGATCCGTCGTGCCGGGGATCGCGAACAGCTTTTTGTTGTACTGGTCGTGGTTGACCTTGTCGCCGGGGAGGACCATCAATCCGCCGCCACGAGAAACATGATCGCGCAGGAAACCGCATTGTTGGTCATTCAGCGTTCCGCAGTTGGCGAGGATCACAACGCTCGCCTCCTTCAGTGCATCCGCATTGACTTGGTTCTCACGCAGTTCGATGACATCCAGCGACTTCACGAAACGCCGGTCGGCTTCGGTCAGTTTGTCGTGGGGCAGGTTTCCAACCTGCCCGGCTTTCTTGGCGTCAGCGGGATTCTGGCCGGGCAGGCTGGAAACCTGCCCCACGTCGTCTGGCTCGGTCGCGGTGAACGCAGTCTGCAAATAGAGCGCTTCGTTCTCGAACGGGTCTTTCGGATTCTTGGCCGGGTTGCCGTTGACGATCACGACTCGCACTTGCGGTTCGACAAACAGTGTGAAGAGAAACGCATCGTCGTTGGGAAAGCGATCCCCCGCGATCTCGAAGCGGCCTTTGAGCGTGCCCGGTTCAGTCGGCACGTACAGGAACGGAGTGTTCGACGACTCGCCCGGCTTGAGCGTCAGGTTCTTGCGGGCAATTTCCTTGTCGTCGATCAACAGGCTGACGGTGACATCCGCCGGTTGATCCTTCGAGTAATTCACGACGCGCGTCTTCAGCGGCAAGGGCAGCCCGGCAATCGCTCGATGAGTTTCCGGAACGTCACCAATCACCGCGCGGTTGGGAATCTCGCCGGCCGATGAGCCGACGTCGATCACGAACAGCTTCGAGCCTTCCGGGATTAAGCCTTCGGCCGGCTGTTCGCGCAGCTCGCGCCAACCGCTGGCTTGGGAATCGGTGAAGAAGTAAATCTGCGGCTTGAGCGTCATCGGCGAACCGCCGCCGAACAACTGCGTGAACGTCGCGAACAGATTGGCTCGGGACGGACTCGTCTTCAGTCCGCCGAGTTTTTCTTTCAGCGAGTCCGTGTCCGCCGTGACCTTCGAGACAATCTCTTCGGGCCGCGACGCGACGCGCACGAGCGTCACGAGGTCATCGCTCCCCAGCTTGTCGACAACCGCCGAGGTCGCCGTCTTCGCCCGGTCAAACGCCGACACGCCATCCGTCACCGCATTCATGCTGGCCGAGCAATCGACCAACAGAAAAATATCGCGTCCGCCGCCCGTTCCGCCGAACAGCGTGTTCCAATGCCGGATCATCGGCCGAGCACACGCCAGAATCAGAAACAACAAGAACAACGTGCGGAGCAACGCGATCAGCGCGTCCATGAATTTCATCTTCCGCCGCTGCTGCACGTAGGTGTCGAACAGAAACCGAAACGTGCTGAGATCCACCGTCTTCAGCCGATGCAGCGTCAGCAAGTGCAGCACAATCGGGATCGCCACCAGCGGCACGCACCAGGCAAACAAGCTGAGATGGACCAGTTCCATACCGTGAAGTCCGTGCCGAGGAGATTGAGGCGGGGTTGTTCGAGTCCGCCAGCGGCGGACTCGGAAGGCGGGGCAGTATCCAAGTCGTGGGGCAGGTTTTCAACCTGCTCGGACTACTTCCGATCCGACCATTCATCGAGTTCGGGGAGCTGGTCCGCCTCATTCGTCCGATCTTGGAAGACCGCATAGACCAAACCGACCAGCGCGGCACCGTTGATCAATTGCCGTCCCAAGCCGATCGCCATGTAAAGCATCTGGAGATTCTGGACTCCATCGTTGCGAGCGACCAGCGGAATCACGCCCGTAATGACCGCACCCAGGATCGTGTTCAACAGCAACACAATCAGACACCACATCGCGGTGTTGGCGGCGACACGGGCGCGTTGGCGAAAGATCGACACCATTACCAAGCCAGCGGCACCAGCCAACAACATCGGCAAGCTGATCGCGAGATTCTGTAGCAGAAAGTTGACGTTCATCGGCAGCATGTGAGGTGCCCTCACTTCGACTGGACTCAACTCATCGTCATTCGTCTTGGGTTAGCGGTCACGATCCGCCCGCGCGGAGGTCCGAAACTGGTGTCCCACAACAGAAGCGATTCTTGGAACCTTGGGCCTCACCGGTGCGCCGACTGATCACGGAACGATGTCACGCGGCAGTCCAGTGGCTTCTGAAGCCATGCAATTCGATGGGACGCTGGTTACTCTGCCGACCCGCTGATGACTGACGACGAACCTCTGTAACAAGGTGCCGCGCGATGGTCGTTTCTGGTTCTAAGTCCTGGTGGATGGCGTTCGGTCTCGCCGCGTGTCTGCTCGTCGCGCACGGAGCAGCGGCGCAGGAAACGGAAGCGAAGACCAAGTCGAAGTCGGTCTCGCCAGTGGAGATCAAGCCGGAGCCGCGAAAGATTTCGCCGGGATCGCCGTTGAGCGTCCGCACGTTGGTGCTGCGTCCGCCGCAGATTCCGAATGTCTTGAGTTGGACCATCGAGTCGAAACGGCATCGCGGCTATTTAATCACGACGGCGCTCAGTCCGGATGACAAGCAGCTCGCGACCGGTGGATTGGATGGGATCATTCGGATTTGGGACGCCGCGACGGGTGAGTTTCAGAAGGCGTTGGTCGGACACGACAGCTACATCCACGACCTGGCATGGTCACCGGATGGCCGCACGCTGGCGTCGGGGGGTTCGTATGATGGGACGGCGAAGTTGTGGGATGTCCGTTCGGGGCTGAATCTGCGGAGCATCAAACATCCATCGTGGGCCTCGAAGGTGGTGTGGTCGCCCGACGGTCGCACGCTCTTGGTCAGCGGCGGAGAAAGCGGTATCGCCAAATTCTGGGACGTGGCGACCGGTGCCGAGCGCGGCAAAGTCGAGCACGGCCGCTATGTGTTGAGCAGCGTGTGGTCTCCCGATGGGTCGTCGGTCGCATTCACTTGCACCGGGCAAGCGGCGCAGATGTTCGACACTGGGGAATTCAAAGTCATTCGATCGTTCGGCGATGGAGTCAACGAAACGAATTATTCGTCGGCCTGGTCACCCGACAGCAAGCGGTTGGCGGTGGCGACGAGTGCCGGCACGAAAATCTGGGACGCGGAGTCGGGTGATTTGAAAGAAACGCTCGCCGGTCCGATGACCACAGTGGCTTGGTCGCCCGATGGAAAGGTGCTCGCGACCGCGTACTCCGGACAAGCGGTGCAAACGTGGGACACGGAGTCTTGGAAACTCATTAAGGCATTACCGCTGGGAGCATCGGGACTGTCATGGACCAACGATGGTAGCAAGCTCTGTCTGATGACTTCCTCGAACGTCACGCTGTGGGATCGGTCGGCCGACAAGGCTCTGCCGACGCTCGATGCGACCGGGCCGGCCGCGCGCGTGATGTGGACGACGGGCAAGATCATGGCGTCGGGGATCGGCACGCCGGTGGTCTCGTTGTGGGACATCGCTTCCGGCAAGCTGCTGCGAAAACTGGAAGGACACACCGGCGCGATCACCGCTCTGGCTTGGGCCGCCAACGATAAGTCGCTCGCGTCGTGCGCGACCGACAAAACGATTCGCGTGTGGGATGCCCAGAAGGGCGAGCTCATTAAGAAGCTCGAAGGTCATACGGAGAGCGTGGCGACGATTGCTTGGGCTCCCAACAGCAAGTCGCTCGCGAGCGGCAGCTACGACAAAACCGTGCGGCTGTGGGACACCGTCACCGGAAAATCGACCAAGACGTTCGAGGGACCGACCGTCGCCGTCACGCTCATGGACTGGAACGGCAAGATGCTGGTCGCGGGTGGTCCGAGCAACATGCTCTACGTCTGGAACACAACCTCGGGGCAACTCGTTCGCAAGCTGGAAGTGTCGGGAGCGGCGCAGTCGATGTCCTGGTCACCGGATGGCAAAGTGGTCGCCACGGGTGGCGCGGATGATTCGCTGCGGATCATGAATCCCGCGAACGGAGCGATTCTCTTCAAGCTCAGTTTGCCGGGCGATCCCCCTTCCGTGACCGCGCTGGCTTGGAGCGCGAAGGGGGAAACGATCGCCTCCGGCCGCGGCAATCATACGGCCCAAATTTGGAATCCGCAGAACGGCAAGGTGGCTCAGAACGTGCCGACGATGGCTCCCGTGCAACAGGTGCTGTGGTCGGACACCAACCGCACGTTGGCCGTCGGAACCGCTGATCGCTCGGTGCGGTTCTTTGATACCGCCACGGGCAAGCTCCGCGCGACGCTGATCACCGATCACGAGCAAGTCCCCGCGATCAGTGCCGACGGTCACTACCGCGCGGATGCCGATTCGGAGTTGGTCTACGTCGTGCAGACTGAGTCTTCTCTCGAGACGTACTCCGTGGCCGACTTCGCCAAGAAGTTTCGTTGGAAGAATGCACCGAATCAGGTCAAGCTCGCCGAGTGAATCTCAGGTGAGCGGCATCCGCCACGGCGGACTAGCCGCCGGTTCCTGGCATGGACATTCGAGACCACGACACCGGTGGCTAGCGCCATTCCGCTCAGAGTCAGTGGTTACTCTTCCGGTGATTCTTCTTCGTCCGGAGCGGCGGGCTTCGCGGCTTCGGTGGCCGGAGCGGGTGGCATGAGCAGTGTCGGAGAGGCGGTCGGCAGCCCCTCCGAATCGGACGAACCGATCCCGTCGATGAGCCACAGATCGTTCTCGCCAGCCAGAGCACCACGCTCCAACTGCACGTTCTTTTGGGCGACGGCGTATTCGGCACGCGACTGGTGGTAACGCAACTCGGATTCAACGACTCGGCGCTGAGCATCCAAGATGCGGTCGATGTCGACCGGCAAGTCTCCATCGACTTCAGCTTGCAGCGACAGCATCACCTCACGAGAAGCGATGTAGCGATTGAGGCTGTTTTGACAGGACTCGTAGGCGCGGACGGCATCGGACAGAGCGTTGCTCAAGTCATGAATGACTTCTCGTTCCTGCTCGCGATGAATGGCTCGTTCGTGGCACAGGGCGAGTTCCGCGTTGGCCACGGCGGCATGACCTTGTCGGAAACCGATGGGCATCGAGAACTCCATGCCCAGCAACCATTCCTGATGGTCTAAGGTGGCGAGATTGCCGATGGCGGAGACCGGCTGACCACCGTCCTGCCTGCCCTTGTAGTCCAGCAATTTGTCGCCGAAGCCGCGGATCCGATACCGGGCGATGGCGTCCAATTGGGGCAGCAGGAAATTCTGAGCGGCCAGCAACTCCATCTCGCGGCGTTTCACCTTGAGCTGTTGCCGACGCAGTTCCGGTCGATGGGCCAACGCTTCCTGCATCACGACTTCCCAGTCGTAGATGACCTCGGCTTCGTCCGGATCTTGAGCGGGCCGCAGCAATGTGCCGTCGGTGATCGTCAGGCCGATCATGAATCGCAAGCGACGTTCCGTGACTTGGACGCCACCGTTGGCTCGCAGTGTGCCGCCCGTGCTGCCGTTGCGGGTCTGAGTCCCTTGGAGCAATCGGCCGGAGAGCGAATCATCGACCTCTTGTTTGAAGCGATAGTATTGCTCGCGAGCTTGAGCTTCTTTCGAGGCGGAGACGCGGTTGTTCTCCACGTCGGATTTCACTTTGCGCCACGATTCGAGCGCGGCGTACATGGCTCGCCGCTTCGCGTCCAGGTCGCGATAAGCGTAGTACAAATCCCAATACACGTTGACCACGTTACTGACATAGTCGCGAACCGAGATCTCAAAGTCGGTCTGCGTGATGTCGGCACTGACTCGCGCCACGAGAATTCCGTTGTAAAGCCCCGGTGCGCCGCTGGGGCCGGCGATGCGGTTGTACTGCAACCCAGCACCCAGCAGCAGTGGTTGCCGAGCTTCGGCCTCCGTGTAGTAGTTCCACGCACTGGGAAACAAGTTGCCGGGTGCGTTGTTGCCATTTTCATCGGCAATGTTGCGGAAGATCAGCAACGCACCGCTGGCGGTCCGTTTGGAAAGCTCGGCTTTGTACTCGTGAAAGTCTTGCTGGAACGTGTTGGTTCCGCCGGCAAAGAACGAGTTGTTGTAAATTTGATCGTTCTTGCTGAAGTTCGCCGACCCCTTGAACTGCGCATCGAACGCGCTTAACGCGGCATGTGTTCCGAACCGCGGATCGGTCTGTTGCAGTCCCGGCGTGTAGCGTGTGCGAATCCCTTCCGGCGTGCGCAACATCGTCCCGCCGAGTTCTCGCAGGACTTGGGAATTCTCCAACGCGATCTGCAAGACTTCGCCGACGGTGATGTCACGGTACTGAATGTCGGCATTTTCACGCAGCGATTTCGTGGTGATCGGGGCGCTGGCATGGACCGCCTCATAAATCTCGGGAACCGGGTTCTCCGCTTCAGCCGTGATCGAATCGATCTCGTCTGTACTGTTACCAACCGTCGTCTTGAGAGTGTCGTAGGTCGAACACCCGACGACACCCGCGAATGCGGCCGAGAGCAGCAGCAACACGGCCGCTCGTCCAACCGCAAAGCGACGCGGCGTTGGTCCTGAACGGATTAAGAATTGTCTCGCCGACATCCTTGTCGTTCCCGGTGCTGGGGGGAGGTTTCATCCGAGCGAATTCGC
>CAMDEA010000224.1 GCA_945893045.1 Planctomyces sp. SH-PL62
GGACTTGAGCAGTTCGATGATTTCCGGATTGGCGAAGGTCGACACACGGTCGATGACTCCGTTGTTTCAAGTGCAGCCCAACGGATGCCCGTCCATGGCCCAAATGAAAATCGGCTTCTGCTGCTTGGCGGCTTCCTGCCGAGCCTCCAACAACGAGACGCGCCACGGGATGGTCCGCCACGGCGCATCAGCCTCCGGTTGCAGCGCGGCGTGAAGCCGCTCAAACTCAGCGGCCGACAGTCCGGGATCGGCCCCCAACAGAGCCAAGGTTAGTAGTGCAGCGAACATCAAAGAGCCTCCTGTTTGTTTTCGGATTTCGCGGGCGGCTGGCTTGGCTTCTCGGTTTTCGCGGGTGGAGCATTCTCGGTCTTGGCCGGCGGAAGGTTGGGCACCAGCTTGGGGTCGTATTTCGAACCCGCCGAGACTTGGATCACGGTCATGCGGACTTTGGTGGGAAAGAACTTTTCGTGATCCTGTCGCTTATGAGCGTGGCCGCTGCCGCCGCTGTTGTCCTTGATCACCAAGTGCATTTCCTTGATCCCCTGGTCCCACACGATCGAATCGTTTTGCCAGAATTTCGTCATGGGAATGTCCTGCTCGTAGACGCCGGCTTCCTTGTAGACCGGCGTGTTGAAGCAGCCGTAACCATTCTTCTGGCCCTTGTTGGGGATGTAGCACACCGACCATGTGGTGGCTTCGCTACCCGCCGGCTTCTCCCGCACTTCCAGGCGAACGTGAGCCGTTCCGTTGCGGTAATCAACGGGACTCGTCCAGTCCTTGGGACGCTCCGCATTCATCAGCTTGTCGCGGACGTAATAGTGTGAAGGACTTGGCTTGGAGTTGTCCGCGTCCTTCTTGGTGAACGTAAACGTGGCATCGAACAAAACGAATTGTTCGGCTTTGACAATGGACGCTTCCAGCCACAATGCGGCGAGACCGGCCAATACCGACAGAATTCCGTGCGCCCTTCGACTGCTGGTCCAAAACATCGCTGCACTCCTTCAATCATGACGTTCATTGGGGTGCGGTCGATCTCGTCGATCACTGACCGCCGATTGTGCGACGAACAGCCATCACCATATCGGCAGCCGCGTTGAACGCGAAGGGAGTCCGTCGCGAAGACGCGGATAGCGGTGCTCGGCGACTTGATCGGCGACTCGCGAGGTCTTTGGTTGCTTACATCTCGTCCTTGAGAAGATCGGCACGCAATTCAGCAGCGAGGTATTTTTGCTTCATGCTGCCCAGCGCAGCCGCTATGCTGGCCCGAGGTATCGTGGTGCCAAAATTTAAGATCGCCGCCCCCTGCCGAAGTGCATCCATCCAAAAATTCCCCGCCGATATCATCCCTCCCGTCGGTCGCCGACTCGCCAGTGCAGACAATCCCCGCCGAGGCTGGCAAAGAACGAAACGCAGGCTATGAAGAGTCTCAAGATCATCATTCTGCTGGTGCTCGGAATTGCCGGCACGATTCTGGCCGCCGATGGTCAGGATGCACCGATCACTTTGGAAGCGGCCAAAGAGCAGGGACGCGCAAAATCCAGATTCTTGAAAGAGACGAAGGAAGTCGCGAAAGCCACCGATTCCATTCCAAAAGCGAACGTTGCTTTCTTTAACGAGTCGGTGGGACCGATTCTGAAGAAGAGCTGTCTGGCCTGTCATGGTCCCGAAAAGTCCGAGGGCAGACTTCGCATCGACCAACTGAATCCTGACCTGCTGACCGGTCCTGACGTGAAGCGGTGGCGCGAGGTCTTTAACGCTCTCAGCAAATCCGAGATGCCCCCCCAGGACGAACCGGATTATGCACTCGCGGACGCGGATCGCGGACGCATTGTCGATTGGCTCAGCGAGGAACTGAATACGGCGTCTCTCCTACATCGCAACAGCAAGGAGCATTCGTCGTTTCGCCGGCTGACGAAGTACGAATACAACTACGCTCTGCAGGATCTGCTTGGTCTGCCGTATTCCCTCGCGAACCCGCTGCCGCCGGAAACTGCGTCTGAGGACGGTTTCAAGAACAGTTCAGAATTGCTGCAGATGTCGGTCATGCAGTTCGAAAGCTATCGTGAGATCGGACTCAAAGCCCTCAAGCGAGCCACCGTGACGGGAGAGCGTCCGCCAGCCGTTACCTACGTCATCTCGATGCAGGAAGAGATAGCGAAGGCGGAATCCAAGAAAGATGACAAGGCCGCCGACGAGAATAAGAAGAACAAAAGGAAGCCGCGAAACCAGCAGCAGCTTTTCCATCGCGAGACCGGCGAGAGCATTCCGTTTCCCGGTGGGAAGACGATGCCTCGGACTGAGGCTGTTGCCGGGCAGACGCCAGCCGTTTCTCCGGTTGTGCTGGTTCTTCCCCGGTCCAACGAGTTGAAGCTGGACCTGGATCGCTTCCTTCCCGACGAAGGGATCATGCGCGTTCGCATTCGAGCCGGTCGCTCGACGATGAACCCTGACGAGTATGCGAGCCTGCGTCTGATTTTCAGTGCCCACACCAGCAACAATGCCAACTTCTCGCAGGTCGTCAGTGAGCGCGACATCCCGGTGACGGCAACTTCCGACGATCCGCAGTTCATTCACTTCGATATTCCACTGAGCGACATCCAGCGCAACCCGTTCCGGAAACTCACCACAACCTTTCCGCGACGGGATGAGTTCCTACACATTCACAATGTCTCGAATGCACACGGCGGGGAAGAACCTCTCCAGGTTCTGATCGACTACATCGAAATCAGCGCTCCATTTTACGAGCAATGGCCGCCGAAAACTCACACGGACATCTTCATTGAGAGCGACAACAAGAGTGACGAGCAGATTTATGGCCGCGAGGTGCTCGATAAGTTCCTGAGACGTGTCTGGCGTCGCCCCGTCACCTCACAAGAAGTCGATCAGTTCATGGCCCTGTTTGCCAAATACCGGCCGGGATTCTCGACCTTTGAAGAAGCGATGGTCGAAGTGCTCGCGACCGCGCTGGCCAGTCCGGAGTTCCTCTACCTGACTCAACGGGCGACGACCGACGAAACGAAATCCCCGGCAAGGATTGGTGAGTTGGAATTTGCCAGCCGCCTCTCCGTGTTTCTGTGGTCCAGCATTCCTGATGACGAACTCTTGAAACTCGCGGAGCAGAAGAAGCTCCGAGAGCCAGACATCCTGGCCGCTCAAGTCAAACGCATGTTGGCCGACCCGCGCTCAAGACGATTCTCTCAGAACTTCGTTGAGCAATGGCTGGGGTTGGACAGGATGAATAGCGTCACTCATGTCACTGACGGCTCATTGCGGGAAGCGATGCAGGAAGAGCCAGTCGCCTTCTTTGAGGAAGTCCTGACACACAACCACAGCATCATGGACTTCCTCCATTCCGATTACGCCGTGGTCAACGAGCGTCTGGCGGCACACTATCGGATCCCCAAGGTTTACGGCCCTCATTTCCGCAAAGTGCCAATCGCCCCTCAAACGAATCGTGGCGGCCTTTTGACAAGCGCTGCGGTCATGACGATGAACTCCGACGGCAAGGATTCTCATCCCCTCAAGCGTGGCGTCTGGATGCTGAAACGCATCCTCGACGATCCGCCGCCTCCACCACCGCCGAATGTCCCGGAAGTCGATTTGACCGACCCGGAGATTCTCAAAATGACTCTGAAAGAACGGATCGTCAATCACCGGAACAAGCCGGCCTGCATCTCGTGTCACTCCAGGATCGACCCTTGGGGGATCGCGTTTGAGAACTACGATGCCCTCGGAGCATTCCGAACTCAGATCAACAACCAGCCTGTCGATGCGACTTCGGAACTGTTCAATCGGCAGACGCTGGCTGGGATAGATGGACTCAAGCGATATTTGCTGACGGACCGACAAGATCAATTTGCCCGAGCTATGGTGCATAAACTGACGGCCTACGTTCTCGGCAGACCACTGACTTTTGGGGACCGTGCTGACATCGACAGTTTGACCTCACAGTTCAGAAGACGGAATGATGGCCTGGGCGACCTGATCCACCTGATCGTTAGCAGTAACCTCTTCAACTCGAAGTAAGGACCGCTCAACAAGTGTTATGCGGATTTTTGAGTGACGTCATGATTGAACCGCGTATCGGCCGTCGTGCAGGCCACGACATAGCGTTTGCGGCCGCGTGTGCTGAAGCCGAACTGCGACTGACCACCAGTGACTGGGCTCTCTGGTCCGCGCTCCGCTGTCCTGCGAATTACGAAATCGCCCCGCAGGCCGACGAGTGGAAGCCGATCCTAGGTTTCGCCCCCGATCAGCGGTCACATCTTGAGTACGGCTTCATGCTTCAAAATACTTCTGGGAATTACATTCCGGTTTGCCGGGTGCTGGTAGATCGCACCGAACCAGGATCGGTAATAAAGGTTGAGTGGTACCCAACAAATATTGATGCCCGTAAACGTCCGAGTTGAGAAGAAGCCTAATTTGAGTGACAGTATTGATCGAGCAGTTCGAACGGATAGGAACAAACCATGAACGACAAATCCAATTTGCTGAGTCGGAGAATGTTTCTTCGCGGCACGGGTGTGGCTCTGGCTTTGCCGTGGTTTGAAACGTTTGCTGTCGGCAGCCCAACCAAGGACGAGACTCCGAAACGGTTTGTCAGCGTCTATCACCCGGATGGTGTTGGATTGCCACTCAAGTCCGATCCGGCGTGGGAAGACTGGAGCTGGTTTCCACGCGGCGGCGAAACGGATTTCCAATTGACCAAAGTGCTTGATGTGCTGGAGCCGCTGCGGAGCGACATCACGATCTATTCCGGGCTGTCGCATCCCGCCGCCAGAAACGTGCATGGGCATTCGAATGCCGATCAGTATTTGACGGGCGCGCCGATCGGTGGTGAGGGCCCGTACCGAAACACGATCTCGCTGGATCAGGTGTATGCCGAGCACGCCGGCGACTTCACTCGACACTCTTCGCTGGTCCTGTCCACCAATGGCGGCGTTGGCGGTCCTCGCGGTGCGCAGACTCAGTCCTACAATCGTGAAGGACGGCCGATTCCGGCGATGAACAAGCCCAAGCAAATCTTCGACATGCTGTTCGTGACGAGCGGCAAAGACGCGGCCGAAAGACTCGCGCGAAGCAAGAGTGCCCTCGATCTCCTGATTGACAACACGCGCTCGCTGAGCCGCCAACTCTCCAGCCGCGATCAAGAGACGCTCAAGCAGTATCTCGATGCCGTGCGCGATACCGAGTTGAAGCTCGCGAAGGCTCAAAGGTGGATCGATACGCCGATTCCCCAGGTGGATGCGAGCAACCTGCATCTGGATGCCGAGCCCAAAGAAGCCAGGCTCTATTTCCAGACGATGTATGAACTGATCTATCTCGCTTTCCTGAGCGATTCGTCTCGCGTCGCGACATTCCAATTGGGACGAGAAAACGGCGAAGGTCCACACGATCTGCTGTCACAAGCCGTTGGTCTTGGTGGTGCTCATGGGCTGACTCATGAAGTCAAGAAGCCGGACGGCTGGAAGAACCTTGGCACTTACAATCGCTATCAGGCCGAAGAATTTGGTCGCTTCGTCCAGAGACTGAAGGACACCCCAGAGCCGACGGGCAAAGGCAACATGCTGGACAACACGTTTGCCATGCACGGTTCCGCTTCCAGCAGCTTCCACCTCTCACGCAACTACCCGATCATTTCCGCCGGCGGCAAGAACCTCGGCTTCACCAACGGTCGCTATCTCAAGTTCGGCAAAGGCAACGAAGACAATCAGGCCGGCGCTGGCATCGACACGGATGCTGGATGGCAAAGCAAGCAGGAAGTGGAAGAGCTTCCGCTGGCAAAGCTCTTCGTCACCATTCTGCAAAGACTCGGCGTCGAGACCGATTCGTTCGGTGGGTACACCGGTTCGTTGAACCGGGTTTAAGAATTCGAGAATGCTTCAGCGCGCAGGTTCTGTTCGGAGTGCGGTGTTGCTCTGAAACCTGTAGACCCCATGACCAGAAATGAGGTTGTCGTGAGATTGCCCCTGACTTTGAATGATTCGCAACGGCTCAGGAAACTCGTCATGGTAGCGGTCCTCGGCGTCAGCTGCGCCGGCTTCTGGTCGTTTTTGAAAACGGTTGTTGCGGCTGACGTGTCCGAAAAGGCGGCGTTGCCTGCCGACAATCCATTTGCCGCTCCCAGTCCGCTGCTACTGCACGCTCCGGCCTTCGACAAGATCCGTGTTGATCACTTTCTGCCAACGTTCACGTTTGGGATGAAGCAGCAGTTGGCCGAAATGAATGCGATCGCCAGTCAGACGGAAGCGGCCACGTTTGAGAACACGATCGCGGCGATGGAACGCTCCGGAGCGCTGCTGACCCGCGTTGACAATGTCTTTTCCAATCTGACTTCGGCTGAGAAAAACGAGCCTCTGCAGAGAATCGAAACCGAACTCGCCCCCCTGAAGGCGGCCCATTCGGACAACATCCTGCTGAACCGCAAGCTGTTTCAACGTGTCGAGACTCTCTGGCAGAAGAAGGAGTCTCTGACGCTCACCGGCGAACAGGCGGAAGTGTTGAAGCAGCGTTATGAAAGTTTCCTGCGGGCGGGGGCCAGACTCAGTGACCAGGACCAGGGGCGAATTCGATCACTGAACGAGCAGTTGTCAAAGCTCGAAACAAAGTTTGAAGAGAATCTGCTGGCGATCGCTAAAGAGCGGGCAGTTGTCGTCGACACGGCGAAGGAACTTGACGGCCTGTCGGCGGACGAAATCGCCGCCGCCGCGGCAGCGGCCAAGGCGCGTGGCCGGGACGGGAAGTATCTGCTCCAGATTTCAAACACCACGCGTGTGCCGGTTCTCACATCGCTGAACAATCGGGCCTTGCGTCAGCGTGTGTGGGAGGCTTCTGCCTATCGAGGCTTGGGACGTGATGGCGGAATCGATAATCGCGGACTGGTGCTGGAAATTGCCCAGTTGCGCGCCGAGCGAGCGAAAGTCCTGGGCTATCAGAACCATGCCGCCTATAAGCTGCAGAATCAAATGGCGAAGACTCCCGCCGCCGCCCGCAAGATGCTGACGGACCTCGTTCCGGGAGTTGTTGAACGAGTCAAGCAGGAAGCCCACGCCCTGGAGGCCATGATCAAGGAGTGCCACGAGAGCCACGAATTGGCACCTTGGGATTGGGAGTATTACGCCGAGAAAGTCCGCAAAGCTCGCTTTGACATTGATGAGGCCGCCGTCCGACCCTACTTCGAGCTGGATTCGGTCCTGAAGAACGGCGTGTTCTTTACGATGAACAAGCTCTACGGAATCTCGTTTCGCGAACGAAAAGACCTGCCGGTCTACCACGCGGACGTGCGGGTGTTTGACGTCTTTGATCGAGACGGAACTCAGCTTGGACTGTTCTATGCAGACTACTTCAAACGCGATACCAAGCG
>CAMDEA010000225.1 GCA_945893045.1 Planctomyces sp. SH-PL62
GAGTTCCGTGAACATCTCCTCGACATTAAACCGCGTGGCCGGAACGAGATCGCCAGTGCGAAAGCCTTGTGCTTCATCGCCGGCTTCGACGGGGCGGATCTTTTCGAGGTCGAACTGTGGGCCGAAGTCGGTTTCCTGATATCGGCCACGGACTTTGTAGAACTGCCCCGACTGCCAGACCGAATCGCATTCCGCGAAGAACGCGGAGTCGCTCCAGATCATGCTCGTCGTGGCTCGCTTCGCGTCGCGGAGCGTGACTCGGTAGTACGGCTTGCCGTCGCGAGTCTTCGCCTTCTCTTTGTTCGCCAGGAGCACGAAACAATCGGCCGACTGCTTGGGTTGCAGGTCGCTCAAGCGGCTGATTTGTGGTTCGCGAGAATCAAACGGAAGTTGTGCTTGCATGGGTGTGTCTCGTGTGAAGTCAGGCCACTTTATCAACCAGCGAACCGACACCGAAGCGGGCAAGATGGAGTTTTCACAGACGAACTTGCGAAAAATCAGTTTTCGCCGGAAAATTGCCCGCTATACTGTGCGGCCACTTGGGCCGCATGGATGCTCGGCTCGAACGAATCACCCACAACCCTTCTCACAAGGAATTCTCAAACATGTCCTCTTGCACGATGTCTGCCCCGTCAGCGTGTTCCTCCGGTTCCTCTGGCTCGACCGCTTCGGTCCCTTCAATCGTCATCATCACCGAGAAGGCAGTCGGCGAGATGAACCGCGTGCTGACCGAGAAAAAGCTGCCCGAATCGACCGTCTTGCGCATCGGCGTGGCTGGCGGCGGATGCAGCGGGTTCTCTTACAGCCTGGGATTCGATGACAAGTGCGATGAGATGAACGACGTCGTCACCAGTCAACACGGCCTGCGAGTCGCAGTCGATCGCAAGAGCGCGATGTTCCTCGAAGGAACCGTGATCGACTTCTACGACGGCATCGAACGCCGTGGCTTCACGTTTGAAAACCCGAATGCCAAGAAGTCCTGCGGTTGCGGCAGCAGCTTCTCGGTGTAGCGAACCTACCGAGTCAGTTTTGAAGAATCCCTCAGCCGGCCGAACTTTCTTGGTCGGCTGATTTCCTTTCGCGACCGTTGAGCCTCACACGGTCATTTGTGCGACATCCTGGCAAGCGGGGCGGCGTCAGTCCCCCGGTGAATTCATCGCAAGACCGGGGGCTGACGCCGCCCCACTCGCCTGTCTTCAAAAGGAACACCTCATGAAATTTGCAGGCCGAAACGCATTGATCACCGGGGCTTCGCTGGGCATTGGTCGCGCGATCGCGATTGACTTGGCGAAACAAGGGGCGAACGTCGCCATCAATTACCGCTCGCATCTCAACCAAGCGGAAGAGGTCGCTCACGAGATTGAGAAGACCGGCCAGAAGGCTCTGCTCTTGAAGGCGGATGTGGCGGACCAGGCGGCTGTTGAAGAGATGGTCGCGAAGACGGCCAGCACTTTCGGGAGTCTTGATCTGTTCGTCTCGAACGCCGCCTACAGCGATCGTCAGTTGATGGTCGAGGCGGATATGGCCGGCTTCAAACGGACGATCGACGTCTCGATGTGGGGCGCGTTTTATGGCGTGCGTGCGTCGGCTCAGCAGATGTTGAAGCAAGGGACGCGCGGCTCGATCGTCGTGGTCAGTTCGCCGCACGCGGTGATCCCGATCCCCACGGCGATGGCCTACAACATGGCCAAAGCGGCGATCGACCACATGGCTCGGACGGCGGCGATTGAATTGGCCTCGAAGCGCATCCGAGTCAACATCGTCCATCCCGGCTGGATCGACACGCCGGGTGAGCGAAAGTTCTTCAGCGAAGAACAAATTGAGGTCGGCGGTCAAAAGTTGCCCTGGGGACGAATGGGACAACCTGATGAGATCGCGAAAGCGGTCAGCTATGTGCTGTCTGACGACGCCGACTACATGACCGGCAGCACGTTGACCATCGACGGCGGGGTGAGTTTGCCTTGGTGGTCGAATCGCGGCAGCGGGGAGATGTAGACCGGACGCCTACGTCCGGTCATCGCTTTTGTTCGGACGTAGGCGTCCGAACTACGCTGGCACCTGTCAAACTCGGCAACCTGCGTCGCGTCTGCCAATCCGTTAAGGCTTCACAGCTTGGACAAGCTGGTTAAGGCGAGTTCTGGCGTAGGGTCGATGGAACGAGATGACTGAACTCCGGACGGAACCGGAGTCATCACGAACATCGAACCGCAGGAAGTACGCCGTGAACGGATTCAAACGCGCGTCGAGACGTCAGGCCGCCGTTGTCGGGTTGGCCGTCCTCATGGGAACTTCTTTCCTGGGTTGCCACGCTGGCCCCCGGCTGTTCTCCAAGAAAGACCGCGATTCGCACGCGGACAAACAGGAGCTTGCCGACAAGGACAAGGGCAAGTTCATCAATAAGAAGAAGGTCCGCCCGGAGGCCGACTATCGCCGAGTCGAAGACGACGATGAACGGGTCGCCAAGAGCGAATCCAAGACGAAGTCCAAAGCGAAGCCGAGCGATACGATACGCAAGCCCTCGAACGATGACACCGAACGTGCGTTGGCGATTCGCAAACAGGTCGACGACGAAATCAAGAAGTCCACACGTTCTTCAAAGACCACCACAACTCCCTCCAAACCCACGAAGCCGGCAGAGCAGCCCCAGATCGCTCGACGCGACTCGAGCAAACGGCCCGTCACCGACTTGCTCAATGATTCCCTGTTTGACGACAAGTTGCCGGAGACCAGCCCCTCCGCGCCGACAGCCACCGCCAAAAAATCGGTGACAAAACCGGCGACTACCGCCACGGCCAAAGCCAAACCGGCTGTCGAAGATCCGTTCAAGAAGTCGGTGGCCAGTCCGTCGAACACCAAACGTCCGAGCGACAAAGTCGCGAACGTCAACTTCGATGACGAAGACCTCGACCTGGGCCTGGACGATGAACTGGCCGAAGAGGCGGAAGAACGAGCCGAAGCAAAGGCTCTGGCCGCCAAAAAGAGCGCCGCGACCAAGATCGCCGCGACTCCGTTGCGAGACCCTCGGACAACACCGGCGGCAGCGACCATGCAACGAAAGTTTCTCGAAGAGGTGGATGAGCCGGAAACCGATTCGCTGACGATCGAAGAACAAAGTCCGCGAGTGGCGCAAGCGAACGAGAAGGCTCGTGCCAGCCTGCCGACCGTGAAGCGTACAGCCGACACTGCCAAGACCGACGCCGCCAAGACCGACGCCGCCAAGACCGTCGCCGGTCAGGAAGTCATCGACAGGCGGCAAAGCGCGCAGCAAACGGCCAATCAATGGCGGCGCGACTTGGAGCGCGATGAGTTGGCCGAAGCGGAACAAGAGCCAGTCGCTCCCGCTCCGCGAGCCACCACCCGTTCCAACGGCACGCCAATCTCCAAAGGTCATCTCAGTCCGGCGAGCCTCGATGAATTCGCCCCTCCCGCGAAGTCTCAGGGCGCGGTGCTCAATGGCGAATTGATCATCGACACGAACAATCTGCCGACTCGGTTTCAACGGAGTTCGTCGAGTCCCAACGGAACGAACAACACCAACGGTGCGGCCAGCCGGATCAATGCCAACTCCGGCGCGAATATCGAAATCGCTCCCGGAGCGTCACTGAATCGTGCCCGACCTGCTGGGCAGATTTCACTGCAAGCCTTGTCGGACGCAGACAACTCGTCGGGGCTGACGACCGCTGACTACGCTCCGTCGAACGCGGCGGACGATTTAGGCGGCTTGCCGTCGCTGAAGGTCGAGTCGGAAGCGGAGACCGGCCCCCATTTGGCGTCGCTGGAACTCGCTTCAGGAATTGCACCGGCTCCGCCAGACATGGCGGAACTCGCTCCGGCCATCGCTGCTGCGGAGACACCATCTGGCGGTCGTGGCTGGAAACGGACACTGCTGGTTCTGAGCGCGATGGTCTCGGCACTTGGGATCGGTTATGCCCTGCGACGCCGGTCGGAAATGACTGCCGCTGCGATGCAGCATTCGCCGTCAGCGGATCGCCATCCGCAATAATCCGGCGCACTGGCCGCAGGGTTGATCCATTCGGAATAACACGCACGACAGGACTCATCCTGCTCGCGATGTTCTTGAAATGTTTCACCGCGACGCCATCGGCGTGCGCGGTAGTCGTTTCGCTCGGTCGCCCACGCCGATGGCGTTGGGGTTAAACTCATTCATGGCTGCGATGTAACCCGAAGCGTCAGCGAGGGAGTCATCACACCCTCCCTCGCTGACGCTTCGGGCATCGCAGCACGCTGCTCTCCCCAATGAGTAGGCCATGAATAATCTCGGTTAAACATCTCATCCGGCCTTCAAAGTTCCTGATTGGCCGGAGATCGGCAATCGCGTCTCAGAAAAATTTGGCGTCCGCCCAACTCATGCCGCGCAAAACTGACCTAGAGTTGTGCGGCTGGAGCGGCTGGACCGCTCGGCGTTTCCTTCTGAAACCTCAGCGAATGCCGGAGTGATGAAATGGCCGACCCCTGGAGCCGCCCCACATTGCAAGATTTGCACGCCGTTTTGGAGAGCATCGAAAAAGTCGATCCGACGATTGAACGCTCGGCCGAACGCCTGGAGTTGTCTGTCCCGGCCGAGGTCGTCACAGCGCGCGGCTCGGTCGTGCCGGCGATGACTCGCGAAATCAGCCGTTACGGCATCGGACTGTTGCATCGAGGTTCGGTGTCGGTCGGCGATGCGACCGTCAAGATGGCCAGCGACACGCGCGAGTATCGCTATCGTGTCGCCATCGAATGGTGCCGCCCGGCCGACAACGGCATGTTCATGAGCGGCGCTCGATTCCTCAGCAAACTCGCCGACAACGAGTAATGCTCACATTGTTTTTGTGAGATCTCATGATCGAGTACTGAGCCGGAACGCGCTCGCGTCCAGTTCGGTCGCGACAAACCGCGGCCATCGACTCACTTTGAAACGTAGCAGGCACATTCCATGTGCCGTCAGCCTGAGAAACGCCGACGGCACATGGAATGTGCCTACTACATTGAGGCCACAGTGAGAGTCATTGGACTAGCGCCCTGCGGCTCATGAGAGAACTTTCCGAGTCTCGGAAATTCCCGACGGGATTTTCGCTCGTCCGGTTCCGAAGACCGGTGAGACTATTCCGATGTTGCTTGGGGGCGACTCTGTTTCTTGCACGGCCAAGGCAAACGGCGGGGAAACACCTTGGGAGCGCGGCAGAAACGGCTCGATAGACAATAGGCAACGCGCCCGCATTGCGCTTGAGGCGAACCTTTCCGGCAGAGTTGGCTTGTATCGAACAGCCAAACCTGCCGTTCGCCCGCGCGGTCGAGCACGTCTCCCTCGGACGCCCCCCTCCCTTCCTGGCCGAATCATGCTTTCGACGTTCTACAAGAAGCACGGCTTGCACTTACTGCTGCTGTCTTTGGCGCTGTTGCCAATCGTCAATTTCTATGCGGACGGGATCCACTCGAATAACGACATCGAAGCCTGGTTGCCGGAAAACTCTGAAGTTCGAAAAACCTACGAAGAGTTCAAGACGCGCTTCGGGGCTGAAGAAGTGATCTTGATCGGCCTCGATGCCAATCTCGGCGACGAGTTGATCGAGGGCATCGCGGGACGACTCGAACGTAAGCCCGGCGTGCGTCGTTGTTGGACGCCGATACGCATGCGCGAGGTGATGCGCGAACTCAGCGTGAAAGACGCAGACATCGCTCAACGGCTGAGCGGACTGTTTGTCTCACGCGACGGCAAGCGGATCGGGACCGTCGTGATGTTGTCGGAGCAGGGGATTCGCGATCGAGCCGGAACCGTGGCGGACCTTCGCGAAGTCTTGAAGTACTGCCAACTGGATGGTCAGTCGGTCAACATGGCCGGCGCGCCCGTGGTGATCGCGGAATTGAACCGTTTGGGCAGCCGCGAAAACAACAAGTTGTTCTTCTTGATTTCGCTCGGTATCTGCGCGGGATTGGTCTATTACCAACTACGCGATTGGGCGTTGTCCGGGATGATCATGGGGCTGACCGTCTTCGCGATTCAGGCGACGGTCGCGATCCTGCGATTGTGCGGCGGCGAGATGAACTTTGTGCTCGACGCGCTGCCTGTCATGGTGATGGTCTTCACGTTGGAGGTGTCGGTTCACGTCCTGCACTATTACGAAGGGGTGGACGAAGCCCATCCGGATCGCATCGGGATCGCGTTTCGGGCGGCCTTCTGGCCCTGCTTTCTGGCAGCGTTCACGGGCGCGATCGGCATGTGGTCGCTGTGTGCGAGCAATTTCATTCCCGTGCGTCAGTTCGGTGGAGCGGGAGCACTGGGTTCCGTGATGGCCTTTCTGGTGGGAGCGTTACTGACCCCCGCCGTGATCGTGGTCTGCCCACCGCGGCGCGGCATCGACAACACTTCGCAGGGCTGGTTCGAGCCGGTCGCGGATTGGTTACTCGTCCGCAGCCGTAAGGTGGTGGCGGTCGGAGCGGTGGTCGTCGCGTGCTTTGGGATCGGCTCGATCTGGCTCCGTTCGCATCTCGAGCCTCTCGGATTCTTTCCCAAAGACAACCTGGTGTTACGCGATGTGCAACGCTTGCATCGGGATCTCACGAGCACGGACACGATCGAAGCGACCGTCGATTTTGGACGGACACTCGAACTGGCCAGCCTGCCGTTCGTGGAGAGGTTGCGTTACGTGCAAGATTTGGAACACAAGATCGCTTCACATCCCGGCATCCTCCACACGATGTCGTTGGCGACGCTGTTCCCGAATGAGATGCCGTCCGGCTTGGAATTGACTCAACTGCTCGCTCGCGCCCAGAAACGACAATCGGACAACGATTTCCTCGCCGGCGGCGAGCAATACTGGCGCATCTCCGCTTACATTCGCGCAGACCAGCGCGGTCAGCAGGAACAGACTCTGGTGGAACTCCGAAAGCTGGTCGGCGATGCGCCGATCGCATTTACGGGCATTGCACCGCTCATCGAAAAAGCCCAACAGGACATTTACGCGGGCTTCCTGTCGTCGTTCGTGTGGGCCTTTTGGTCGATCATGGTGGTCTTCATCTTTGCCTTGCGATCCGTGAAAGCGGGCTTCATCGGGATGTTGCCCAACCTCGCGCCCATTGCGGTTGTGTTTGGTTTCCTGGGTTGGATCGACTGTCCGGTGGATATCGGCATGATGATGTCCGGCAGCATCGCGATGGGCATCGCGGTCGATGGAGCCTTTCATTTCCTGGTGTGCTACGACGCGACCTTCAAGGAATGCGGTTGTCGAGCACAAGCCACTCGTGAGGCGTATTTGAAAACCGGCCCGCCCATTTTCAACTCGACGATGATCATGGCCATCGCCATGTTGGCCCTGACCTTCAGCAGCTTCGGTCCGACCGCTCAATTCGG
>CAMDEA010000226.1 GCA_945893045.1 Planctomyces sp. SH-PL62
TGCAGACCGGCTCCCGACGGGTACGGGAACATGTCGAGCACATACATCTTCTCTTTGGCCGGATCGAACGGGCCGGTCGCGAAGGTTTGATGTTCTTCCCAAAAGGCTTGCCACTTGGGTTCGAGGCGTTTGGCGTCGTAGCGAGGCATCGTGATTCAAATCTCAAATTTCAGATTTCAAATTTCAAATCTCAAAACAGGGCGGAAGTGTAGGAACGGCTTGGTTCAAAACGAAGCAGTCTGCGGACTTGCTTTCACCACGTCGCTTCGGCAACCTCACGGAGTCAATCAGGAGTCCGATATGTCGAATGTCTCAAACGATCCCGCAGTGCTTTCCGTGGCCACATGTGTGTTGGACATGATCCGCGATGGCATGTGTGTCGGACTCGGTTCCGGCCGTGCGTCGGCCGCTTTCATCGCGAAGCTTGGCGAGCGTGTGCAGGCGGGTTTGAAAATCACGGGCGTGCCGACCTCAAACGCCTCGGACAAGCAGGCTCAGGAACTTGGTATCCCGCTCGTGCCGCTGACCGAAGATCTTGAGCTGGATCTCACCGTCGATGGGGCGGATGAAGTGGCACCGAACCTCGATCTCGTCAAAGGCTGGGGCGGCGCGTTGGTTCGCGAACGGATCGTCGCGGCCGCATCGAAACGACAGATCATTCTGGTCGGCGAGGAGAAGCTGGTGCGAACGCTCGGCGAACGCGGCCGCATCCCTGTCGAGGTCATTCCGCTCGCACATGGTTATGTGGTGCGGAAGTTGAAAGCGCTCGGCCTGACGCCGACCACTCGACCGGTCGTTGGCGGCTCGGAACCGTTCCTGACGGACAACGGCAATCTGACGCTCGACTGCGCACTGGCCGAGCCATTGCGAGACGGCGCGGCAGCGCGAGCTTTGGAAAGCGCGGTGCTCGCGATCGCGGGAGTCGTCGATACCGGTCTATTTCTCGGTACGGCCGAGCGTGTCCTCATCGGTTACGCCGATGGCCGCGTGGATGTTCGCGAGACGCGCAATTAGTCCTGAATCAAGCGACCCCGCTGACCTTGCGTCAGCGGTTTACGGGTTTCTGCGCTACTCGCCGCTGAATGATCGAGTGAAGTCTCGGTAGCGCAAAAACCCGCAAGCCACGGAGACAAGCTCAGTGGGGTGGGTTTGTTTGAGGATTAGCTCATCAGTTCGCTGACGACCTTCGATCCGAATGGAGCGAGCGGAACTGGTCGCACTCCAGCAAGGTTCTCGGCTTTCGGATCGAGCGACAGAGCGTGATAGATGGTCGCGAAAAAATCTCCTTCGGTGACTGGCTTGTCTTTGACATCGACGCCGTCGGCATCAGACTCGCCGTAGACAACTCCCCCTTTGATGCCGCAACCGGCGAGCGCGGTCGTCCAGCAGCGGACGTAGTGATCGCGGCCCGCTCGGTTGTTGATCTTCGGAGTACGACCGATCTCGCCGGTCCAGACGACGAGCGTTTTCTCCAGTAAACCGCGATGTTGCAGATCGACGAGCAGGCCGGCCCAGGCGTGTTCCATCGGTGGGGCCAGTCCTTTGTGCCACGCGAAATTATCGGCGTGCGAGTCGTAGCTGCTCTGCCCGACTTCGATGAACGGCACGCCTGACTCGACCAGTTTTCGAGCCAGCAAGCAGCGGCGACCGAACGCGCTGTCGCCGTACAACTCGCGATGCTGTTCCCATTCGGCGTCGATCTTGAAGACCTCGCGCGCTTTGTTCAGACGCCGCGCGGCTTCGTAGGACTCGCGGTGCATGCGTGCGAGATCGCTCTTGCGCGTCCGTAGGTATTCGTCTTCCAGAAACGTGCGCAGCTCATGCCTTCGCAGTTCGTGAGCGGGATCATGCGGTGAGGCTGAGAACGTCGGCAGCTCGCCGCGTGAGCCGACCGAGAACGGTAAATACTTCGGGCCGAGGAATCCCGCGCCGGCATCTCCCTGAGTCGAGACCTTCACGAAGTTCGGCAGGTCAGAGCCTTCGATACCGTGATACTTGGCGACGATCGCTCCGACCTCCGGGAATCGCACATTGGCGCTGGGCCGATAGCCGGTGTGCATCAAATAGATGCCGCCGGGATGATCGACCTCCGAAGTTCGCATCGAGCGGATGACGGCGATCTTGTCCATTTGCAGAGCCATCTTTGGCATCAGTTCGCAAACTTGAGTACCAGCGACGTTGGATGAGATCGGCCGAAACACGCCACCAGTCGGCCGCCCAACTTTCATATCGAACGTCTCGAATTGAGAAATCCCACCGTTCATCCAGAGCAGGATGCAATGCTTCTGTTCGCGTTTGACTTCGTCAGCCAGCGCGTCCGAACTGGTCAAGCCACCGAAGTTCATGACTACTCCGCCGGCCGCTGTCGCGAGCGTCCCCTTGAACAACGCTCGCCGGCTGAGATGTTCGCTGCGTGAGCAAATTGGTGGCATGAGTGGCTCCCGAACGTGGGGCAGGGTTTCAACCTGCCCGGACCGGACGGGCAGGTTGAAAACCTGCCCCACGAGAAGGCTTAGTGATTGAATCGAAACTCGCCGCAGGTCATCAAGACCCAGATGGCGTCTCGCAGGCGATCTTGGTTTTTATCGGCGGCGAGGTATTCGGTGAATCGTTGTTTTTCGGTGTCAGTGGCTCGTCGAGTCAACAGGCTGAGGAACAGCCGGTCGATGCGTTCGTTTGGCGGGGCCTCCGACTTTGAAACCGCGTCGATCAAGCTGCCCGGCCCGTTGATCAACAGGCTGCCGAGTTGGCCGTTGTTCAAATAGAGGTGCTCTTGCAGCCCGCCTTGAAAATCACCGGTGCCGTTGTTTGGTTGGCCGAAGAAGCGGATCACGTATTCCCATTGGAGCGGCTTGAAGCGGCTCTTCGAGTTCGGCTTCTTCTCGTCCTTTTTTTCCTTCGCGGCATCGACGACATCGAATCCGGTCGCGACTCGCCACGAAGCGACCAACTCTTCGGCCGACAGCGGACGCGATCGCGCGTGCTCGAACCACAGAGACAGCGGTTCGCCGGTTGAGCCATTCGACGACAACTGATACGCGCGGCTGCTGACGATCTCGCGAGTCAGCCAGCGCAGGTCGAACTGATGTGCGATGAGCTGCTTCGTCAGTTCGTCGAGCAGTTCCGGATGCGTCGGCGTCTTCGAGGGACTCATATTGTCCACGGGATGCACGAGGCCCCGGCCGAAGAACTGCGACCAGATGCGGTTCACGATCGCTCGCGCGAAGTACGGGTTGTCCGGCTTCGTGATCCATTCGGCAAGTTGATCCTTGCGCGAGAACTGCGGAGCGGGCGGCGGCTTATTGTTCTCGAACTTCACTTCCTTGAAGCCGTCAGGTAGCGGCGGTTCGACGAGCGGTTCGCCGTGCAGGAATTTTGGTTTGACCGGCTCACCTTTTTTGCCGGGCGTCTGCTTGGCGGCGGGGCCGGTGAAGAGGACGTCGCCGGTGCTCTTCTCACCGATCGACCACATCGTCAGGTCATCTTTCTTGCCGACCTGCACGACTTCCAGCCGCGCGAGGAACGCGGCCATGCCGAAGAAGTCTTGCTGAGTCCACGGCTCGAACGGGTGATCGTGACAACGGGCACATTGCAACTGGATGCCGAGAAACGTCTGCGTGATCGCCTCGTTGCAGTCCTCCGGCTGGTTGCGGTACTGCACGAAAAACAGCGGAGCACCTTGCTCGGCCGAGTTCCCTTCGGCCTTGAGAATCGTCCGCGCCAATACGTCGTAAGGCACATTGTTGGCGAACTGCTCACGCAGCCAGGTCTGAAAGCCGTCGCGTTTATCGGTGTCGTAGCCGGGCGGGTTGCGGCCGAAGAGGATCAGATCCCACAAGTCCGCCTGATGCTGCGCGTGTTGCGGATCAGCCAACAAGCGTTCGATGAGTGCGTCTCGCTTACCGGGTGAGACATCGTCGAGAAACGCGACTGCTTCGTCATGCGTCGGGATTGTGCCGACAAGATCAAGCGAAACTCGCCGGAGGAATTCGCTATCGGACGCGGGAGCGGCGGGAGTCAGTTTCTCTCGTTGCCACGCGGTTGCGACCGATTCGTCGATGCGGTCTCGCAGCCGAGGTTCGTCGGCCGACACCGTGACCACCCAACCGCACAGGACGGCCAGCACTGAAATCCTGAGGCGCGACATGCGAACCCCTCAATCCGGAGGCTGGAGCAAATGGAATGGCGAGCATCATTCGGTCTTGGCCGAGTTCTCGCAAGCGAATTCACAGGCAAGTCCGGCTGAAAGCTGTGGGCTGATGGCTGATGGCTGTGATCCCAAAATCCATTCGCAACGGAGTTGGGATGACAGCCATCAGCCATCAGCCGACAGCCATCAGCCGGGCCTGAGTTGACAGGCTCGGAGGCAGCCCTTTCGATGCCGCGATCATGCTGCTTGAAGTGCTACAACGATATTGGGGCTATGACGGGTTCCGGCCGCTGCAAGAAGCGGCGATGCGCAGTGTGCTGGAGGGACGAGACTCGGTCGTTGTGTTGCCGACGGGCGGCGGGAAGTCGCTCTGCTATCAGGCTCCGGCCATGTGTTTAGACGGTTTGGCGATTGTCGTCTCGCCATTGATCTCGCTGATGAAGGATCAAGTCGATGCGCTGCGGACGAACGGCATCCCGGCGGTGTTCGTCAACAGCACGCAGACCCCGTCGGAACGGGCACGGGTCGCCGATGACATTCGCGCCGAGCGAGTCAAATTGCTGTACGTCTCGCCGGAGAAGCTCGTTCAAGATCGAATGATTGAGTTTCTTAAAGGGCTCAAGGTCTCGATGTTCGCGATCGACGAAGCTCACTGTGTCAGTGAATGGGGACACGACTTCCGGCCGGAGTATCGGCAGCTCAATATCCTGCGAGCGAACTTCCCGGACGTCGGCCTGCACGCTTACACGGCGACGGCAACCGAGCGGGTGCGGCACGACATCGCCAGATCGCTTGAACTGCGGCAGCCGGACGTCTTGGTCGGTTCGTTCGATCGGCCGAATCTGATCTACAAAGTCGAGCGTCGCAAAAGCGGACTCGGCCAAGTGCGCGAAGTGCTCGATCGGCACAAGGGCGAGTCGGGCATCATCTACTGCACGACGCGGGCTGACGTGGACAAGCTCTCGATCGAGTTGAACGGTCAGGATTTCAAAACGCTGCCGTATCACGCCGGTATGGCGGATGACGAGCGGCGGCGGCACCAGGAGAACTTCATCGAGGACCGCTGCGACATCATCGTGGCGACGGTCGCGTTCGGCATGGGGATCGACAAGTCGAACGTGCGGTTCGTGATTCACTACGGGATGCCGAAGTCGCTCGAAAGCTATCAGCAGGAAAGTGGCCGAGCCGGCCGCGATGGACTCGAAGCCGACTGCTGCCTGTTTCATTCCGGCAGCGAGTACATCCGCTGGCAGCGAATGCTCGAAGAGTCCCCGCCCGGACCCGTGCGAGATGCCGCTGCACAATCGCTCGAAGCAATTTCCAAATTCGCGACGGGAGCCAACTGCCGGCATCGGGCACTCGTCAATTATTTCGGCCAAGACTTGCCGCTCGAACAAGCCGAGTCGTGTGGCGCGTGCGACGTCTGTCTCGGCCAATTGGATTTGGTCGAAGACGCGCAGGTGATCGGTCAGAAAATCCTGTCGAGCGTTTTTCGGCAAGACCAGCGGTTCGGCGGCGATTACACGGCACTCGTTCTGAAAGGCTCGCTCGATCAGCGCATCCTGCAAAACGGACACGACAAGCTGACCACGCACGGGCTGCTGAAAGAGGTCGCGCAGAAGACGATCCGCGATTGGATCGAGCAACTCGTCGGTCAAGGTTTTCTAAAGAAGGACGGCGAATACAACATCCTGAAACTCACGCCAACCGGCTGGCAACTGATTAAAGGGGAGCTGACGCCGAAGCTGCTACGGCCCGCGCCTCCGAAACGCGAGAAGCGGCAAGCGGTGGTCATCGGAGATTCGTGGGACGGCGTCGATCGCGGGTTGTTCGACACGCTGCGCGATCTCCGTCGCGAGAAGGCGGCTGCGTTGAGCGTGCCGGCGTATGTGGTCTTCGGTGATACCGCGCTGCGCGACATGGCTCGGCGAAGGCCGACGACGATCGCCGGCTTTCATTCGGTCAAAGGAGTCGGCGATAAGAAGCTGGCGGACTTCGGCCAGGAGTTCATCGCCTGCATCACGAACTACTGCCAACAGCACGGCGTCGCGACCGACACGGTCGCACCCGATCCGCAAGCCAAAACGACGACCGTGTACGTCGAACCGGAAGAGACCGGCCCGAACCTCTCCGCGCTCGCCGCGTTTCGGTTGTTCCGCGAAGGAAAGTCGGTCGAAGAGGTCGCGAACTTCATGTCGCGAGCAACCTCGACGGTCGCCGGCTATCTCTCCGAATTCATCCGCCACGACGGCATCACCGATGCGTCACCGTGGGTGCCGGCCGAGTTGATCCCGCGCATTGATGCCGCGACACGAAAACATGGCTTTGAAAAACTGCGGCCGATCTTCGACGAACTCAACGGCGAGGTCTCCTACGAATACCTCCGCCCTGCGATCGATTGCCTTCGCGTGAAACTGCATTTTGGCGAAGAGTCGTAGCTTGACTCTCCGAGTCGGGATTTCCGATCCGCCTCCCGACTCGGAGAGTCAGGCTACGACGGCGGACGTATCGCTTCGAGAATCGCGCTGTTATCGAGACCGCCCAGTCCGAGCGATTCGGCGAGTTCCAGCAGGCGTTGATGTTCGTCGCTCAACGGCAACATTTGGCCGACTCGTTTGGCGGCTGCGCGGATCAACCGCACGTCTTTGAGATGCTGCGACAACCGCGCTTCCGGCGTGAAGTCGCGAGCGACCATCTTCGGCCCCTTGGTGTCCATGATCCGCGAGTAGGCCATGCTGTCGCGCAGCACAGCGAGAGCGTCCGCGGGGTCGAGGCCGACCGATTCGGCGAAGGCGAGACCTTCCGCCAACGCCGCGCGGTTCAGGCCGAGTACGAGATTCGTCACCAGCTTCATCCACGCCCCTTGCCCGCTTGGTCCGACATGCCGCACTTGCCAAGCGAACGACTCAAATAACCGCTGGGTGACGCCGAACGCGGATTCTTCGCCACCGACCATCACCAGCACATCGCCGCGCCGCACCTGTGCACTGCTGCCGGAGATTGTTGCGTCGAGAAACTGCACGCCGCGTTCGCTCAGCTTGGCTGCGAGCGATTCCGCGATTCGTGGATTGCCAGTTCC
>CAMDEA010000227.1 GCA_945893045.1 Planctomyces sp. SH-PL62
TTCGTGCGACGGCCCGACAAAGAGTGGTCGTTCACGGATTGCGTGTCGTTCAACGTGATGAAGGACCGCGAAATCACGGACGCCTTGACTGCCGACCACCACTTTGAGCAAGCGGGATTCACTCTTCTTCTGAAGAAGAAATGAGTCGAATCGTAGTAGCGGGACGCGCGTCTGTGGCCCCCGGAACTTCGAGCGGAGCGTGAGGCGTTGAGTCTGATCCACTGGCTGCGAGACCAAGACCAACCGCAGAGCGAATGGCTCGAAGCCATCGCCGCGGACCAGAGCCTCACCGAGCCAGTCCGCCAACGCGCCCTCCAATTCGCCCGCGATTGGAAATAAATGGGTGGCCCAGCTTGCTTCAAGCTGGGTGCGCAGCACAAGAAACTCAGGACCGACGTTGAATCAGCAAACCGCGTCGTTTTCAGTTCGGACGTCAACCTTCAATTTCTTGTGCCTTCGGCACCCAGCTTCTCCGAAGCTGGGCCACCCAACGTGAGGCGTTGAGTCTGATCCACTGGCTGCGAGATCAAGACAAACCGCAGAGCGAATGGCTCGACGCCATCGCCGCGGACCAGACCCTCACCGAGCCAGTCCGCTAACGCGCCCTCCAATTCGCCCGCGATTGGAAATAACGCCACCCTCCTTGTGAAGGTGGTTCCCGCGCTCTGAAGCTACGGGCTGCGATCGCTCAGCAATGCTTCGATCGTGGCGTCTTTCTGCCATTCCGAGCCGTAGCTCCAGAGCGCGGGAACCTCCGGGACAAGCCCGGAGGCGGAGTGGCTTGGTGCGACTGCGAGGGGAGCGTGAGGCGTTGAGTCTGCTCCACTGGCTGCGAGACCAAGACAAACCGCAGAGCGAATGGCTCGACGCCATCGCGGCAGACCAGACCCTCACCGAGCCAGACCGCCAACGCGCCCTCCAATTCGCCCGCGAATGGAAATAGAAATCCCGCCTCCCCCCTTGCGGGGGTGGTTCCCGCGCTCTGTAGCTACGGGCCACGATCGCTCTGCAATGCTTTGATCGTGGCGTCTTTCGTTCTTCCGCGCCGTAGCTGCAGAGCGCGGGAACCTCCGGGACAAGCCCGGAGGCGTTGCAGAGTCGTGAGGAGCGGCGTAGCGTGTTTGGGATGTCGAAGCTGTTGCCGATTTACACGTTGGACAAGGTCTCGCCGGCTTGGCAATTGGATTGGTCCGTCACGCTGTTTTGGCGCGAGCCGCCGTGGACTGACGATTGGCTCGATGCCGTTCGCGAGGCATTGGAACCGGATGGTATTCGCGTGCTGGCTCATCGCTTTCTCGATGCGGAGCGCAGTCAGTTCGTCGTCAGCACGCTTCCGAGCGTGAAGCCGGTCGAAGTTCTTCAGCGACTGAAAGGACGATTGCAATATGTCGTCCGCAAGCGTTGGCCCAAGGCGTTTCGACGCAACTATGACTTGCACAGCATCGGCTCGACCTGCCGCGAGAAGGTCGAGAACTACGTCGCCTCACAGATTCAGCATCACTCGGCGGACGATCCGCAAGCCGACTCTGTGCTGGCTGACTTGCAGTGGATCAACACGGACGTTGATCTGTCGGCTCCGAGGTTCAGTTCGCACGGACGCTACCGCTGCAACTTACATCTGGTCCTCGTCCGAGCGGCACGGTGGCGGGAAACGCGAGTCGCTTATCTGGAAGCCACTCGCGAGATGACTCGGCGGGCCGCGGCCGCCAAGCAACATCTGCTGTCTCGCATCGGACTGTTGCCCGATCATCTGCCTTTGACACTCGGGTTCGGCTTGGCCGAACGGCCGATCGAGGTCGCGTTGAGCTACATGAACAATCTCGCGTTCGTCTATGACATGCAGCCCGTGCTGATGCCCGGCTGTTTTCTGGGAACGATCGGTGAATACAGCCTTCAAGGGATCGATGACGGGGCATGGTTGAGCACGGATCACTGATGTGTCCTGCCGCCTCCCTCCTTGCGAGGGAGGTTCCCGCGCTCTGCAGCTACGGGCTGCGATCGCTCTGCAATGCTTGGGGCGGGGTGTTTTTCTGCCATTCCGCGCCGTAGCGGCAGAGCGCGGGAACCACCGGGACAAGCCCGGAGGCGGGGTGGTGCGGTGCCGTAGCGGCAGAGCGCGGGAACCTCCGGGACAAGCCCGGAGGCGGGATGGCGGCTCCTGCCAATCCTCAAGAATTGTTGGACTGAACGGTGAGGGACGATATCCTTCGCGCGTCAGAGGATTCATCCGCCAGGATTCTTGCACACGCCAACAAGGCTCATCGCATGACTCTGCATCAGCCCCCCTTCGCTCATCCGCGAGTGTCACGGCGAACTGCCGTGCAAATTGGGTCGGTCGGGTTGCTGGGCCTGGGGATGAATCATGTTGAGGCTCTCCGAGCGTTGGCGGCGGAGCAGACTGCCTCGCGGCCTCCGGCTCGGCACAAGGCAGCCATCTACATTTTTTTGTCTGGTGGCTTAGCGCAGCAGGACAGCTTTGATCCAAAACCAGACGCTCCGCAGAATGTGCGAGGAGAGTTCGCTTCGATTGAGACACGCACATCCGGAGTGTTCGTCAGCGAGCACTTGCCGATGCTGGCGGCTCGCAGTGATCGCTGGGCGATGGTCCGGTCGCTCACGCATCCGTACAACGAGCATTCGATTGGGCATCATGTGATGCTCACGGGGCGGACGCCGACTCCGGTCGGGTTCAGCAGCAACAAACCGACGCCAATGGACTTTCCCTCCATCGCGTCGGTTGTGGCGGGCGTGGTCCCCGCGCGAAACAATTTGCCGCCGGCTGCTGTGTTGCCGGAGCGGTTGGTGCATGTCACGGGCCGCACGATCCCCGGTCAGTTTGCGGGTGAGATGGGGCCGAAGTTCGATCCGTGGTTCGTTGAAGCCAGCCAGTACAAAGACACGAAATACATTCACGGAGCGTTTCCCGAATACGGCTTTCAACGGACTGACGGGAAGATGACGCCGGACGGCTATCGCTTCGAGGCTCCGAAGCTGCAGCTCGCTCACGGAATGTTGAACGATCAATTTCAATCTCGCGTGCGTCTGCTGGATTCGATCGAGCAGCAACGTCAGGAACTCGACCGAGCCGCGCAGGTGCGCGAGTTCGACCGGCATCGGCAGAAGGCGGTCTCGATGCTGCTCGATGGTGGCGTACATCACGCGCTCGATGTGCATGCGGCCGACGCGAAGCTGCAAGAGCGCTACGGCCGCAACTCGTTCGGCTGGTCGCTGCTGATGGCACGGCAGTTGGTCGAGGCGGGTGTGAGTCTGGTGCAGGTCAATCTCGGCAACAACGAATCTTGGGACACCCACGAATCGGCGTTCCGCAACCTCTCACAGTTTTTGCTGCCGCCGACGGATCGAGCGGTCTCGGCGCTGATCGACGATCTGGGCGAACGTGGGATGCTCGACGACGTGCTGATCGTGATGGCGGGCGAGTTCGGCCGCACGCCGCGCGTCTTCGGAGAGAAGAATAAACTCCCCGGTCGCGATCATTGGGGAGCGGTGCAGACCGTCTTCTTTGCCGGTGGCGGAGTCCGTGGCGGCACGGTGATCGGCGCGTCGGACAGCATCGGGGGTTATCCGAAGTCCGATCCGCAAACTCCCGAAAACATGGCCGCCACGATTTACGAATCGCTCGGCTTGCCCAAGACCATCGCCTGGAAAGATTCGCTCGATCGACCGCACCACGTCTACCAGGGCGATCCGATTGCCGGACTGACAAGTTGAACATCTCGGCTTCAGCCGCGACCAAACTAACCCGCAGCGTCAGCGAGGGCGAACGCATCACTGACTCACAACGTCGGGCGAGCGTTTGCCCTCGCTGACGCTGCGGGTTCGTAAAGCCGCGAGGTTGCAGTCCAGCCGCCGTCGCCTTCAAATTGGCTCGTTGTCAGGAATGAATCCAGTTCCAAGGATGGTCATTCTCCTTTCTCTTCAGGAGCGTCTCATGAAGTCTTTCTGCCTGCCGTTCGTGGTGATCGTCTTCTTTCTCAGTTTCGTGCGTGCCGATGATTCGGCCAAGAAGGAGCCGGCCGGCACTGAGGCCGTGTCCGCCGCCGAGCAATACAAGAACAATCCCGATGACGCGACGGCTTTCACCGCCTGGTTGAACGAGACCTTCAAAGAAATCTCCGAGTTGATGGACTCGGCTCCGGATGACGCGGCGAAGAAGTTGGCGGCGGCGAGAGAATTCGTGGCTGAGCTGAAACCGGAATCGGCGACCGGCAAGTCGAATCTGACGCGAGTCAAGCTGATCGCGACCAACTTTGAAGAGACGCTGGCGTTGTCACGCGTGTCGTTGGCGGATCTGGAAAAGCAAGTGGATGCGAAGCCGGATGATCTGGATCTCTTGCGGAAGTACAGCCGCAAGGTGTCGTTGGAGATCGGCCCGATCGCACGCTCGGAACCGGAAAAAGCCGAAGGTCTGGTGAGCACGGTCAAAGAGCGCGTCGCGAAGCTCAAAGAAGCCACTGAAGAGAAGGCGACGAAGACTCAACTGGAAACACTGGAACGCTCGCTCGCGTCGTTCGCCTCCAGCATCAAGCATGGCTACGAACTCGCGGCGCTGATCGGCAAGCCGGCACCGGATTTGAACGTGGAAGACTGGACGAACGGCTCACCGCTGTCGGCCGAGGAACTCAAAGGCAAAGTCGTGCTGCTCGACTTCTGGGCCATCTGGTGCGGCCCGTGCGTGGCCACCTTCCCGCATCTTCGCGAGTGGCAAGAGAAGTACTCGGAGAAGGGCCTGGTCATCGTCGGCATGACGCGGTACTACGGCTACGAATGGAACGACGCCACGAATCGTCCCCAGCGGCCGGCGAAGAAACCGGTCGCGAAGAAGGACGGCGAAGACAAAGCCGCTGAGAAAGAAAAAGAACCGCTCGTGACTCACGAGTCCGAGCAAGCCATGCTCATCAAGTTCGCCGAGTTCCACGGACTGAAGCATCGGTTCGCTTTGCAAGGCGAAGGCAACACCGTCGCCAAGCAACTCGCGGTGCAAGGCATCCCGCAAGCGGTGCTGATTGACCGCCAAGGGAACGTCCGGCTGATCCGAGTCGGCAGCGGTTCGAAGAACGCCAAGGCGATTCACGACATGATCGAGAAATTGCTCGCCGACAAACCGGTCGCGGCCAAGTGACGCCGAACGACTCCTGTCACGTCCATCGCCCGTGCGCCATCGACTCGCGGCACTGGAGGCGATGAAGCAAACCCCGCCGAGCTTGTCTCGGTGGAATTGGGCCTTTGCACTACGAGTGGATTCACGGCGTAGTGCAAAGGCCCTTTAACCACTGAGGTAAGCTCAGTGGGGTCAGTGCCATCCTGAACCACTCGCCTGTCGCGTTTGTGCTCACGAACGAACTTGATCCTTCAAGGACAACTCATGCCTGAATCTCGGAGTGCGATTCTGTCTCGTTTCCGCCAGCAAGTGGCGGCCGGTCAGCCGATCGTTGGCGGTGGGGCGGGCACGGGCATCAGCGCGAAGTGCGAGGAAGCGGGCGGCATCGACTTGATCGTGATCTACAACTCCGGGCGATTTCGGATGGCCGGACGCGGCTCGTTGTCCGGCATGATGCCGTATGGCAATGCCAATCAGATCGTCAAAGAGATGGCGTTTGAGGTGCTCACCGCAGTCACTCACACGCCGGTGCTGGCGGGAGTTTGTGGCACGGACCCCTTCATGATCCGCGACTGCTTTCTGCGCGAGTTGCAGGCGCTGGGCTTTGCCGGCATACAAAACTTTCCGACGGTCGGGTTGATCGACGGCACTTTTCGTCAGGGACTCGAAGAGACCGGCATGGGCTACGGTTTGGAAGTCGATCTGGTGCGGGCGGCTCACGAACTCGATCTGCTGACGACGCCGTATGCGTTCAATCCGAGCGAGTCCGCCACGATGACGCAGGCCGGCGCGGACATTGTGGTCGCTCACATGGGGCTGACGACCAACGGCTCGATCGGAGCACAGACGGCGAAGTCGCTTGACGACAGCGTGCGCGCGGTGGCCGCGATTGCCGACGCGGCGAAAGCGGTGCGCGGCGATGTCTTCGTGCTCTGTCATGGCGGACCGATCGCGATGCCTGCGGACGCTCAATATGTTCTGGATCGCGTTCCGGCGTGCGATGGGTTTTACGGCGCAAGTTCGATGGAACGTCTCCCGGCCGAAGTGGCGATCACCCAGCAGACGCGCGATTTCAAATCGCTGCGACGCGGTAGCTGAGCGGCTCGGCGCTAGCCGCCGGTTTTTCGCATGGGAAATCGCCCCCACGACACCGGTGGCTAGCGCCATTCCGCTCAAAGCCAGTGCCATTGACCATCCGCTCGCGGCCAGCGTGGTGACTTTCGCCCCGGTCAGACCTTAACGCGCATGACGGTCGCAGCGAGGTCGTGTGGCGCGGTTTGTGAAATCCGCTCGCGGGACCGCCTCGGCTACGGCTGGCCGCAGATTTTGACCTAGTTTCTGGCGGGTCAAAGATCCTTCTGTCTTTGGCCCGTACTCCATTGCGAGCTCACCATGTCCGACACTGCCGCCGTCAAAAGGTTTCTGATCGTGGACGATTCCACCGTGGAGCGAACGCTACTCCGCGGGTTGCTCAAGCAGCATTGGCCCACGTGCGAAGTTCTGGAAGCCGAGGATGGCGGGGAAGGCCTCAGAGCCGTTGAGGAAGGGATGCCCGATCTGGTGCTGACCGATGTCTGTATGCCTGGGTCGGGTGGTTTGGGCTTGCTCGCCGCGCTGCGTGAGAAGCAGAGTGTCGTGCCCGTCGTGGCGATGTCGGGGATGGGCAATGAAGAGGTTGCGGTCGCGGCGCTGCAGGCGGGTGCGGCCAGTTATCTACCCAAACTGAAAATGCCGCAGTTGCTGGTCCCCACCATCAACATGGTGAGCGAACTCTCGGCCACGCATCGCAATCGCCGCCGCATCATCGGCTGTTTGAATAGCATGGATCTGCGATTTGAACTCAATAACGACACTTCGCTGGTCTCACCGCTCGTGCGATACCTGGAAGACCACATTGGATCGTTGCGGCTGTGCGATGAAGGGTGTGCCAATTTTGCCTGGCGCGATGAATACAGAGTTGTCAGAATGAGGTTGAAAATGTTCGGAACCTCTTTCTGGAGTCGATCATGGATGATGTCCCACAAGTGAAATCCGAGTTGTTGATGCCAGCGGTTCGGGAGCAGGTGG
>CAMDEA010000228.1 GCA_945893045.1 Planctomyces sp. SH-PL62
CGACGCCGCGCGCGGCGTCGGCCGAGCACGCCGACCAACCGTAGATCGTGCAACCCTTGGTGCGTCGGACGCCGGAGCCCAGCGGGATCGCGGTCGGTTTTTGAATCTCAGCCCGAACAGCCGCCAGAGCCGTGTCGGTTCCGTCCGCGCGAGCTCGAATCCGCAAGGAAGGGAGTCTTTCATGAGTTCCGAGTTGGTCAGCGTGTGGGTCGGTTTAGACGTTTCCAAGGATTCGTTGGACGTCGGCTCGACTTCCGAGTCGCCGCTCAAGGTGAAAAAGGTGTCCAACAACAAGACGGGGTTTGCCCAGTTGCTCAAGGCGTTGCCGCCGGCGGAACAAGCCGCCATCGTGTTGGAGGCCACCGGGGGATACGAACGCGCCGTGACGTGTGCTCTGCTCGATGCCGGGTATCGCGTGGCGGTCGTCAATCCACGTCGAGTGCGTGACTTTGCCAAAGCCTTGGGGCTTCTCGCCAAGACCGATCGCATTGATGCACTCGTCATCGCGCGATTTGGACAACAGGTGAAACCGCGATGGACACCGCTCCTTTCGCAAGAACAAACCGAACTGGCGGAACTCGTCGTGCGTCGCCGGCAGCTCGTCGAACTCCGCACGATGGAGACCAATCGCTTGAAGCAGACCGTCAACAAGGTCGCCAAGAAGAGCATCAGCAAGTTGCTCAAGACCCTGGACGCCCAGATCAAAGGCATCGAGTCCGAGATCACGCGGCTCATCGAATCCGACGACGACTGGCGAGCCAAGTCCGAGCTCCTGCAATCCGTGCCAGGTGTCGCCGACAAAACCTCGGCCACGTTCCTGGCCGAACTGCCGGAACTGGGGCAGCTCAACCGCGCCGAGATCGCGGCCCTGGTCGGAGTCGCGCCCTTCAACGACGACAGCGGAAACCACCAAGGCCAACGACGCATCGCTGGCGGCCGTGCCTCCGTCCGCAACATCTTGTACATGGCCGCCCAATCCGCCATGAGACACAACCCCGTCATCAAAGCCTTCGCTGAACGACTACGTGCCAACACCGAACACAAAAAAGCCCCCAAAGAAATCATCGTCGCCTGCATGAGAAAACTCCTGGTCATCCTCAACACCATGCTCAAGACCGAAACTCCTTGGAAACCCGCAAATGCCCACTAATTCCTCCTTGAAATCGAACACAGCCGCTGGGCTGTGAGACAAATCTCCTTCGGAGTAAAGGCAACACGCACTCGGCAACTCCAAAATCTTCTCACCAAAACAAGATTCTCACCGTTTGCAGAACAGAGACCCAACCCCGCGTTCATGCTTCCGGTTTCTCGTCACGCAGCCATGCGCGAGCGAAGCCTTCGACGAATAATGGAATGCCATCCGTGGCGGCAATCAATGGCTCCATCAGGGTGGCCGGCGGCTCGGCCAGGCCGGTGATCGCGGAAAACAACGAGGCCGCATGTCGCTTGGTCAACCGGCTCAACGCCACCTGCGTCTGATGAGCGCGACTGCCCCACGGTGTTTCGAACTCCGGTCGAAACGTCAGAATCGTGAGCACTCGCTCGTTCAGACCCAGATCAATCAACCGGTGCAGAAACGCCAGAGTGCCGGGATCGATCCATTGCAGATCCTCAACGACAAACACGACCGGCGATGCCACCGCGAGTTGCTTCAGCCAATCCAACGTTTCCTGCTGCCAACGTTCGCGTCGCCCGACCCCGTGTTCACCCGGCCGGCACGCCCAGCGAATCCACTGCGATGAATCGTGACCAGCTCCGATGAGCATGCTCAGTTCGTGGATCAAGCGCGTCTTGCCGGACCCTTCATCGCCGATCAACAGCACGAACTGCCCCATCCCTTCGCGAGCCTGATCCCAACGGGCCTTGAGCATCGCCAACTGTGACGTCCGCCCCACCATCGGCGGCGCGGGAGCAGTTGCCTCGCTCGCGATGACTTGCACGGACAACCAACGCTCGCTGGAAAGTTCCACCTCCCAACAATCCTCAGAGGTGGCATTGGGGATGTCGCCTCGAGAGTCTGGGTCAGTGGCTGCGACACCCGCGTTCTGGCGAACGCGGCGACATGGCAGCCAGCGGCGCAAGACTTCTGCGGTCGCTGGAGTCACCTCAAAGCCTGGCACCGAAACTCGACCGCTGAGTCGTGTCGCACGGTGCTTCAACGAGTCGGATTCCGCGCTGTCGATCGTGAAGCCAACGGCCGACTCGCCTGGCGTCAACTCCGATAAGAGTTCCAAAGCCTGACGGAGGAATGACGGCATCCGGTTGACGTCGTTGTTGGTCGGTGGAAACTGTGCGATGGTTTCGGAGTCTGTTTGATGGAGCACGATTCCGTGATGTTGCGTGATGGAATTGCGCGTCGCGTCTTGCAGGCGGGGAAGATCGGGACGGAGGCCCAATCGACTGGGGGGCGTGTCCCAGGCGATGATCAGCCAGAGTTCGTTGCCGCTGGGATTGGTTGTTGTCTTTCGCGTCGGCGTGAGACCAGCGGCCGGGTCGGTCGTTTCGGTTTCGGCGAGCACCTGCCGCAGTTCGCGTGCGAATTCTTCCGCGTTGGCCGGCCGAGCGAACGGCTCTTTGGCCAGCAGCTTCAAGCAGAGCCGTTCCAATTGCTGAGGCAGCCCGTGTGCGAGTTGTCGCGGAGGTTGCGGCGCATCGTCCACGATCGCTCGACGCAATTCGTCGTGATCCGCCGCTCGGAATGGAGGCCGCGCGCACAGCATCTGATAGAGAATGACTCCCAAGGCATAGACATCGCTGCGGGCATCGACCGGGATGGCCCACGAGTGAATCTGCTCCGGAGCGGTACACGGTCCAAGGATGGCCGCCAACGATCCCTCGACGCGACACGCCGAACCGAGCACTCCCAATCCGAAGTCCGCAATCACAGGCTGATTGTCTGCGGTCAAAAGAATCGCTTCGGGACGGAGTGCTCCGTGACGCATTCCACCGGCATGCGCGGCGGCCACGATATCCGCGACTTCAGCCACGAATTCGGCCACCTGCCGCCACGGTCGAGTCCGCAGTTGCAGTTCGGTCGCGAGTGTTGACGAAATCGACGGAGCATCGAAGTCGATCAGCCAGCCGGTTGTCGTGCGGGCCACCGCGTGCGTGCGCACTATTCCGGGATGAGTCAGCAGCGGCAATTTGTTGAGTTCGCGGTCGAGCCGTGTAGCCTGGCTGGCCAACCACGGCTCCTCGGGCAGCGTCACGATGACGCGCCGCCAGCCGGCCGGCGATTCGCGATTTGAGAGGCGTTCGGCGGCGACAGATCCGGCCACCAAATTCACGGCGGTATCGTCGTGATTGACCGGCAGGTTCAGCGTTTCCGAGAACGGATCGCCGGCCGTCTCGAATGAGCTGCCGTCATGCGCCGGTTTGGGCTTGGGCTCGCGAGTCATCTGCTATTCCCACTCGGCCACCAATTTCGTTGCTCGCTGGAGATCGGGCATGTCGAAGCCTTCGGTGAACCAACTGACGAGCGACGTCAATTGTTGACGAGCCTCGGCGAGTTGACCGCGCTGCTGCCAGATTCGGCAGAGGTGCAGCATGGTCCGCAGTTCATACATCTTCGCGCTTTGCCGAGCCGCGACGGCGAGCGCTTCACGATAGGCCGTCTCGGCTTGATCCAACTCGCCGCGATCGAACGCAAAGTCACCGCGAAGGCGCAGCAGTTCGGCGTGCATGTAGTTCTCGCCGGTGCTTTGAGCGGCGAAGGCTTGGTCGAGTTGCTTGATCGCGGCGTCACGCTGGCCGATTTGCCACAGCGCGTCGGCGAGGTGTCCGCGGTACTTCGGAAACAAGATCACCGCACCGGTGGCTTGCAACTGCTCGATGGCTGCTTGCAGCGCCTCGATCGCTTCGTCGAATCGACCGAGGTGTTTGAGGCCGACTCCCCGGCATCCGATACCCGCCGCTATCCAGAATGCGAAGGCTTGGTCGCTGGCGATGCGGAAGCAACGGTCGCCCTGCTCGATGGCCTTGTCGCCGATCCCAGCAAAATCGTAGGTTTGCCCGATCTTCCATTCGATCACGGCCTGCGTGAAAAAGTGGTTGAGGTCGCCGGCTAAGTCGAGAGCCTCGTGCAGCCGAGCAAACGCTTGATCGGCGTAGCCCATTTGCCAGAGGGCCATGCCCCAATGCGACAGATTCAGCGGCCCGCTGTTTTGCTGGGTGATCTTGGCGTACTCGATGCTGGCCTCGCGGTGGTAGTGCTGCCAGCCGATCTCGGCGTGAGCGCGCGCCGTCGGAAAATCCCCCGCGTAGAACGACGTGCAGACCCGTGTCCAATGCGCCTCGGACAACATGCCCGGTCCTTGAGCCGCTTCCGCCAGCGAGATCACTTCACGGCAACGTTCGTCGCAGTCCGCGTATCGCCCGCGAATGAACAGCCACTCCCAGTTGGCGTTCAGCAGCGGGAACAGCGGCGCGCCCTCGCCGAGTTGCCGACAAATCTCGATGCACCGATTCTGAATCGGTTCGACTTCCGGAGCCGCGTAGCCTTGCAGTGCCATCAGCACGCCACTGAGCGGCAGCTTCAAACCCAGTTCCAGCATGTCGCGCTGCGGCGACGCAGGCAGCGTCATCGTCAGAGCGAGGCCACGTTCAAATTGCTGAATCGCGGCGACATTGGCCGATTGCTCCTGCGACTTCTGCCCAGCCTTCAGCCAGTATTGGATCGCCTTGTCGGTGACTCCCGCCTCGGTGAAGTGCTGAGCCAACAAGGCGGGCTGTGAGGCGGCGATGTCGGCGAAGAGTGTCTCCAAAACTTCGCCGATGCGTTGATGGCATGCCTGCCGCTTCTTGGTGAGCATTGACCGATACGCCGCGTCTTGCAGCAGCGCATGTTTGAAGATGTAGCTGGCCTCGGCGGCTTGTCCCTTGTGAAAGAGGATTTCCGCTTTGACCAGCTTGTCGAGTTCCTGTTGCAGATCGGCCGCGGGCAGTGTGCAGGACGCGGCCAGCAGTTCAAAGCGGAACTCGCGGCCGATGGTCGCGGCGAGCTGAATGACTTCGCGATCAGCGGCCATGCGATCGAGCCGAGCCAGCAGCAGATCGTGCAACGTCGCCGGGATGACATTCAACAGCGATGCGGCATCGGCCCCGGCATCGGCGCGATCCAGAATGCCCGACTCGACGATGACGACGGTGAATTCCTCGATGAACAGCGGGATGCCGTCCGTGCGGTCGATGACTTGCTGCAAGATCGCTTCCGGGATGTCGCGGCGTTGCGTTCGCTTCCGCATCATCTCGCCAATTTGCCGCTTGGTCAGACGGCTCAGCGCGATCTGCGTCTGATGCGGCTTGCTCTTCCACGGCGTCTCGAACTCCGGGCGGAACGTCAGCAGGCTCAGCACGCGGCCGCTTTCAAACGCAGAGACGTACTTTTCGAGCAACTCCAACGTCGAAGGATCGAGCCAGTGCAAGTCTTCGACAATGAACAGCACCGGGCTGACGGCGGCCAAATGTTTCAGCCACTTCAGCAGCAACTCTTCGGTGTGTTCCTTGAGCTTCTGCGGCGACAACGCCGGTGCCGGATAACGCGCATCGGTCGGCACGCTCAACAGCCCGCAGAACAGCGCGACGTTGTCGGGCGATTCGAGTTTCAATTCGCGCAGATACCGCACCACCGTTTCGAGCCGCTCGGTGGCAGACTGATTTTCAAACTCCAGCAGTCGCGAGAAGAACTCCACGATCGGGAAGAAGCTGGTTCCTTGGTGATACTGCGAGCACCGCAGTTCGATGACAGCGGCTCCCTCGGCATCCTCGTGAATGACATGCTCGCGCAGCTCACGAATCAGCCGCGACTTGCCCAGCCCCGCATCGCCGATCAACAGCACGATCTGGCCGAGTTCGTCCAGCGCCTGTTCCCAACGATCTTTGAGGATCGTCAATTCCGTGTCGCGGCCGACCAACGGTGTCAGGTTGCCCGGATCGACCAGATCGACCCGATTCCGCGAGGCCGCTTCTTTGGTGACTTTGAACAGCTCGGCCGGCTGAGACATGCCGCGCACGCGCTGCGGTCCCAGCGACTCGCACTCGAAGTACAGAGCCACTCGCTGATGCGCTGCCACGCTCAGGACGATTGATCCCGGCTCGGCGATCGTGTTCAGTCGCACGGCCATGTTGCGAGCGTCGCCAACCAGCGAAATCCCCGCCCCTTTGCCTTCGCCGAGCACTTCGGCCACCGCCTCGCCGGAGTGAATTGTGACCCACGCTTGTTTCGCGGAGGGCAAGTTCGCGTTCCTCCGAATGTAGCCCGACCCCTTGTGGGTCGGTTGATCCTTCCCCATTGCCGAATCATCCAGGCCACAAGCGCCTGGGCTACACTCGTTCGCGGCGAACTCGCGCATGACCTGCAAGGCCACACGCACGGCGCGCTGCGCGGCATCCTCAAACGCTTGCGGAAAGCCAAAGCAGGTGATGACCTCCTGGCCCGATCCGAGCACGGTGACGCCGCCTAACTGTGCGGCCTGTTCGCTGATGAACGACGCAAAGGACTGAGCTTGCTCGTGCAGCAGTTCCGAATGCGAGGTCGCCGAAGAGTCCGTGAGAGAACTGTCCTCGGCTTCGTAATTGAAGATCGCGACCGTGACCTGCCGCAATTCCGCATCGCGCCGTGTGCGACTGGCGGAAACCGAACTGCTCTTCTGGACGGAGTCCGGGTTAAAACTTGATGACCCGGAATCGAGATCGGGACGAAAGCTCATCGTCGGTGACAGGTCGCAGGCCCGGCCCAGAAAACGTGATAACTCTTCGGCAAAGTCCGCGGCGGAGGCGTGCCGTTCCGACGGAGCTTTCGCGATCGCCTTCAAACAGATCGCGTCGATCTCGGCGGGGAGGTCGCGACGCAAACTCGATGGCGGAGCGGCGGGACGGGACACGATTTGTCCAAAGATCGAAGCCGCCGATCCTTCAAACGGCCGGTGGCCCGTGAGCATGACATACAGAATGACTCCCAACGCATACACGTCGGTTGCGGGGCCGATCTCGTGATGCCGCGCTTCGACGGGTGTGCCCAGAGATATTGGCGGTGTTAAGTTTTTGTGGTGTCGCAAGTTGACCAATAGGGTTGCCATTGATTGCTGTCGCGGAGGTTGGTCAGGGCGGAGACGGATTCGGCGTTGCGGAGATTCCAACGAGCACCAGAGCGTT
>CAMDEA010000229.1 GCA_945893045.1 Planctomyces sp. SH-PL62
GCGATACGCATCAAACGCTGCTGCCGGCGCTGCTGATCAAGAAGTACGACACGAACCGCAACGCAAAACTGTCGCCGGAGGAATTGAATTGGCCGAAAGAAAAGATCGCTGCGTGCGACACCGACGGCGACGGACAGCTCAGCGTGAAAGAGCTGGCGGGTTTGAGGAAGGCTCCGATTGATATCGAACTGGCGGTCGATGTGGTCCGCGCGACCGGCGAACCGATGCTGCGCGTGCTCAGTTCGACGGGCAATCGCACCGACGGCGACAAGTTTCCCGATCTGGCGACGGTCACACTGCCGAACGCCGTGGTCACGTTCTCGACGCGCGAGGTTGATCCGTTTGAAGCGTCGATGGCGATTGCATTGCGAACGTTCAACGAGCTCGACACCGACAACAACGGCTACCTCGACAAAGACGAGACGATGACTCGCGAACGATTCGGACGCGGTCTGTTCGATCAAATTGACGCGGATGGCGACGGAAAAATCTTCGGCGAAGAGATGAAGGAATTCATCCGCGCGCGGGGCGAACCGGTCTCGACGACGTGCCAAGTCACCGCGTTCGACGACGGAGCCGGTTTCTTCTCGGCCTTGGACACGAACGGAGACCGCCGCCTGTCGATGCGCGAGATGCGCTACGCCGACAAGACGCTTTCCAAAATGGAACAAGACGGCAAACCGGGACTGTCCAACAAGGAACCGGCACGGCGGTATCGCATCGAATTCGTGCGTGGTGTTTTCAATCCGTTCGGTACCCCGGAACGCGCCGTGAATCCGCGAATGCCACAAACGGCCGTGGCGACGTTGAAGCCGCGACCTGTCGGCCCCATCTGGTTTCAACGCTGGGATCGTAACAACGACGGCGACATCACCTGGCGCGAATTCCTCGGACCACGCGATGCCTTTGAACAACTCGACGCCGACCGCGATGAGCTGATTGATCCGAAAGAAGCCGAAGCCGCCGTAACGGCGAAAGCAGAAACTCGAAACCCGAAATCTGAAACAAGCACGAATGGCTCAAGCCCGAATGCGGCGCGAGCCAAAACGGAAGACAGTTTGGAACACTAATCGGCGCTGATCTTCGCTCATGGAACAGCCAACTTCTGACCGGATTAGCGGAGATTAGTGTTCCTGAATTTGGTCCTCTTCCCCTTCCACCTGACGGACTTCAACGATGTCAAACGCTCCCACGAATGACGATGCCGCCGCAGTCGCGAGACTTCGGGAAGCTCGCACCAAAATCAAGAAAGAGTTGGCCAAGATCGTCGTCGGGCAGGACGAGATCATCGACTCGCTGCTGATCGGGATGCTGTGCAAAGGGCACATCCTGCTGCACGGTGTGCCGGGGTTGGGCAAGACGTTGATGGCGCGGACGCTGGCCAAGACGCTGGAGATGGAATTTCGCCGGATTCAGTTCACACCCGACTTGATGCCGGCGGACATCACCGGCACCGACGTCATGGAAGAAGACCACGCGACCGGCAAACACAAGGTCTCGTTCTTGCCGGGACCGGTCTTCACCAACTTCTTGCTGGCGGACGAAATCAACCGCACGCCGCCGAAGACTCAGGCCGCGCTCTTGCAGGCCATGCAGGAAGCCGAGATCTCCGTCGGTCGCGAGACCTACAAACTCAAGCCGCCGTTCTTCGTCGTCGCGACGCAGAACCCGATCGAGATGGAGGGAACCTATCCGCTGCCGGAAGCGCAGCTCGACCGCTTCATGTTCAACTTGAAGATCAAGTACCCGTCGGTGGACGAAGAGGTGCTGATCATCAAAGGCACGACGAGTACGGTGACAGCCACTGCCGACGCGGTCCTGCACGCCGAGGAAGTTCTGCGTCTGCAAGAGTTGGTGCGCGGCGTCCCCGTCGCCGATAGCGTGGTCCGTTACGCCGCACGGCTGGTTGCGGCGACTCGGCCCTCGTTGGCCGGTAAGGACACCGGCGCGAAATCGCTCGACGCGATTCACAAATACATTTCGTATGGAGCCAGTCCGCGAGCGTCGCAGTTCCTGGTGCTCGGCTCGAAAGCGCGAGCGATCCTGGCCGGCAAGTACCACGTCGATTTCGACGACATCAAAGCGGTCGCTCATCCGGTGCTGCGGCATCGGCTGGTGCTCAACTTCCACGCGCGAGCCGACAACGTGGACGCCGACGTGCTGGTCAATCGGTTGTTGGAAGCCGTGCCGACGGAAATGAAGTGAGTCCGACACAATCTGTTTCGCGTCTTCCTGTGAAGGAGAGTTTTCCATGCGTCGTTCTGGAATGATTGCGGTTGTCGTCTTCGGACTCGTCGGAGTGTTCCTGGCCACGAAGGCGTTTGCGTTGGCGTATTCGGAAGAAGGCAACAAGCCGCAAAGCGAACAGAACTACGTCGCGTGGAAAGGGATCATGCCGGTCGTGAACGACAAGGCCCGCATTCTTTTGACCTGGGTCAATGGGAGCGAATACTTCTACTACAAAGGAACGACCAAAGAGCTGAATGTGGCTCTCGGCCACTTCGCCAAAGTGGAGGTGAAGAATCATGTCGTCGTGCTTCGCCCCGGCCCGGCCAGTCGAGCGAACGCCTACAAGGAGCCAGACTCGCACAACTGGAATTTGCATGTGGTTGGCGGGATTTCCCGAACGCGAGCGACAGACGACGTGGAAGACTTCGACTGGCAAAAGGATCCCGTTCTGACGGTTTATGTCGGCGGCGACATCGACTTGGGCAAGCTCGAAATCCCCAAGGGTGTGACCTTGCGCGCCGCACCGGGGCTGAGCGACGAGGCAAAAAAGGATGAGGCCGCTCAGAAGAAGATCGAGGCGTTCGTCGAACATCGAAAGAGCGAGGAGAAGAAGTAATGTTTCGCTTCGCACCGATCGTTGCGTTTTGCCTGAGTGGTTCGCTGATTGTCGCGGACGACACGGAGTCCGCAGCGCGACAGGAGCGGCTGGTGGCGATGCGGCAGCGCGCCGAGGCGTTGCAACTGAAGGTCGGAGAGAAACCGGAGCTGCGGCGTGTCGGGAAGGAGCCGCTGTTTCGTTACAGCGATGCGGTTGGGACGACGACTGATGGGACACTGTGGTTGTGGACTCAAGCCGAGCGACCGATTGCGGCGGCGTGCCTGTTCAACGATTCGCGCGAGGGCTTTCAGTGGAACTACGAGCTTGTCTCGCTCAGTGATTCAGCGCTGTTTGTCGACGGTCGTCCGGGCTGGAACTGGCGGCCAGTCGCGAACAAGCGCAAGTGGATCCTCGTGACCGAGCCGGAGCCGGCACGCTCGGAGCCGACACGGTTGATCCAGATGAAATCGCTGCTGTCACAGTTTCGCGCGGAGGAAGTCAATGATGCCGGTCTTACGCAGTTGCGATTGTTGCCCCGGCCAGTGCATCGATACCGCTGTCCGGAGGAAACAATCGAGGATGGCGCGATATTCCTGTTTGCCGGTGGAACGAACCCGGAAGTGCTCGTCCAAGTCGAAGCGATGTCCGGGGTGGATCGTTCGTGGCGAATCGGCTTCGCGCGAATGACGGCCTCGGACGTAAAAGTGGCTCGCGATAAACAGACCGTCTGGGAGGCCGAGGGAGTCCGCGAATGGAATCCGCGACACGACTATTTCTCACACTACGGCCCGGATCGCGGCGACGTTGCTCCGGACTAGTAACGATGACCCACAGTTTGAGATTGCCGCACAGAACAAGAATGAGATTTCACCGTGACTTCCAAAACCCTCGTTGATCCCGCGTTTTTCTCTCGACTCGACAACCTCGAGTTGCGGGCACGCGGGATCGTTGAAGGTTTTTTGCACGGCTTGCATCGCAGCCCGTTCGTCGGGTTCAGCGTCGAGTTCGCTTCGCATCGCGAGTACGCGCAGGGAGACGATTTGCGGCATGTGAATTGGAAGTTGTATGCCCGCACGAAGCGGCTGTATGTGAAGGAGTTCGATGCCGAGACCAACATGAATCTGCATCTGCTGGTCGATATCAGCGGGTCGATGGAGTGCGCGAACACGGGACGCAGCAAGTTGTCGTATGGGACGACGCTGGCAGCGGCGTTGGCTCACTTGGCGCTCAAGCAGCACGATGCCGTGGGGTTGACTCTGTTCGCCGACGAAGTCGTCGCGCACCTTGATCCGCGAGCCAAGCCGCATCAGTTGGATGAGATTCTGGCGGCGATCGCGAACACGAAGGCTCGGCCAAAATCGGATGCGTCGCGAGCACTGCATCAAGCGGCCGAGCTATGCCGGCATCGCGGCATGGTGGTCGTCATCAGCGATTTCTTCGACGACTTGCCGGCGATCACGCGCGGGCTCGATCAGTTGCGGTATCGGCAACATGAAGTGCTGGCGTTTCAGATTTGGGATCCGTGGGAGCGTTACTTGCCACTGGATGGCAACATCTGCTTCAGCGATTTGGAGACGCGCGAAGAGATCACGACACACGCCGAAGGAGTCCGCGAAAAGTACCTCGCGGCGATTGACTCGTGGCGAGACGAACTCGGCCGAGTCTGTCTGAATCGCGGAGTCGATCGAGTCGAAGTCACGACAGACGACCCGCTCGATCAAGCGTTGTTGGATTACTTGGTGAAACGAACGAAAGCCTGACGTCATTTCCGAAGTAGCCACGTTCGCCAGAACGTGGGCAAACCAGCGAACCCCCCACGTTCTGGCGAACGTGGCTATGGCGCAACCTGAAAGAGCCGGCCGATGTCCGCAGTCCCCATTCTCATCACGATGCTTTGCCTGGGCCAGTCGCCGGCGGACGTGCCGAAGTCTGCCGCAGCGGCGAGCGAAGTGTCATTGGCTGCGATGCGCCAGCGCGTCGAGCCGACACGAATTACGTTGTTAGGAATGGATGGAGAGAAGTCCGCCGGCAAGGAGGCCCGGCTGGTCGAGGCTCCGATCTTCCGGTACAGCGACGAGCTGCGGGAGATCGAGGATGCCGGGATGTGGCTGTGGACTGATCGCGGCCGGCCGGTCGCTGTGATGAAGGTCGAGCGGTACAAGACTTCCCGGTTCCCAACGCAGTGGCTGTATTGCTTCGTCTCGTTGTCGCCGGAACTCGTCCGAGCGGAATGGGCGGATGCTAGCCCGTTTCAAGCGAAGCAGCCGGGCGTGAAGTGGCAAGAGTTGGCTGACAAACCGGCGAGCACGCGGGCCGCTCGGTTGGTTCAATTGCGAGAAATGGCGCGGCGGTTCTCCGGCGAGATTCTCGTCGATAAGCAGGGCAGGAATCGGCTGCAAATGCGGCTGCTGAGTCGGCCGCTGTACCGCCTGGACGAAACTCGCGACGTGCTTGACGGGGCGGTGTTCGGCTTCACCGGCGCGGGAACGAACCCGGATGCGTTGTTGCTGTTCGACCTCGCGCCCGCTGGAGGCTGGCGGTTCAGTGTCGCAGGCATCACCGCCGATGGGCTTCGCGTCAAGCTGGACGGCCGCGTGATCCAAGAACAACCGAATCTGGCTGGTGAGCAGCGAGTGTTCGATACGTGGTGCTACTTCCGTCCGACGAAATGATCGACGGCGGCCACAGGTCGCTAACGTTCCTTGGGGTGTGGTTCTTGTGATTTGGGATTGTTGAAAACTCCGATGCCTAACTTTCTCCAAACATCGTTCCTCGCAGGACTGGCCGCGCTCGCGGTGCCGGTGCTGATTCACCTGTTCTTTCGTTTGAAGACGAAGCGGGTGGAATTGGGGACGATTCGCTTTTTGCGAGTTGTGTTGGAAGAGAATGCTCGGCGGCGGAAGGTGATGCGGTGGCTGTTGCTCGCACTGCGGATGGCGTTTGTCGCGCTGTTGGTCGGATTGTTCGCGCGGCCGTTTCTGACGGCGGCGGCGACCAGCGGCGATCAAGAACTGTTGGTGATCTTGATCGACCAATCGGCCACGATGCAGCTCAAGGGAGAACATAGCCGGTTGATCGAGCAAGCGGTGACGGAAGCTCGCAAGCTGATTGAATCGTCTGGCACAAAGACTCGATTTGAAGTCGCGTTCTTCGATCATGCCGTGCGGCCCATCACGGCAACGAAGGACAGCGACGGAGCGGCGGGGTCGGGAGACCCGCGCCGAGCGCCGACCGGCCAAGCGGTGCTCGCGCGCTTGCAAGCTCCCGCGACGGCGTTCGGAGCGACCAATTACGGTGCGGTCTTCGCCTGGGCGCGAGACATCTGTGTGAAGGCTCCACCGGGCCGCAAGCAGTTGCATCTCTTCACCGACTTGCAGCGCTCGGGCTTGGATTGGACCGAAGTCGAACCGTTGCCCGCCGAGGTGCAATCGCATCTGCACGACTTGGGAAACTCGGTCGTCAACAACGTGGCCGTCACGGAAGTGCGGACTCCGCGACTGTGGGTGCGACCGGGCGAGACGCCGACGATCCGAGCCTCCGTCCTGCACGGCGGCGCGTTCGTGCTGGAGGAAGTGCCGATCGTGCTGGAAGTCGGAAAGGTGGATCAGGCGAACGGGGGGCGTCAGCCCCCTGGTGGGTCACAAGCATCGACTAACCAGGGGGCTGACGCCCCCCGTTCGCCAGTTCGGACGGAATTCTCAAAACTCGCCGAGCGAATCACGAAGCGTGAGCGGGTGAAGTTGGAACCGGGTGCGACGGTGACGCTCGACTTTGAATTGCCGCCGCTGAGCGAAGGGTTGTGGCAAGGCCGAATCTCCGTCGAGTACGACGACGACTTGCCGTTCGACAATCAACGGTACTTCGCGATCTCGGCGACGCCCGCGTATCGCGTGCTGGTTTTGAATGGCGGTGCGAGCGGGTCGGCGATCGCCAGCGAAACGTATTTTTTGGAAACGGCTCTGCGATTGGCGGCGGAAGGGGAATCGTTTTCGGAAAGCCCGTTTGCTCCGATGGTGTTGCCGTTCGCGGACGACACGTCGCTGCCGAGCTTGTCTGAGTTTGATGCAGTGGTGCTCGCGAATGTCGGCGGGATGAAGAAGCCAGACGCCGCGCAATTGGCTTCGTTCGTCGGGTGTGCCAATTTTGCCTGGCGCGATGAATACAGAGTTGTCAGAATGAGGTTGAAAATGTTCGGAACCTCTTTCTGGAGTCGATCATGGATGATGTCCCACAAGTGAAATCCGAGTTGTTGATGCCAGCGGTTCGGGAGCAGGTG
>CAMDEA010000230.1 GCA_945893045.1 Planctomyces sp. SH-PL62
GCCAGAACGCGGGCCGATACGCCATCGCCCGCGTTCTGGCGAAACGCGGCTACCAATGAGTCATGCAAGCTCCTTCTTCACCGCTCGACGTCCTCGTGGTCGCTCCGCATCCGGACGATGCCGAGATCGGTGTTGGCGGGACGCTGCTCGCCTGCCGTCAACAAGGCTTGCGAGTCGGCGTCATTGACCTCACGAGCGGTGAACCGACTCCGCATGGTTCACTCGAACGCCGCGCCGCCGAGACCGCTGCCGCCACGAAGATCCTCGGCCTCGATTGGCGAGCGAATCTCGGTTTGCCGAATCGCAGCTTGCAGTCCGATCTCGAATCGCGCCGAGCCCTCGCCTCTGTTTTCCGGTTGACGCGGCCGAAGATCATCGTCGCGCCGTACTGGGAGGACGCGCATCCCGATCACGTCGTCGCCAGCCGGTTGGCCGATGACGCCCGCTTCTGGAGCAAGCTCTCGAAGACCGACATGCTCGGCGAGCCGTACTGGCCGCCGAAGATGCTCTACTTCTTCAGTCTGCATCTGCGGATTCATCCCCAGCCAGCATTCGTGTTCGACATCACGCCGCACATCGACGCGAAGCTGGCCGCAATTCGTTGTTATGAATCGCAGTTCGTGGCTGGCCGTTCGCAGACCCCGCCGACAATTCTGGACGACATCCGCGACCGTGCCCGCTACTGGGGCTGGACAATCGGCGTCCCGTTCGCCGAGCCGCTGGCCAGCCGCGAAGAGATTGGCCTTCGCGATCTGCGATCGTTGGTGTGAGCGGCACGGCGCTATCCGAGATAATCCTTGGTCTACTCCTTGGGGAGAGCGGCGTGCTGCGATGTAACCCGAAGCGTCAGCGAGGGAGTGTGCGATGACTCCCTCGCTGACGCTTCGGGTTACATCGTGGCCATGAGTAATCTGAGCGAGCCGCTGGTGTCCAGCGACCACCGGCGGCTAGCGCCGTGCCACCCAGTGGGCCACGACATCAGTGCTTCACGCGTTCGATCTTCGCCTTCGCTCGTTCTTGAGCAAGCACCTCACGCTGCAACTCGGTCGAAAGTTGTTGCAGGATTTCTGGCCGAGCGTCTTCCAGGCTGAGTTGTCCTTCGCTTCGCTCGGTCACGGTGATCAGCAGCACTCCGAACTGCGAACGAACCGGTTCGCTGACATCACCAACTTTGAGACCGAAGGCGACCTGCGGATAGGGAGGCGGTTGCTTGCCACGGAAACCAAACCGGCCGAGGTCGCCTCCCATCGCGCCGCTCGGTGCCTGTGAGTGCTTTTTCGCCGCTTCGGCAAACGTGATGGACTTGTCGAGAATTCTGCCGCGTAGGTCGCGAAGTGTCCGTTCGTCGGCGGCGGGATCGTCGCTCTTCAGGGCGATCTGTGCTGCTCGGACTTCGCTGCCATCGAATTCCTGTCGGCGTTGTTTCCAGACGTCGCGCAACTTGGCGTCCGTCACTTCGAGCTTGACGAGGGCTTCCCAATCGAGCGGCAGCCGCAACTCGTGACGCAGCGACTCCAAGGTCAGTCCCGACTTCGCCAGCAACTGATCGAAATCAATTTTGCGTTCCTTCAGCCGCGTCTTCAGCCGAGTGAGGTGCGCCTCCAATTGCTCCGGATTGGCCGCGACCTTCTTCTGCGCCAGAAACGTTCGTAGCAACTGCCGGTCGATGAGTCGCTCAATCAACTGCTCGCGGCGTTGCGGAATTTCGTCGGCCGCCAGCTTCAGCGACTTCGCGAAGTAGTCGAGATCCGCTTCGGTGATCGGCTGCCCGTTGACGCGGACCAGAACCGGCGAGTCGCTCTTGGCGACCTTCGATTTCGCGGACTTGGGTTCGTCCGCGCTCAGCCGGCACACGCCGAGGACCAACAGAGCAACGACCACTGTTCTCGAAAATCGTGTCATGGTTTTCATGGCTTCATTGTGATGCTCCCCGCGAGACTTTCGCAATCGGCAGAGCTTCTCATCGCTGCCGGATCGACAGGACGCTCACGGTCGAGGCGAAGCGTGCAAAGCTCGGCACGGTCACAGCGGATTTCGCGGTTGGGGCGACGACGACGGCCGATGTTCTTGCTGGAGTCCTTGCCGATCACCGTGCTGAAAAAGTGGGATAACGGCTGTCGGTGATCGGCTCTCGGCATTCGGCCGAAAGCCGACAGCCGTTCTCTCACTCTTTCGACGACAGAAATCGCCCATCATGTCCGCACCCATTCCCGGCATTTCCGGACCAACAGCAGTTCCGCGCCGCCGCCGCCGTCGATGGGTCGGATTGATGGTCCTCGCATTGCTGACGGGAGTCGCTTGGTTCGCTCCGGAGATCGTTTCGCAAACGAGCCTGCGGCAGAGTGTCGCGAACTGGGCATTACGAGATCTCCCGCTGCGAGCGGAGTTGGGGCCAGCCTCGCTGGGTTGGAGGAAGCCGGTCGTGCTGCGCGAATTGCGAATCAATGACGCCAATGGAAAGGCATTGCTTGAGGTGCAAGAGCTGCGCAGCGAGCGGACGTTGTGGCAGTTGGCGACTCAGCGCGGTCTGTTCGGCACGTTCACACTGACCGAGCCCGAAGGTCATGTCCTGCTGCATGCGGATGGCTCGAACGTCGAAGACGTGCTGGCCGCGTTAATGAGCGGTCCAACAACTGAGCCGGCTCCTGCATTCCGTGTGGAGATCGTGAATGCTCGCATCGAGTTCGAGCATCAGGTATCGAAGCGGAAGTCAGTGATCGATTCGCTCGACGCGAAGGTGTCGATCGGCGCGAAAGGGATCGAGTTGGTTGCTGTTGAGATGCCGTCGAAGTCCGCGGCGACGACAGACACCGGTCGCTTCGCAGCGTACTTTGGAAATCCGGTTGGGAACTCCGAGAGTGCCGCCGAAGTGCCGACAAGCGTTGACGGCAGTCCGTTGTTGCTCGTGCGAGCGAAGGACTGGCGGCTCGATTGGCTCAGCGCGATCCTCGCGCGGTGGCAGCCGGAAGGAGATGTGTCCGGCTTGCTGTCGGCGGACTGGCGAATGTCGTTCGGCACAGAGTCAGCAGGGAAGGGGACTGTTACGGTCAGCGATCTAAGCATCGCGGGTCTGAACGGAATGGGAACGGATCGGCTGCGTTTGGAGGAAGTCAGCTTGCGTGGCAACGTCACGACGAAAGGGGAACGGCTGATTTTCGAAGACACTGAATTGCGAACCGAAGTTGGCAGCGCGACCGCTTCGGGTGATTTACTGTTATCCGGTTGGTCGTTCGCTTCGGGAGAAGCGGCGTTGCAAAAAATCGGCCGCGAAGCGTTTCGCGTCGAAGGAGAAGTTGATCTCGCAAAGCTCGCCGCGCTCTTGCCGCAGACACTGGCGGTGCGCGAAGGGACGCGGATCGACGGCGGGTCGGTGCGGGTCGCGCTGGCGAGTCAGCCACAAGAAGGGGCCGCGAAGTTACAGGGGAAGGTCGAGGTGGCTCGGCTGTCGGCCGTCGCGGACGGGAAGCGAATTGAGTGGGACGTGCCGCTCGAAGCGTTCCTGATCGTGCATCGCGACGGAGAGCAATTCGTCTTCGACCGAGTGGCCTGCCGTTCCGACTTCCTGCAAGCCGACGCCAAAGGGACGCTGACCGACGCCACGTTTCAGGCGCGAGCCGATCTGGATCGGTTACATCACAACCTCAGCCGATTCTTTGATTGGGGTTTCGTGCGGCTCAGCGGGCAGTTGGCTGCCAGCGGGCAGATTGAACGCCGCGACAACGGCGAACTCGATCTCAAGGCCAAGGGAGAACTCACGAACTTCGAGCTGCAACGGCGCGGCGAGTCGCCGTGGCGAGAAGAACGGCTGGAGATCGTCGCCGCATCGTCGGCGCGATTGTCAGAGACTCAAGAATTGCGATCTGTCGAATCGGCATCGCTAAAATTCGTCAGCGGCGAGGATCGGCTGGACGTGACGTTGACGGAGCCGATGGATTGGTCGTCGAACACACGCTGGCGAGCGGTCGCGGATGTGGTCGGTGGTCTCGATTCCTGGCAAGCTCGTCTGCGTCCGGTGGTCTCGATCAAAGGTTGGCAAACGGCAGGACAATTCACGGCACATGCGGAAGTCGATGCGGACTCGCGGACGATCGACGTCTCAAAGCTGACGGTCGCGATGAACGACCTGCAAGCTCGCGGGCCGGAGTGGTTGATTCAAGAGCCGAAGTTGACGCTCGAAACGGCCGGTCGTTGGGAGCAGGGGACAAGTCGCTGGGTGGCTCCGCAAACAACTCTGGTCGGGACGAGCGCGGCGGCGACGGTCAACGACCTCAATTGGTCGCCGGCCGATGCCAGCGGTGACGCGAAGTTCCGAGTGCATCTCGGCAGCGTCTCACGCTGGAAGGTGCAGGCTCAGCAACAGCCGAGCTACTTCGTCACCGGTGAAGCGACCGGCTCTCTGCGGCTGCAACAACGCGGCGCGACGACGCAGGCAACGCTCGATTCACGGGTCGAGAAGTTCGCGATCGCGACGCCGACCGATCGCACTCAATCCGGCTGGGAAATCGCTTGGCAAGAACCGGAGATCAAGCTGGCGACTCAAGCATCGTTTGATTCGGCAAAGCAGTCGCTGCGGCTGACCGAGACGAAGCTGATCGCCGACGGACTCGAAGTGGATCTCGCGGGACGACTCGACGAAATGAATGCGACGCCGCTGGTCGATCTCACCGGCGAGGTTGCCTACGACTGGGAGCGGCTGACTCAACGGCTGGGAGATTCGCTCCGACATAACGTGCAATTGGCCGGACAAGAGCGCCGCAAGTTTTCGCTGCGCGGTCGTCTGTCATCGCCGGATGTCGTGACACACTCGACTGACGTGGAATCGCAGACGGCGCTCGGCGCGGGTCTCCCGACCCCGCCGCGAGCGACTCGGTTGTCGAGCATCTCACGAACATCGTCACCGTCAGACTCATCGCTGGCCGCGCTGACCGGCGAAGCGGGACTCGGTTGGCAAACCGCGAACCTCTATGGGTTGTCGGCCGGAGCGGGCGACCTTTCGTGCCAATTGAACGAAGGGGTCGGCACGCTCACGCTGCGCGACATTCCAGTCAACGAGGGAACGGTGCGTCTGAACTCTCAACTGCGGCTGGATCGCACCCCCGCGCTGATCGTGCTGCAATCGGAACGAGTCATTGACAAGGTGCGACTGTCTCCCGAACTGTGCGCCGGCTGGCTGCGGTTCGTGGCCCCGATCATGGCGAATGCGACCCGTGTTGAAGGCCGATTTTCAGTCGTGCTCGCGAAAGGCGAGTTGCCCGTCAGCGATCCCTCGACCGGCGATGTCTCCGGGCAACTCGCGATTCACGCCGCACAGCTCAGCCCCGGCCCGTTCGCCAACCAAATCATCTCGGTCGTCGAGCGGATCAGAACGCTGGCAAAATCACGCTCGCTGAAACCGGCCGACCTGCTGTCGTTGGCCGAGCAATCAGCAATACCAGGGGGTGGCCGCGAGCGCGTCTTGGTGACGCTGCCGGAACAACAAGTCCCCTTTCACCTGCTCAATGGCCGAGTCCATCACGACGGACTGACGCTCGTCACGAAAGAAGCCACGCTGAAGACACGCGGCTCGGTGGGACTCGACGAGTCGTTGGACTTGATCGTCGATGTTCCCGTGCGCGACGAATGGGTTGCTCAAAACAAACAGCTCGCGGGCCTGCGCGGCAAGTCGTTGAGCATCCCCGTGCGCGGCTCGTTGATTCAGCCGCAACTCGATCTGCGGGCCTTCGAGAACTTCGCTCGCGATGCGTTCACCACACCCGTCGAGAACTTGCTGGAGAACGAACTCCAGAAAGGCTTGAATCGCTTGCTGCCGGGCAAGAAAAAGTGACGCTGCTCTCCGGCCGAATGCCGATGGCGGTGAGCCGATAGCCGTCAGTCCTTTTTCGAGCAGTGAGAAAGTTGTGATGACGGCAATCGGCCGGAGTGAATGTGCTCACGACACGTTCCAACCGCCGCTTGACTTCTTTCCGAGTGTCCCTCAAAACACGTTCCAGTCGCCGGGACGCGAGCAAAGTCGACGAGTCACTCCGTGGCTCGAATCGAGTCACGGAGTTAATTGTCGACTTTGCAGCTTCGCCATCCCCAGCTTTGCGACCTTGAAAGGAATCTCCGTTGTCCGGCCAACTTGTGACATTTGTGCCGATCTTTGTGTTCGTCGCCGTGCTCCTCGGATTTGTGGTGACGAACCTCGTGCTGGCTCACACCGTCGGGCCTCGGAAATCGACCGCCGTCAAAGAGATGCCGTATGAGTCGGGGATGGATCCCATCGGCGATGCTCGGCAGCCGTTTGATGTGAAGTTTTATTTGGTCGCGATCCTGTTCCTCGTCTTCGATGTCGAGCTGCTGTTTCTCTACCCGTGGGCGGTCAGCGCGTACGTCGAGGGGCAGCACACCGCAGAGGGGGCAAAGGTCGTGGCCACGCATCTCGGTCACGCGAGTCCCGGCATTCCGACGGAGCTGCGCGGGACGGTGTTTGGCGTGATGCTCGTGTTCATCGCCACGCTGGCGATTGCTTACGTTTATGCGTGGCGGAAAGGTGTTTTCAAATGGCGGTAGGACTTCCCGAAAACGTGTTCATGACGACCGTCAATGCGGCGGCGAGTTGGTGTCGCAAGAACAGTCTCTGGCCGATGCCGTTCGCGACCGCCTGCTGCGGAATCGAGCTGATGGCGACGGCGTCGTCTCGGTACGACCTGGCTCGGTTCGGGGCCGAGGTCATGCGGTTCAGCCCTCGGCAGTGCGACCTGATGATCGTGGCTGGCCGAGTCGTCATGAAAATGATGCCCGTGCTGCAACGCATCTGGCTGCAAATGCCCGAACCGAAATGGTGCATCTCGATGGGAGCCTGTGCCTGCTCCGGCGGCGTGTTCGATACCTATGCCGTCGTGCAAGGGGTCGATCGCTTCATGCCGGTGGACATGTATGTGCCGGGCTGCCCGCCTCGGCCGGAGCAGCTCATTCAGGCGATCATGGACCTGCAAAACAAAATCCAAGCCACCGGCACGCTCAACGGCACCGAGTTCGGCCTGCGAACTCAGCCGATGGGCCCGACACCGTTCGACCGCGATGAAATGTGGCGCGTCGAAGACGCGGC
>CAMDEA010000231.1 GCA_945893045.1 Planctomyces sp. SH-PL62
CACCTGCTCCCGAACCGCTGGCATCAACAACTCGGATTTCACTTGTGGGACATCATCCATGATCGACTCCAGAAAGAGGTTCCGAACATTTTCAACCTCATTCTGACAACTCTGTATTCATCGCGCCAGGCAAAATTGGCACACCCAGCGTGGGCAAACGGAGACGGCGGCATGTTTTCCACGATCTGGCGACCGCGGCGACTTCCAAGATTCAGCAACCCATCGGCTGATGCGAGTTCTTCCATGATTAGCGTTGATCAGCGTTTATTAGCGTTCCTAATTCTGAGCCTCTTCGCCGCTCCGTCGCTCGCACAGGATCACGTTCCCAAGCCCGGCCAGTTTCCGCCGCCGAACACCGGCACTTACCTCGCGGGCGAACTGGCGATCATCGACCCGGTGAATCGGCGCGGCGGTTTGCGATTGGATGGCAACGGGGGCGAGCGATATCACGCCGGGCCGCTGCATTACTTCGCGATGTTGCCTTATGGCACGATCTCGTTCAACGGTGCTCCGGCCGAGCTGCGTGACATTCCGATCGGCACTCATGTGCATGGCTACTTCTACGTGCCGCCGGTCGGCGAGGAAGCCACGATCCCGCCGCTGCCGAAGGACATGGCACAATTCCAGCTCAAGCACAACCACGCCGTCTCGTTGGAAGACGATTTCAGTTTTTACCAGCGTCGCGGTCAGAGTTGGAAAGTCGTGTCGCTGGATGCGAACAAAGGAAAACTCAACGTGGCACCGTCGGGCCAAATGGCTAAGGACGGAATCAACACGCCCTACACCTTCGATATCGACGACGTCACGAAGGTCTGGAAGGGCCGCACGCTGGTTGAGCTGACGGACATCGCGCCGGAGCAGGTCGTGCAGTTCAATCTCGGCTGGTCGCCCGGTTGGCGAGACAAGGAATTCAAGGTCTCGGAAGTCTGGCTCGATGACGAGAGCCGGAAGTTCGCGACAGATCTTCAGCGTCGCCGGCATGTGAAGTATCAGAAGCAGCGTTGGCTACCAGGCTGGATCGACTCCGTCGAAGACAATGACTTTGGCGGCGGGACGGTAACGTTCACGCTATTTGGCGGCATGGACCCGTCGCTGTATGCCGACCTCAAAGCCACGCAAGACAAGGGATACCATGTTGCCGTCGCCGAGCAGACGCTGCGCACCTGGTTCCATCGTTCCGACAGAAAGCTCGGCCAAGTGATCGAGTGGAAAGAAAACGAAAACCCGCCCCCCGGCAGCAGCGGCATTCAGGTCCGCATGAAATTCACTGAATTGCTCGACGGCTATCGTCCAGGCCGAGCAATTCGTGTGAAGTGCCACGATTGGCTCTTCGTGACCATGCCGTCGGAAGAACGAGTGAAGACGATTGAAGAGCAGAAGCGATCCGCAGTCTTGAGTCTGCCCTGAAATCAGCAGCGGTGACTTCATCGTTCTGCCCCCATCGTTCTGCCACCGACCGGAATTGGCAGAACGATGGTGTGAAAGGATCTGAGACCAGTTTTATGAAATACCGATTCGCCCAATTCGTACTGATACTCGTCGCCGTCGTTGCGAAGGTGCAGGCCGCTGACGTGTTGCCCGTGTTCGATCAGGCGGTGCAGCCGTTCTTTCAGACTTACTGCCTGCGCTGTCACAACGCGCAGAAACAGGAAGGCAAATTCCGGCTCGACACGCTGTCGCGCGACTTTGCCGATCAAGCGGTCGCTCAGCGCTGGAGTGAGGTCGTCTTCCGCATGAACTCCGGCGAGATGCCGCCGAAGAAAGAGCCGCAGCCTAAACCACAAGAATTGGGGCGGGCGGTTGACTGGCTCTCGGCGCGGATCACGGAAGGCGAAGCCGCGCGGATGGCGAAGCGTGGACCGGTCGCGCATTACCGATTGAGCCGCGAGGAATACGGTCACACCGTGTATGACCTGCTCGGCGTTTACTTCGATGTGAACCTGCCGGGAGCGTTCAATGAAGATCCCCGCTGGCATGGGTTCGAGCGGATCGGCTCGCTGCTGACACTCTCGCCGTCGCATGTGGATCGTTACTTCCGCGCGGCGGAAACGGTGCTCGCGCGAGCCTTTCCCGATCAACAGCCGGTATCGCAAAAGAGCCGGCGTGAAGCGAACGCGGGACAGGAGAAATGGTTGCAGGAACAAGGCCTCGTTGGGCCGGTGCGCTGGGCGCTCTGGTCGGGACACGGGCAGCATCTCGTCAACGCCACTGCTCCGGGCCTGTATCGAATTCGCATTCAGCTCAGTGCGCTGCCGTCCTTCAAAGGCCGCTTGCCGCATCTCGCGCTGTGGCATCATCAATTGAAACGCTCGGTCGTCGGCTTGGACGTCAACGCGGCCGAAGACCAACCGACTGTCATCGAGATCGAGACCTTTCTGCCGGAGGGCAACTTCAATGTGATGAACGAGTCGCCCGGAATGCTGGCTGATGGTCAGACTCCGAGCGTCACTCAGTTCCCGTTCGTGAACACGAAAGTCAACCGCCCAAATCGACCGACGGCCTACCGTCTCTTCAACGACGAAGGGCAGTCGATCTTTCCGCTGTTGATTGTGGATTGGGTCGAGTACGAAGGCCCGATCATCCCCGTAGCCGACCAACGCAAGCGAGAAGGACTGACTCCTGCAAAAGACGGCGATCTGATCGAAGCCCGTGAATGTCTGAAACGTTTCGCGACGCGCGCTTGGCGTCGTCCCGTGATCGATGCGGAGCTCGATCGCTACCTGAAGATCATCGAGAGCGAACTCGCGGCTGGCGAGAAATTCCGTGCCGCTTATCGAGCCGCGATGGTCGCCGTGCTGACCTCCAAGAATTTCTATTACCTCGAAGAAGGCTCGCCCACAGAGCGTCGAGCGACCGTCAACGATTGGGAACTCGCATCGCGGCTCTCGTATTTCCTGTGGAGTTCGCTGCCCGACGACGAACTCTTCGGCCTCGCTCAGCAAGGCACGCTGCACCGCCCTGAGGTGCTCCGCGCTCAACTGGCTCGCATGCTCGCTGCTCCCAAGATCGGCCGCTTCACGGAGTCATTCCCGCGTCAGTGGTTGCAGCTTCAACGAGTCGGCGCGTTCTCGCCCGATGCCAGCCTCTATCCCGACTACGACAAGTGGCTCGAGCAGAGCCTGGTGTTGGAGACGACCGGCTACTTCAGCGAGATGTTTTCCAAGAACCTGCCGCTCCGCGAGTTCCTCGTCTCCGATTGGACGATGCTGAATCCGCGTCTCGCAATGCACTACAGCCTACCCCGTCCGGCCGCTTCGGGCCTGCAACGAACGTCGCTCCGCGCCGAGGATCATCGCGGCGGCTTGTTGACTCACGCTTCCATTCTGTCGCTCACATCCGACGGGACGCGGCATCGACCGGTGCATCGCGGCGTCTGGGTCTCGGAAGCCATCTTCGGCCGCACGCCGCCACCGCCGCCGCCCAACGTCGAACCGCTCGCGCCGACACCCAGCAATCAGCCGAAGGCCACGATCCGCATGCAGCTCGAAGCCCACGCGACTCACGCGACCTGCGCCTCGTGTCATCAGAAGATCGACCCGCTGGGTTTCGCCTTCGACAACTTCGACGCGATCGGCCGCTGGCGAACGAGCGAACAAGTCGCCGGCGGCAAAGGGGACGACCCCACGGTGAACTCCAGCGGCAAGCTCCCCGACGGTCGAGCGTACCTCGGCGCGGACGAGTTCAAGCACCTGCTGGTTCAAGACATCGACCGGTTCGCCGAAGCGTTCGTCGAGCAACTCGCGACGTACTCCCTGCGCCGCGTGATGACGATCGACGATGCCGCGCAGATCAAGAACATCTCCCAGGCCAGCAAACTCGATGACTACAAACTCCGCACGGTCATCGAGAACCTCGTCTTGTCCGACCTGTTCCAGAAGAGATGAGCGAATTGCCGGCCGGCCAGCCAGCGCTGGAACCTGTCCAGGAATAACTCCGTAGGGTGGGACAAGCTCGCTTCGAGCGCCGGCCCACCAATCTGGCTTTCAGAGAGGGTGTTGTTCATCTGGTGGGCCGGCGCTCGAAGCGAGCTTGTCCCACCCTACAAAACGCGACGTTGTTCTTGGACAGGTTCTTAGCGTTTCAGCGAGAGGCGGCGACCGTCGAGTGTGCGCACGAGGACGTTCGGCTTGTCGAGCTTGCGAATCACAGCGTGGAATTCGTCCGGCGTGTGGACGGGGTGTTGCTCGACGTGCGTGATGAAGTCCCCTTCTTGCAGCTCGACATTGGCGGCGCTGGACTGTGGGACGACGGCGGTCACGACGACGGCGGCCGGGTAACGTTGCTCCGGCCAATTCATGTATTTGTAGCGTGCGGTCGGGTAATCGACGCGCAGGCCGCGCCATTCGGAATGACGTTGCTCGCTGGCGATTAACGTCTCTTCGTCGGACAGCGGCCACTTGCCGAGTTCGGCGTGCAGCGTGAATTCACGACGTTCGGCTTCGCGCCAGACCGTCAGTTCGGCGAACACGCCGGGGCCGAGCAATCCGATCTCGCGCAGCAAATCGAGCTTGCCGAAGATCGGCTGGCGGTTCACGGCCAGGATGATGTCGTCGCGGCGGACTCCCGCGACGGCGGCTGGCGAATCCGCGAAGGACATCAGCACGCGCGCGGCGCTCGCTTGCTTCACTTTGGGAGGCAGATGCCGCAGCGCCGCGAGCAAGACATCTTCGGGTTGCAGGCCGAGGAAGCCGTACTCGACTTCCAAGCCCTTCGCGAGAGATTCGATGACGCGCCGCACGTTGGCGTCGATGGGAATCGCGTAGCCGACGGACTTCTCATAGCCCTCGATGGCGGCGAGCGACGTGGTCAAGCCGATCAATTCGCCGCGCAGGTTCAATAACGCTCCACCGCTGCCACCGAGGTTCAAGCGCGTGTCGATGTGCAGCAGCGTTCCAAGCTGATGGATCGACGTGTCGCGCCGTGTCGGCAAGAGGTCGGACTTGTCGGTGTTGGCTGGGGCTGGGAATCGCGAGATGTTGCTGATGATGCCCCAGCTCGCGCTGGCCGAACCGTCGCGCGCGATCGCATACGGATTGCCCAGAGAGATGACGAACTGACCTTTGCGCGGCGGAACGGGTTCACTCAGCTTGAACGGCTTCAAGTCTTCGCGCGTCAGCTTGGTTCCGGTGAGGTCCAGTCGCAGCACAGCCAGATCCGAACGCGGATCGGCGGCGAGGATCTTCGCATCGCAAATCTGGCGTCCGGGCAGGCGGACTCGCAAGGCGCGATCGGCCGGCATGTCTTTGCCGACGACCGGGCCGCCGCGCACCAAATGATAGGCCGTCAGCACCAACCGCTCGGCCGAGGGTTCGGGCGAGTTTCCCGCCGTGATCAGGACTCCGCTGCCGAATTCGTTGGGAAAGAATTCCGGGCTGTGCTCATCGGCTGCGCGAGGTGGAATCTCCAAGCCAAATCCATCCACCCGCACGGCGACGGCCTCGCGTTTCAGAATGCCGAGCGCGACGACCGAGGATTCGGCCGAGCCGATGACTTTGACCAATTGATCCTCGACCGAGGCCAGCACTGTGGCGGAATCGGCCGCCGGCGGCTGAGCCTGCCCGATCGCGGTCCACGAAGCCAGAAGAACGATCAATGCTCCAACTCGGTCGATTCGCATGGTGAAAGTCTCCGAATCCCGCATGGCATCGCCGTGACCCACGGCCGACGATTACGTCGTCTTATACCTCGCGCGGCCACGAATGAGACAGGCGAGCGGGGCGCATGTAACCCGGAGCGTAAGCGAGGGAGAACTGTGACCACTCCCTCGCTTACGCTTCGGGTTACATGGCGGCCGTGAATAATCCGAGCTAGCCAGCCGTGGAAAAACATCCGAGTCTGCTTTTGTCTCGCCGAAGTCATCTCCTACACTGCGACCGCCCTTCGTTCACATCTCACGAGACACTTCGCATGGCGACCGCTCCGGTCAACTTGGGACTCATCGGTTTGGGACCGAGTTGGGAGAGTCGATACCGCCCGGCGCTCACGAAGATCACCTTGAAGCTGCGTGTCGTCGCGGTTTACGACAACGTCGTGAGCCGTGCGGAGCAGGCCGCACGCGAGACGGGCGCTCGTGTGGTCGGCGGTGTCGCGGCACTGGCAGATCGAACTGACGTGCAGGCGCTGTTGCTGCTAGATACGGGTTGGCAAGGCTCCGCGATGTTGCGTCTGTTGAGCGAACGCCACAAGCCAATCTTGTTCGCCGCGCGAGCGGATGTGCCGTTGCTGGAACTTCAGCAATTGCACGAGCACGCCGTGTCGCACGGGCAGACCATCATGCCGGCATTCCCGCGCCGCTGCACTCCCGCCAGTAATCGGCTGCAAGAGTTGTTGGCCACGCAGCTCGGCCGGCCGTTACGTGTCGAAGTGGCGATCTCTCCCGCCAGTTTGCAGGCGGTCCCGTTCGCGACCGACGCCGATTTCGGGGGACACGCTCCGCCGCCGCCAGACCCGCTGTTGGAATGGATCGACTGGTGCCATTACCTCTTCCGCGCCGCGCCGCACCAGGTGACTCGCCGAGGCGACGGACAAGGTTTGCGGTTGGACTTCCCGCCGCTCACCCCGAACGAACCGCGCATCGCCGAACTGTCGCTCTGCCCGACCGCACCGATTGCCGAGCAACCGACGCTCGACGAAGTCCGCCTGCACTGCGAACGTGGCGACGCACGATTGGTCGGCAGCACGGCGATTGAATGGACCGCCGACGGCAGCACGCAGTCCGAAGAACTCACGACAGAACGAACCGAGACCGAAGTGCTCCTGGATCA
>CAMDEA010000232.1 GCA_945893045.1 Planctomyces sp. SH-PL62
AACAAAGAGGCCGAAGCGACTCGCAAGCGAGCGGTCGAGGACATCGAGCACGCTCGCGACTTGGCGATGAAGGAGTTGTTCGATTTCGTTTCGTCCAACGTGATCGGTGCCACCGAAAACGTGCTCGGCCGAGCGTTGTCCGACGACGACCAGAAACGCCTCGTGCAGGATGCGCTGAATCAGATGGGATCGAAGACTTAGTTCGATCGAAGAAGTTTTTGGAACGCTAATTGGCGCTAATCTTCGCTAATGAAACAGACTCAGGCAGAGATGCGGTCTTTGCAGTTCATTAGCGGAGATTAGCGAGGATTAGCGGTCTATTTGAGGTTCTTATGACCGAGCCGCTTCAAACGAAAATCGCGAGCGTGATGGAAGACCCAAGTGCGGTGCAGATCGCACGGGTTTATGCCAAATCGTTTCTCGGTGCGGCGCAGAGCACGGTCGGCGTTGAGGCGGCTCTCGAAGAGGGGCAGTCGTTTGTCGATGACGTGCTGGCGAAGAATGCGGACTTCAAGCGGTTGTTGGTTTCGCCGACGATCAATCGGGGAGACAAGCTCAAGTTGATTGAGCGTGTCGTCACGGGGCGTGGCTCGGAGTTCATCACGAGTTTTTTGAAAGTGTTGGCTCGGCACGATCGGCTCGATCTGTTGCCGAACATTTTGCAGGCGGCGCGGATTCAGAGTGAGCGGTCGGGGGGTCGCAGGCGAGTCTCGGTCAAGACGGCGAAGCCGCTGTCGGATGAGTCTCGGCAGGCGATCGGCGACAAGCTGCGATCGGCGTTTGCTTTTGAACCGATTCTTGAAGCGGAGACCGACCCGTCGCTGATCGGCGGCATGGTCATCCGCGTGGACGATACCGTTTATGACAGTTCGCTGCGGACTCGGCTGAAACAGCTCAAAGCCCGCTTGCGCGAGAGGAGCCTCCATGAAATTCAAACCGGACGAAATCGCTTCAGTCATCCAGAAGGAGATTGAGGACTTTCGCGGCCAGATTGAAACGGCCGAAGTCGGTCGCGTGCTCGAAGTGGGCGACGGCATCGCTCGGTGCTACGGCCTGTCGTCGGCCATGTCCGGCGAAATGGTCGAGTTCCCCGGCGGCATTCGCGGGCAGGTCTTCAACCTGGAAGAGAACTCCGTCGGCATCATCATCCTCGGCGACTACTTGAAGATCGCCGAAGGGGACGAGGTCCGCACGACCGGTGCGTTGCTGTCGGTTCCCGTCGGCGATGCGCTCGTTGGCCGAGTCGTTGATCCGCTGGGCAACCCGCTCGACGGCAAAGGCCCGATCCTGGCGACCGCCACTCGACCGCTGGAATACGCGGCTCCGGGCATCGCCGGACGTCAGCCGGTGAAGCAGCCGTTGCAGACCGGTATCAAGGCCATCGACTCGATGACTCCGATCGGACGCGGTCAGCGCGAACTCATCATCGGCGACCGCAAGACCGGGAAGACCGCCGTCGCGATCGACACGATCATCAATCAAAAGGGAAGCGGCGTCATCTGCGTGTACGTCGCCTGCGGTCAGCGTGCGTCCAACGTCGCGGCGGTTTACGAGAAGCTCAAAGAGCACGGCGCGATGGACTACACGATCATCGTGTCGGCCACGGCGTCCGATCCTGCTCCGTTGCAGTACATCGCCCCGTATGCCGGCTGCGCGATGGCCGAGCACTTCACTTACAACGGCGGGCACACGCTGGTCGTGTACGACGACTTGACGCGGCAAGCTCAGGCGTATCGCCAGTTGTCGCTGCTCGTGCGACGTCCGCCCGGCCGCGAGGCGTATCCCGGCGACGTATTTTACTGTCACAGCCGTTTGCTCGAGCGTTCGGCCAAGTTGAGCAACGAACTCGGCGGCGGTTCGCTGACGGCGTTGCCGATCATCGAAACGCTCGACGGCGAAGTCTCGGCGTACATCCCGACCAACGTGATCTCGATCACCGACGGCCAGATTTACCTGGAGCCGTCGCTGTTCCTGGCCGGTATTCGTCCCGCCATCAACGTCGGTATCTCGGTCAGCCGCGTGGGTGGCAATGCTCAGACGAAGGCGATGAAGAAGATCGCCGGCTCGCTGCGACTGGACCTCGCCGCGTTCCGCGAATTGGAAGCGTTCGCTGCGCTCGGCACCGAATTGGACAAGGCCACGCAAAAGCAGCTCGACCGAGGCTACGTCATGGTCGAACTGCTCAAGCAATCGCAGTTCGGCCCGCTGCACTTCGCCGACCAGGTCATCAGCATCTACGCCGGCGCGAAAGGCTATTTCGACGACGTCCCGCGAGCCAAAGTGTCGAGTGCCGAAAAGGAATTGCTCACGTTCATGCGCGAGCAAAAATCCGAAGTTCGCGACAAGCTCATCGAAACCGGCGAGCTGTCTGCTGACGTCGAGAACGGCCTGAAAGCCGCCCTCGAAGAATTCAAGAAACAGTACGCGGCAGGAAAGAAATAAGGCGAACGGGAGGCGTGAGCCTCCTGGTCCAATTGTGATCGTCGTCAATTTGTGATCGACCGCCCGAACGCACCAGGAGGCTCACGCCTCCCGTTCGCCGGACAGATGGTGAAACATGGCCAAAGCACGCGCGATTGTGAAACGCCTGAAGGCGGTCAAGAACATTCGCAAGATCACCAAGACGATGGAATTGATCGCAACGGCTCGCTTCAAAAAGGCGATGGACCGAGCGACCGAGGCCGCCGCGTACACCAAGAAAATCTCCGAGATCGTCGCCGACCTCTCGGCCACGAATCTCACCTTCACGCATCCGCTGCTGAAGGCTCACGAGACGCAGACCAACGGCATCCTGCTGATCCTGACGTCCAATCGCGGCTTGTGTGGCGGCTACAACGGAGCCGTGTTGCGACCGGCGTTGGCTCGGCAGAAGGAATTGAAGGGCAGCCTGAACCTCAGCGTCGAATGCTCCGGCCGCCGAGGCTTGGCGTTCTTGAAGTACCAGCAGATCAACGTCACCGAGCAGTTCACCAACTTTGAAGACAAGCCCGGCTACGACGAAGTCGAAGCGATCGCCAACCGCTACATCGAGCTATATTGCTCCGGCAAGCTCGACCGGCTGGACATCGCCTACACGAAGTTCGAGAGCGTGTCTCGGCAACGGCCGGTCGTCGAAACGCTGTTGCCGATCGGCAGCATCGGTGGAGCGGCTGGTTCGACGGCGACTGAGAAAAAGATCGACTACGAATTCCTGCCGTCCGCCGGAGAGATTCTCGAAGAGATCGTTCCGGCCGCGTTCAAAGCTCGGCTCTTCAAGTGCTTCCTCGACGCGGCGGTCAGCGAACAGATCGCTCGCCGAGTCGCCATGAAAGCCGCCACCGAGAACGCCGGCGACATGATCAAATCGCTCTCCATGCAATACAACCGAGCCCGCCAATCGCAGATCACTTCGGAGTTGTCCGAAATTATCGGCGGTGCCGCGGCGCTCGAAGCGTAAGAAGACAAGTCGGAACGCTAATCGACGCTCATCTGCACTAATCAGATGAGCGAAGATTAGTGGTGATGAGTGTTCCAAGAGATTTGAAAGTAGAGACAAAACAAATGGTTGCAGCCACAAACATTGGTCGAGTTACGCAGGTCATCGGGTCGACGTTCGATGCCGAATTTGGCGAAGGCTACCTGCCGGACATTTACAACGCCTTGAAGGTCGATGCGACCGTCAAGGGGACGCACGTCAAAGTCACCGGTGAGGTGCAGCAGCATCTTGGTGGCAGCCGAGTGCGTTGCGTGGCCCTCGGCACGACCGACGGCATGACGCGCGGGATGGACGTGCTCGACACCGGTGCTCCGGTGAGCGTGCCGGTCGGCAAAGGGACGCTCGGCCGAGTCTTCAACGTGCTCGGCGATGAGATCGACGGACGCGGCCCGGTGGTGACCGACGAGCGGTGGGCGATTCACCGTCATGCTCCACTGCTGGAAAACCTCAGCTCGAAGACCGAGTTGTTCGAGACGGGCATCAAGGTCATCGACCTGCTGACGCCGTTCGTGCGCGGTGGTAAGGCCGGTCTGTTCGGCGGTGCTGGTCTCGGCAAGACGGTTATTCTCACCGAACTCATCGCGCGTATCGCGTCCGCTCACGGCGGTTACTCGGTGTTCGCGGGCGTCGGCGAACGAACTCGCGAAGGGAACGATCTCTGGCTCGAAATGCAGGAGACCAAGATCGGCAACACCGGTCGCTCGGTCATCGAGCAGACCGCGATGGTCTTCGGTCAGATGAACGAGCCGCCTGGAGCACGTCTCCGCGTGGCGTTGTCCGCCCTGACGATGGCCGAGTGGTTCCGCGACTCGACCGGTGCCGACACGCTTCTTTTCGTGGACAACATCTTCCGGTTCTCGCAAGCCGGTTCCGAGGTCTCCGCGTTGCTCGGCCGTATGCCGTCCGCCGTGGGTTATCAACCGACGCTCGGCACCGAACTGGGTGAGCTGCAAGAACGGATCACCTCCACGAAGAACGGAGCCATCACGTCGGTGCAAGCCGTGTACGTTCCCGCCGACGACGCGACCGACCCCGCTCCCGCGACCGCGTTCGGACACCTTGACGCCTTCCTCTACCTCGAACGCAAGATTACCGAGAAAGGCATCTACCCGGCCGTCGATCCGCTGGCCTCGTCGTCCCGAATCCTCGACCCGCAGATCGTCGGTGAGCGGCACTACCAATGCGCACGCAGCGTGCAACGGATCCTGCAGCGCTACCGCGAACTGCAAGACATCATCGCCATCCTGGGCGTCGATGAACTGAGCATCGAAGACAAAGAAGTCGTGCATCGCGCCCGCCGCATCGAACGTTTTCTTTCGCAACCGTTCCTCGTCGCCGAAGTCTTCACCGGCAAGTCGGGCAAGATCACCCCGCTCGCCGACACGATTCGCAGCTTCGAGGAAATCTGCGCCGGCAAATGGGATCACCTCCCGGAAGCCGCGTTCATGTACGTCGGAGCCGTCGAGGAAGCGGAAGAGCAAGCCAAGAAGATGGCGGCTAGCTAAGCCTCGAACCGATTGCCCAATCCGGTGGGTCGCCCGATGGTTGACCCACCCTACGAGATGAAACATGGCTGACAAACAACTGCAATTGGTGATCGTGACTCCTGAACGAACGGTGTTCGATGAGCCGGCGTCGGCGTTGCGGTTTCCACTGTTCGACGGCCAGATCGGAATCCTCCCCGGCCGAGCACCCCTCGTTGGCCGCTTGGGCTACGGGGAACTCAAGGTGACGACCGCATCGGGCGAGAAATCCTTCTTCATCGACGGCGGCTTCGTCCAAGTGAAAGGACCGGTCGTCTCGATCCTCACCGCGCGAGCCATCCCCACCGCCGACGTCAAACGCTCCGATGCCGAAGAGGCGTTGAAGAAAGCCTCCGCGCTGCCCGGCACGACCGAGCAACAAGCGTCGACGAAGGCCCGCGAAATCGAACGCGCCCGACGGCTACTGACGCTGGCGCATTGATCGTGCTGCGTGATCGCGCCGCTTTTGAGAATCGGGGTTTCGGCATGCGCCGATTTCTGCCAACATTCGCGCGTTGATTTGCGGCCTGCGGGTCCATTGGCCGGATGCACGAGAACCACGATGACGGCACGACTGAGTTTGGCTCTGCTGGAAGTGAATTACCTGGCACCGTCGCTGATGGTGGCGGATGCCTGTGTGAAGACGGCCAACGTGCGGATCATCGGGATCGAAAGTACCGATGGCCCGCAACAGTGTCTGAAGCTGATCGGCGAGACGGGAGCCGTCATGGCCGCCGCCGAGCGGGGGGCCGAGTTGGCTCGACGCATGGGGAGCCAATGCACGGTCTCGATCCTGCCGGCTCCGTTGGAGGAGACGTTGAAGCTCGTCGATGCGCCGCCGGTCTTTAGTCCGTTGTTGGGGTTGTACGATTCCCGCGTTCCAAGAGAGGGTGCGATGAATACCGAAGCTGTGGGTTTGTTGGAGACTCAAGGATTGGTGGCCGCTCTGCACGCGACGGACGACATGCTGAAGTCGTCGAACGTGACTCTGGGTGGCAAAGAAAAGATCGGGGCCGCGTACATCACCATCATGGTTCGCGGGGACGTGGCGGCCGTGCAGACGGCGATCGAAACCGGCAAGGCGACCGTCGAGCGGCTGGGCGGCAAGCTGATCATGGCCGACGTGATCGCTCGCCCGCACCCGGATTTGGTGGCCCTGCTGCCGAAGTAACCGGCTGCTGCCGCGACGTTTTCGCTGGCTCGTCACGTTTTGCGTGGTAGAGTTCTTCCGGCGTGTTTTGAGCCGCGCCCGTAGGTTTAGTCCGCCACCTTGCTTGTCAGGGTGGTTCCCGCGCTCTGCAGCTAGGGCGTGGGTTGGCCGTAGCTGCAGAGCGCGGGAACCACTGGGA
>CAMDEA010000233.1 GCA_945893045.1 Planctomyces sp. SH-PL62
AACGCTCTGGTGCTCGTTGGAATCTCCGCAACGCCGAATCCGTCTCCGCCCTGACCAACCTCCGCGACAGCAATCAATGGCAACCCTATTGGTCAACTTGCGACACCACAAAAACTTAACACCGCCAATATCTCTGGGCACACCCGTCGCCCCGTGCTGGCTTTCGCGGGCTGGCTCTCTCGGACGGCGGGTGACAAGCTGTTGGGGCTGTCGGGCCGCACCGTGGACGACGCCTTGCGCGAGGCGGACACCAAGGAGTTCAAGCCTTCGTCGCTCGGTGTGAACTTGAAAGGCAACCTCCCAACCCGCATCGAGAATTTTGTGAGTCACAACGTCGTCGGCTTGGTGGAAGGGAGCGATGCGACGTTGCAATCCGAAGCAATCGTCTTCACCGCACACTGGGATCATCTCGGCATCGGCAAGCCAGTGCTCGGCGATGCGATCTACAACGGTGCGGCGGACAACGCCACTGGTTGCGGCCTCCTGCTGGAGCTAGCCCGCGCGTGGTCGCATCAGTCGCCGAAGCCCAAACGATCCGCCGTTTTTCTGGCCGTCACCGCGGAAGAGAAAGGGCTGCTCGGTTCAAAGTACTACACCAGGAATCCGCTCATCCCTCTGAGCAAGACCGCGCTCAATCTGAACGTCGACATGATCCTGCCGCTCGGCGTCCCGGCCTCGGTCGTCGTGACCGGTGCCGACCGAACGTCGATCTGGCCAACGGTCAAAGCGGCGGCCGAGAAGAACCGCCTCGAAATCGAAGCAGACCAGCGGGCGCATCTGGGAATCTTCTACCGATCGGACCATTTCTCGATGGCGCGGTCAGGCGTCCCCGCGTTTTCCGTCGCGGCGGGGATGAAGATCACCGGTATGCCGGAAGACTTCGCCACAAAGGCTCACAAGGATTTCAACGACAAGGCGTACCACTCGCCGCAGGATGAATTTCAGCCGGACTGGGATTTTTCCGGCTTCGTGGTGTTGGCTGAGTTCATGCTCGACTTGGCCCGCGAAGTTGCCAACACCAACCAATTGCCGACTTGGAACGTCGGGGACGAGTTTCATCCGGCACGCGACAAGCAAGCAGCCAATTAGATCGCGCCGGCAGAATCTTGGGGGCCACTTCACATGACTCACCGTCGTAGTGTTCGGTATTCACTCACTCGCGCGTCCAAAGTACCCTGACGACATGGCTGCCTCCGAACCCATCTCTCCCGAACTCGAACGATTCCCGAGATGCCTGCTCCAGGTGAAATGGCTCTTCGCGGCGTTAGCCGTGTCGATCACCGGTTATGTCGCAATACAAGTAGCACTGATATCTCGACAGCGAACTGCAATTCGCGAGATCGAGTACTTCAATGGCACAGTTCAATGCCTACACCCACGAGGGCCTGACTGGCTTCGCCAGTGGATCGGTGCGGAATGGATGGAATGCGTCGATGAACCGGAGCATGTTGTGTTTTGGGCCGATGGAGCCACGCTTTCGCGACGAAGTCGCTTCGGTGGCCAGATTGTCCATACGACTGGGCCGTTGATAGATGATGCAGCTCTCGCGTGTGTGCTGAGATTACCGAATCTCAAAAGTCTTGATCTCGCGTTTTCAAACACAGGTGACGCTGGGATAAGAGTTGTCTGCCGCCTACAAAACCTTAAAGAGCTTCGTCTTGAGGGAACTGATGTCTCTGACTTGAGCATCCCCATCTTGACGCAGATGCGAAGTCTGAAGGAACTGAATGTCGAACATACGAAAGTCACAATCTCGGGCGGGCGTGAGCTAGAGACGGCATTGCCAGGCTGCGATGTGCGTGGACCTCACAACGACGTGTGGGAGCGCATGTGGCGCTGACAAGTTGCACCACTGAGGAGATCAGGACGATGGACCGTCGAATTCTCGGACGCACGGGGCTGGCTGTCACACAACTCGGTTATGGCAGCATGGGGTTGCGTGGGCCGCGGACCTGGGGCATCCGGGTGGTGAGTGACCATGATGCCGAGCGGTTTCTCAATGCCGTGTTGGATGCGGGGATCAATTTCATCGACACGTCTCCCGATTATGGGGCCAGCGAAGAACGGATCGGTCGCTTCATCGGGTCACGCCGCAAGGAGTTTTATCTCGCCACGAAATGCGGGTGTGTTTACACGCAACGGGAAGACCATCTGGAACTCGATCACGTCTGGAAGCCCGATGTGATTCGGCGGAATCTGGATACGAGCCTCCAGCGTCTGCGGACTGAGTATGTTGATGTGTTGCAGTTTCACGGTGGTGATGCCGAGACGCTGCAGCGCGAAGGACTGATTGATGTCCTGACCAGTCTTCGGGATCAGGGCTTGGTCCGGTTCATCGGCGTCTCCAGTTCTCTGCCGAATCTCTCGGACTTGATCGACCTCGGCGTGTTCGACGCGTTTCAGATTCCGTATTCCTGTCTGGCCCCGCAGCATCACGACCTCATCTGTCGAGCCGCCGAGTCCGGTGCCGGCATCATTCTGCGGGGCGGGATCGCCCAAGGCGGCCCGGATGCGGAAATCCAGCGACCGGCGCTCGAGGCAATCTGGGACAAAGCCCAGCTCGACGAACTGCGTCCGGACGACATGACACGCGCGGAACTCATCCTGCGATACACGCTCTCGCATCCGCACTGCCAGACGACGATCATCGGCACCTGCAATCTCGCTCATCTGGCCGAGAACCTGGCGGCGGCCCGCCGTGGGCCATTGCCGCTGGAACTTGTTTCGGAAATCACCGCACGAGTTGGCAAGCTCCTTGGCTGAAGTCACTCGCTGGTGCGTCGTGCTCGTTTTGGAAAATCACTTCGCGAGCCTGAACAACATGCCGCAGAGCGTTCGCGACCGGCGGCTTCGGAGGACGATGAGCGCATGGCTTGGGACCGCAGCATCGATCAACCACGACTCAGCGGTTCGGCCACGCAGGTCCACCACATTCTGCGTCCCATTTTGCGACCAACGTGATTAGAAGCGAGAGACTCAGCAGCCACGCTGATGGGCGCAACCATCAAAGGCGCGACAACGCAGCAGCGCATTCCTCGCGGCGAATCTCGTCAGTCATTGCGGGAATATCGGCGGCCACGTCGGTCTCCTGAGTGACATGACCACGCTTTACCGACTGACTGCTGATCTTGTCGTCGTCGTTCACTTCGCCTTCGTGGCGTTTGTGGTGTTCGGTCTGCTGCTGACGCTGGCGGGGGGCCTGCGGCGGTGGGGGTGGGTGCGGAGCGTGCGCTTTCGAGCGCTCCATCTGGCGGCCATCGGATTTGTCGTGGCCGAGAGTCTGTGCGGCGTCACTTGCCCGCTGACGGTGTGGGAGCAGCATCTGCGCGACCTCGCGGGGCAGGCGACCTATCGCGGTGACTTCCTCGCTACCTGGGTCCACGACCTGATGTTCTTCGACGCCGAGCCGTGGGTCTTCACGGTCTGTTACGGCGCGTTCGGAGGTGTCGTCGCGCTGTCGTGGCTGCTGGTGCCGCCGAGGTTCCGGCGTGAGAACAACGCTGCGAACTCCGAGCCACGTTGATCCGTTCGACAACCTCTTGGATGACGACGGTAGACTGCCGGTGGCGAAGTGCTTTTGTCATCATGCCGAGCATCGCCCAGCCAATCTCTTGCGCGAAGAGGCCTTCATGTTGCCGGATGCTCTGCAAGCTCATGCTCGGACGGTCACGCATTTGGCGGTGTACTTTGAAGAGTTGAAGCAAGCGGCGTTGCGTCTGCGAGACCAGTTCGCCGTCCGCGAGCGGGGTTTCTTTTCGCCGAGCGAGGATGAGGCGGCGCGGCAGTTGTTGATCTCGTACTGGATGGCGCGGACGGCACTCTTCGAAGTTGTCATCAGCTATCGCGACGCGGACAGCTTGCCGCCGCAGTTGCAGCCGGAGCGGTTCTTGATCGGGTATGCCGCCGCACTGCTGTTGGTCGATGCGGCGCGGTTCCTGCGAGAGAACTATCACGATCAGCCGGTGATCCGTGCGAAGCTCAACGAGCCGGAATCGCACTTCGGCATCCCACCGGAGTCCTACGACACCGTGCAGCGGTCGCTCACCAGCCCGGTACATGTCTGGCATCTCTACAACGCGGTCCGTTACCAGGAAGAACAAGCCACTGAGTTGCACGCCTTGGCGGCGGACCCGCTGCTGGCACCGTTGGTCGAGGTCGTGGACCGATTGGGACCGCGTCTGCAAGTCTCGGTTTACGAATTCGCGAAGGCGCGAATCCGTGTCCGCACGCGGCAACTCTCGAACACGGTCCGTCGCAATTTGGTCGACCGCGCGTTGTACGGGTTGCAGAAGGTCGCCTGCTTGATGGTCACCGATCGGTTCACTCGACTGGGACATCAACCGTCACTGCCGGCCTCGGTCGCGGCGGAGTTGCGATCGCTGCTGCGGCCGGGTGACGTGATCGTCAATCGTAAAGAATTCGCGCTGACGAATTATTTTCTGCCCGGTTACTGGCCGCACGCCGCTTTGTATCTCGGCGAATCCGGTGACTTGGAACGCCTGGGCCTCCGCGAGCATCAGGAACTGAAACCGCGCTGGCGGCGGATGCTCGAACTGGATCAGCACGAACCCGGCCGCGTGCTGGAAGCGATGCGTGACGGCGTTTGGCTGCGGTCCGTGCGCACGCCATTCCGAGCCGATGCCATCGCCGTCGTGCGTCCGCTGCTGTCTCAGCAGGACATCGCGCAGGCCATCGGCCGAGGCATGTTGCACGAAGGCAAGGCGTACGATTTCGATTTCGACTTCACACGCTCGGACCGACTGGTCTGCACGGAGGTTGTTTATCGTTCGTATCAAGGCATCGGCGGCATGCAATTCCCGCTGACACGCCGCGCGGGGCGGCTGACGCTAGCGGCGGAAGATCTGCTGCGGTTGTCACTCGCCCAAACCGGCTTTGAGCCGCTGGCCGTCTATTCGCCACACCATGCGGCTCAGCTACTGCATGGCCCCGAAGCCGCCCAAGTCTTGGCCGCGAGTCTGCGCACACCAACGTAGTGCGGTTACTGAGAATTGATCAATCAACGGCAACCAACTCTGCCTGTCTTCATCCGTGTGCGCCATTCGCATCCGTGTGCGAAGTGCGTTCAAATCCTGACGAACACACTTCGCACACGGATGCGAGCGGCACACACGGATGCGAACAATGCGGGGCGGCGTTACGGCAGCGCGTCGTACTGGCCCCAGGGGATCGGCATCTTGGGCTTGTGAGCTTGATGCCGCCCGCGCACGTCGATCGGGCGGTCGCGGTAATAGTCGATGAAGCGGCCGAGCTGTTTGACGGACTCGTGATAGACCCGTTCCCCTTTTTCTTTCGTCGCCAATTCCGCATCGCCGAGAACTCCGGTGTCGTTGTAACTGCTGGTCCACGAGATCAACGCTCCTGGCCCGGCTCCGAAGAGATCGACCCAGTTGAAGGGGTTGTCCTCGTCGTTCATCTTGATGGTGCCGCTCTTGATCTTGTCCTTACGCACGCCGTCTTCGTCGAGGTACAGGTACAGCGAGGTCTCCAACTCACAAGCGTGCGAGCAACCGCCAGGGAATTTGCTTTCGCGCCAACTCGGCAAGAAGGTTTTGTCGACGGTCAGCAAGTTCCACCAGGCGATAAGCACACACTCGGCATCGGTTTCCAAGTTCGTGCGGCGTGCGGCCAGATCGAGGTTCGGCATGTTCGAGCCGTGGCCGTTGAGCAGAATGATCTTTTTGAAGCCGTGGTACGCGAGCGACTTCGTCACGTCGAGCACTTGCTTGATGAAGGTCTCCCAATGCGTGTTGATCGTGCCCGGAAAGTCCATCACATGTCCGGTGTAGCCGTAGGCGATGGTCGGCAGAACGAGCACCTTGTCGCGCATGGCCTCGCCCACGCCGCGAGCGATCCCGCCGGGACACATCAAATCGACATCCAGCGGCAGATGCGGTCCGTGTTGCTCGACGGCTCCGCAGGGGATGATGCAGACCTTCCGCATCTCGATCGCGTCGTTGATTTCAGGCCAGGTCAGTTTTTCGTAACGCCATTCGGTCGCGGCTCGGCTGGTCATGAGAGTCTCCATCGTCACAAGCGTCGCGCTTGTGAGCTGCTTGGGTAAGCGAAGGCCGGCCAGCGTGGCCGACAGGAGACCAGACTATCGCCTGAGTGCCGAGAGCCCAACTCTATCGGGGTCGCTGTCGGACCAAGATAGAAATGTCACAGGGTTCGCCCACTTAGAAATGTCACATTGCGGTTCTGGGGGGCTGGCCCGTTCCGCGTAGGTGAGCGCCAGCGAACCGGAGCGGAACGGGCCAGCCCCCCAGTT
>CAMDEA010000234.1 GCA_945893045.1 Planctomyces sp. SH-PL62
AATTTCAAAATTGCCACGGCAATTTTGAAATTTGAACGCCCGACCCAAATCCCACACCGTCGTGTGGGGGCGAGCATCGTATGCCTGCTTGACATTCCGAACCGAGAGTTTGACAGTGTTCTCCGATCACGTCGTCGTCGCTGCCATCATCTCCACCGAGCACAGCACACCATGAGTCACGAGAAGAAGCGGATTCTCATTCTGGGTGGTGGCTTTGCCGGCGTGTACACGGCGATGTATCTCGAAAAAGCGATGTTCTGGGGCGAGCGAGATCAGTACGAGATTTCGCTGGTCAGCCTGGAAAACTACATGGTTTTCCAGCCGCTGCTGCCGGAAGTGATCAGCGGCACGATCGAGATGCTGCATGTCATCACGCCGATCCGCCGCATGGCCAAACGCACGCGGCTACATACCCGCGAGATTGTCAGCATCGACCTGGAGCGCAAGGTCGTGACGCTGGGTCCGGAATTCCTGCCGAAGACCAAGGAACTGCCGTTTGATCACCTCGTGGTCGCGCTGGGGTCTCGGCTGAATTATGACATGGTGCCGGGCATGCGCGAGCACGCCATTCCATTCAAGTACCTCGGCGACGCACTGCGATTGCGAACCGCGATCGTGCAAGTTCTCGAAGAGGCCGACAATGAATCGGACTTAGCGGAGCGTCGGCGATTGCTGACCTTCGTCGTGGGGGGCGGCGGATTTTCCGGCGTGGAATGTATCGCCGAACTCCACGACTTCCTCATCAGCGCCGTTTCGTCCTATCCCTCGATCAAGGTCCAAGACCTGCGCGTGGTCTTGCTGCAAAGCGCCGATCGGATCCTGCCCGAATTGGGCGCGAGCCTCGCCAAGTACGCACAGAACATTCTCGAACAACGGGGCATCGAAATCCGCCTGCAAACTCGCTTGAGCGCGGTGACCGCTGAAGGGGCGGTGCTGCAATCGAAGAACTCGACCGAGCCAGAGTTCATTTCCGCGCGCATCGTCGTGGCCACCGTGCCCGCCGCGCCGCATCGTTTGGTGGAGCAATTGCCCGTCGAGAAGGACAAGGGAGGGCGTGTCATCGTCACGCCCGAAATGCAAGTTGCGGGAACACCAAATCTCTGGGCGGTCGGCGACTGTGCGGCGGTGCCACAACCAGACGGCATCATGTCTCCCCCCACCGCCCAGCATGCCTTGCGGCAGGCTCATACCTGTGCGTCGAACATTCTCGCGACGCTGCGTGGCACGCCCATGCGAAGATTCTCCTTCACCGGGTTGGGCAAACTGGCCTCGCTGGGACATCGGTCCGCCGTGGCGGAAGTCATGGGCATCAAGCTTCACGGTTTCATCGCGTGGGTGTTCTGGCGAGCGGTCTACCTCAGCAAGTTTCCGGGGCTGGACCGCAAGTGGCGCATCTTGACCGACTGGGTGCTCGACATTTTTCTGCCGCGAGACATCACCGAGGTTCGTATCTTTCATGCCGATTCGGTTTCGCGCGAGCATTTCCATACCGGTGAAGCCGTTTTCGAGCAAGGAGACTTCGGCGACAAGCTGTATGTCGTGGTGAAGGGAGAAGCCGACGTGCAACGCGATGGCCAGTCGCTGGCCACGCTCAAGAACGGTGACGTCTTTGGCGAAATGGCCCTGATCTCCGACCAACCCCGCAGCGCGGCGGTGATGGCCAAGACGCCGCTGGACCTCATCAGCATCTCGCGCGATGCGTTTGACAAGCTGGTGACTCACTTGCCTGGTGTGAAGACTTCGATGAACGAACTCTTCCAAGCACGAATGGCGGTCGTGGAAACACTCAGCAAACCGCCACCGAGCAACGACCTTCCAAGCTGACTCGACTCCAGCCGACGTTGACTGTTCGGCATCGACATTCCTGTCTTCACGAGAACACCAACATGAGCCGCCTCACAACACTCGTATTATTCGTGGCCGTCTGCGTCCTCCTGGTCTTCGGCAGACACGATTCGCCGGCCGCCGATGCCAAACGGCCCAACGTGATCTTCATCTTCACCGACGACCACGCCGCCCACGCAATGAGCTGCTACGGCTCGAAGATCAACCAGACGCCGAACCTCGACCGGATCGCGCGCGAAGGGATGCGGTTTCAGAATTGCTTCTGCACGAACTCCATCTGCGGCCCCAGCCGAGCCGTCATCCTCACCGGCAAGCACAGCCACTTGAACGGCTACAAGACCAACGAAGGAGGCGAGTCGTTCAACGGAGCACAGCAGACGTTTCCCAAACTGCTGCAAAAAGCTGGCTATCAAACGGCGCTGATCGGCAAGTGGCATCTCGGCAATAACCCGATGGGCTTTGATTACTCGGACATCCTGATCGGCCAAGGCCCCTACTACAACCCGCCAATGATCCGCGACGGCAAGCGAATGCAGCACACGGGCTACACGACCGAGATCATCACCGACCTCGCCGTGGACTGGTTGGAGAAAGGTCGAGACAAAGACAAACCCTTCATGCTGATGTGGCAGCACAAGGCCCCGCATCGCGAGTGGCAGCCGGGACCGAAGTACTTCGATCTCTACAAAGGCGTCACGATCCCGGAACCGGACACGCTCTTCGACGATTACTCCGGCCGAGGCACTGCAGCTCACAAGCAGGACATGACCATCGAAAAGACGCTGACGCGGCTCGATCTGAAATTCGATCCGCCCAAGAATCTCAACCCCGAACAACTCGCCGCCTGGCACGAAGCCTACGACGGCGAAAACGCCGCGTTCGAGAAAGCCAAGCTCACCGGTAAAGAACTCGTGCGCTGGAAGTATCAGCGTTACATCAAGGACTACCTGCGCTGCGTCGCCGCGGTCGATGACGGCGTCGGCCGAGTTCTGAAATATCTCGACGACACCGGCCTCGCACAGAACACCGTCGTGATCTACTCGTCCGATCAAGGCTTCTATCTCGGCGACCACGGCTGGTTCGACAAGCGGTTCATGTACGAGCCATCGCTGCGCATGCCGCTGGTCGCTCGCTGGCCGGGAGTCATCAAACCCGGCTCGGTGAATACCGAACTCGTGCAGAACCTCGACTTCGCTGAAACGTTCCTCGATCTCGTCGGCATCGAGGCACCCAAAGACATGCAGGGCCGCAGCATCGTCCCGCTGCTGAAAGGCCAGACGCCCAGCGATTGGCGAAAGAGCATCTACTACCACTACTACGAATTCTTCTCCGACCGAGGAGCCTCCCATGCCGTCCGCCGCCACTACGGCGTCCGCACCGACCGCCACAAGCTGATCCACTTCTACAACGAAGACGAGTGGGAACTGTTCGATCTCAAGTCCGATCCCAACGAGATGCACAGCGTCTACGCCGATCCCGCGAATGCCGACCTCGTCAAAGACCTGAAGGCCGAGGTCGCCCGTTTGCAAAAGCTCTACCAAGTCCCCGACGACCGAGGAAAGCTGAAGGCGTCCGAGTTGTAGGTTGGGATTCCATCCCGACCCCTCAAGCTGGTCGGGATGGAATCCCAACCTACAAATAGGGTGACTACGAACGGTCTCGACGGACCAACTGCCAGTCTGACACAATCATCCTGCGATTCATAAATTCCACTGAGGGAGAACGGTGATGGCGTCGGTGACAGTACAGCTTCCCGAACAATTGCTGAGATCCGTGCGGCAGCGGGCCGCGAAGCGGAGACAGCCGCTGAATCGGGAAGTGGCGGCATTGATTGAATCCGGGTTGGCACAACTCGACTGGTGGGAAATCGACATCGACGAAATGCTGCAACCGCTCGACGCGATGTCGGATGCCGATCTCTGGCAGGCGGCGGAATCACGTTTGTCTGCAAAGCTCAAGCAACGACTGGAATCATTGCACTCCAAGCGTCAACGGGATGGTTTGACGAAGGCTGAGCGAGAACAAGCTCGGCGATTGACCGAGCAGTATGAACGCGGCCTGCTGATTCGGGCTCGCGCGGCGGCATTGCTCAAGACCCGCGGCCACGATGTGTCGCGATTGCTGACCAAATGAGTCGATCGCACATTCCCAAATCGCTCCGCGAATTGGTGGCCGAGGATTCCGGAAGCCGCTGCGGATATTGTCTGAGTTCTCAAGCCGTCGCGGGCATGGCTTTCGAGATGGATCATGTTTTCCCGGAATCGTTGGGCGGCCGGACTGAGCGTGAGAATCTGTGGCTGTGTTGTGGAGGCTGCAACGACCGAAAAGGAAATCGGACCTCCGCGATCGACAATGTCACGGGAAAACGAGTCCGCCTCTTTCATCCGCGCGTGGATGATTGGACTGACCATTTTCAGTGGACTCAACACGGTGAAATCATTGAGGGCCGAACGCCGATTGGGCGGGCAACGGTGGTGGCCTTGGGATTGAATCGGCCATTGCTTGTGGCCGCGCGTCGCGAATGGATCGGCGTCGGCTGGCATCCGCCGAAATCCCAACGTCGCGTGCGGCGACGACCACGCTGAAAGAATGCCGCATTCAAGATCACGACCCAGCGAGCAGGGCGATGACCTCTGGACCAACTTGCTCCGTTGTCCCGTTGCCACCCAAGTCCGGCGTTCGCGGTCCACTCGATGCCAGCAAATCTTTCACCGCTTGGTGGATGCTCGCGGCAGCGACAGCGAGACCCAAATGGTCAAACATCATCGCGACCGACAAGATCGCAGCGAGTGGATTTGCAATCCCCTTGCCGGTGATGTCGGGGGCGGAGCCGTGGACTGGCTCGAACATGCTGGGGTGGCGGCGCGTCGGATCGATGTTGCCGCTGGCGGCGAGGCCCATGCTGCCGACAATGATTGCCGAGAGGTCGGTCAGGATGTCGCCGAACAAATTGCTGGCCACGACCACGTCGAACGATTCGGGGCGGCGGACGAATTCCATCACGGCGCGGTCGATCAGCAATGACTCGGTCGTGATTGCTGGGAACTCGGCGGCCACGCGGGCGAAGCACTCGTCCCACAGGACCATGCCGTAGCCTTGAGCGTTGCTCTTGGTGATCGACGCGACTCGCTGCCTCGGCCGAGTCGCCGCTTTCTCGAACGCCGCGCGGATGATGCGTTCGCAGCCTTTGCGAGTGAACACGCTCGTTTGAATCGCCGACTCTTCGGGCATCCCGCGGTAAAGAAAACCGCCGATGTTGGCGTATTCCCCTTCGGTGTTCTCGCGGAAGACGAGCATGTCGATGCTGCCTCCTGGCTTGTTCCGCAGCGGGCTTTCGACGCCGGGATACAGGTACGCCGGCCGCAAGCAGACGCACTGATCGAACCGCCGCCGAATCGGCAACAGCAACCCGTTGAGCGTGACGTGATCCTGCACGCTCGGATGCCCGACCGCTCCCAGCAAGATCGCGTCGAACCCAGCCAGCGTGTCGAGGTAATCCGCCGGAGCCATCCGCCCATTTTGAAAGTAGTAGTCGGTCCCCCACGGAAAGTGAGTCCACTCGCACCGAGCGTCCGACTTCAGAGCCGCCACATCGGCGACTCGAATGGCTTCGCGAATGACTTCGGGGCCGATGCCGTCACCCGCGATGACGGCGATGCGAAATGTTTTGGTCATGGTGTAGTCGATGAGTTTGGGAAGAGTTCTTGGAGCAATCTCCGAACCTCGGCCCGAACGGGTTGCGAGAGCCAGAGCGACGAATGGTCGGCTGGAGGTCCAGCGCTTGCGCTTCCAGCAAATGAATCAGCGGTCCCGTGTCGGCGATGATGAGCTTCATCGTTTCGCCGCTCGACGTGCCCAGGCGATGTCTTCCAACTGTTGCCGTTCTTGCAGTTCCAACCGGTGCGAATTCAAGAACTCGCGAATGGCTTGGCGAATGGCCTCTTGCGGATCGGTGAACCAGCCAGCCTTCACCGCGTTATCCACATCGGCCGCTAGTTGCTCCGGAAGTTCCAAGGTCATGGTTTTCATGAGTCAGCCTTTCGCAAACCATTGAATAATTCAGAAGCCAGATTACGCCTGCGGGCGACGCATTCCAAGTCTGGGTACTCGCTGGCATTTTGGAGCCAACGATTGGACGATCTTCGCGTAGCCCGGACGCCTACGTCTGTCGTTTATACACAACTCCAACGGCGACACCCCTCGCACGGCATGAGATTTGCGCCAGAGCTTGAGGCAGGATTGATCTGCCAAACCAGCATGGAGCGAGCTGATGTGCGAAGGGATTGTCGATGAACTGCAGGGGATTGATCTG
>CAMDEA010000235.1 GCA_945893045.1 Planctomyces sp. SH-PL62
AAACGCTCTGGTGCTCGTTGGAATCTCCGCAACGCCGAATCCGTCTCCGCCCTGACCAACCTCCGCGACAGCAATCAATGGCAACCCTATTGGTCAACTTGCGACACCACAAAAACTTAACACCGCCAATATCTCTGGGCACACCCCCCACGCTCTTGGCGAGCGTGGCTACAGCACTTCGGACACCGTGCTGTTACTGTCCGCGAACGTCGCGGCGGGCACATCCATCTTCTGAGCCATCGTCAGCAGCACGTTGCTCAAGTGGGCTTTGCTGTTCACGGGACTGTGGCAGATGGCATAGTGCTTCATGGGATTGTCGAGGTCGTAGGTGTAGCCATCAGATTTCGACCCGGCGTTGAAGTCGATGTGCCGACCGTGCTTCAGGCCGAGCTTGCCGCCGCCCGCCAGGATGATCGGCAGGTTGGCGTTGCCGTGACTGTGACCGAACGCCATGCCGCTACCATAAAGGGCCATCGTCGAATCCATCAACGGGCCATCCGCGTCGCGCATCTCGCTGAGCCGGCCGAGGAAGTAACTGAACTGCTGGACGTTGAACATATCGCTCGCCGTCAGATCCTGCATCAGCTTGGGATTCGCGTTGTGGTGCGACAACGAATGGCGATCCTGCTTCACGCCGATTTCGGGAACTGCGGGACCGGTCCCTTCGTTGCCGGTGCTGAAGGTCGCGACGCGAGTCAGGTCGGTTTGAAACGCCAGCACAATGATGTCGTACATCGTGCGGAGATACTCGCCGAGCCGCTCCAGCGAGATGTCTCGATTCAGCCGTGCCTGATCGGCGGGATCGACTTTGGGACGCGGCGTGTCGAGCCACTTGTCCGCCCGCTGCGTGCGAATCTCAACCTCGCGCACAGAGGTCAGATACTGCTCCAACCGACCGCGATCGTCCTGGCCGAGCTGACCGCCCAGCGTGCGTGCCTCGTCCAGAATCGCATCGAGGATGCTGCCTCGACGCAGCAACCCGCGCCGCTGTTTAGCAGTCCCGCCTTGCGGCTCTTCAAACAATTCGCGGAACACGACACTCGGATTGCCTTGCGCCGGCAACTGGATGCCGTCCGCGCTGTACGCGAGCGAATGCCCCTGATTGCTCAACTCCAGCGAAGAGAACCGCGTCTGCGGAGCAGTCACTTGAGCCATGAGCTGATCGACCGAGATCGTGTTCCGCTCCGACTGCCCGATCTTGCCGCCCGTCAGCCAGATGGTGCTGCAATTGTGATGATGTCCCAGCCCATGCGGATGATGCAGCCCGCTGATCGGCGTGATGTGTGCCTTGTGCTTCTCCAGCGGCAGGAGCGATTTCGAGAACTTGTAGTCCGCTCCGGCCTGCGTGATCTGATAGTCGATCGTGTTCACGCCGTTCGGCAGATAAATGAAGACGCTGCGCTTCGCCCGTGCCGCCGTCTCAGCCGCCCGCAGCGGCCGCATACAGTCGAGCAGCGGCAGCGCGAGTGAGACACCAAGCCCACGCAGAACGTGCCGGCGATTGAGCAGCCAATTTTCGGAGAGGAAGTAAGCCATCTTGAGTTTCCAGATTCTGTTCGGGAGGAATCGGTGGAACTGTAAACGATCATTGTCTGGTCGCCACGCTCATCAAGGGCATTGTTCCCCAGAAACGAATGCGAGTCTTCTTAGAGCATCCCTTCCGTTCCGTAGGCCGATATCGGGGACGCATCAATGATCGCTACACGGAACAAGGAAACGCCGGCTCGAACCGACAACCCATGATTTGAAGACAGCGATCGAGGCGGTCCTTTCCGGCAAGAAGCCGGAACCCGCCGAGACGAAAACGTATGGTTGCCTTCTGCCAAAGGTGAAACGGGAGAGGTGATCCGAGGGAATGTCTCTTCGCGAGGGGTCAGCTCCGCGAGTCCGAAAGCCGGGCTTGCCAGATCAAAAAAATTTGGGCTAGAACCCCCAGTGTCCCAGCGAATCGGCGGAGCCGGTGCGCGATCGGAACAGACCGAAGACTCTCAGCGGAAAGGATGCCGCATGACGATCACCGTGGATCTATTGGCTCGAAAACTCCAGGGCGAAGTGCTCGGAGATCGCGAACGAGAAATCTCTGACGCGAAAGGTCTGTTGAAGGCGACCGCCGAGGATGTGACCTTCGTTGCGGACGATCAAAACCTGCGAATGCTCAACAAGTGCCGGGCCGGCGTCGTGTTGATCAACGCCGAACGACTGGCGACCGCTCAACAATCCATGGCGCTGAACGACACCACCTTCATTGTTGTCGTTGATCCGCTGACGGCGTTCATCGAGACCGTGAAAGAGTTTCGGCCGCAGCGCGAACGGCCGCAGATCGGCATCTCGCCGCACGCGCACGTCGATCCGACGGCGACCATCGGTGCGGACACGAACATTCATCCCGGAGCGGTCGTCGGTGCCGACGCCATCATCGGCAGCGGCTGCGACATTCATCCCGGCGTGGTGATTGGGGCCGGCTGCCGCGTCGGCGATCAGACGACGATTCATCCGCACGCGGTGCTGTATCCGGAGATCACGGTCGGCAACCGAGTCCTGATTCATGCCAACGCGGTCATCGGGGCGGACGGTTTCGGCTATCGCTTCGAGCAAGGTCGGTTCTTGAAGATCCCCCAGCTTGGCACGGTGCGCATCGACGACGACGTCGAGATCGGAGCCTGCACGACGATCGACCGCGGCATGGTCGGCCCCACGATCGTTGGCGAGGGAACGAAGCTCGATAACCTCGTGATGATCGCCCACAACTGCGAGTTGGGAAAACACAACGCCTTTGTCTCGCAAGTCGGTCTGGCAGGTTCGGTGACGACCGGCGACTACGTGCGCTGCGCGGGACAAGTTGGTATCGCCGATCACGTCCATCTGGGGACCGGCTGCACGCTGGCGGCGAAGGCCGGAGTCCACAAGAACATTCCCGAAGGCCAAACCCACATCGGCGCTCCCTCCGGACCGATCGACGAGCAATTCAAAATCATGATGGCCATCCAGAAGGCTCCGGAGATGCGCACACAGCTTCGACAACTCGACCGGCAAGTCACGGAGCTGACCAAACAGTTGACGGAACTTCGCCATCAAATGTCCGAGTCGCTGGCCGACGCGGCGGCGGCGTGAATCTCCCGACCCCTTTCCGGTCACTGACAATCGACAACTTATTGCCATGTCTCATCCCCAATCAAACACAACGTTGCGTCTGGCGAGTCCCGACTCCGGTCTGCGGATCGGCTTGTTGGCGGGTTCGGGCCGGTTTCCGATTGCGTTTGCCGAGGCCGCGCGGCGCGCGGGACTTGCGGTGCATTGCGTGGGAGTGGAAGGACTCTTCTCAGAAGAGTTACGAGAACAGTGCGACTGCGTCGAGACCACGCCGCTGTCAAAGATCGGCCGCGCCATACGGCTCTTCAAGCGACGCCGGATCAACCGTGTCGTGATGGCGGGGAAGATTGAAAAAGTCGCGCTGTTTCAGAAATGGCGTTGGGTGAAGCTCATCCCGGACTGGCGGACACTGCACATGGCGCTGCGCTACTGGTCCGACAAGAAGGATGACACGCTGCTGCTGGCGGTCATCCGCGAGTTCGAACGGGATCACATTCATTTTGAATCAGCCCTCACATACTGCCCGGAGCTACTCGTGAAACATGGCTTTTTAACGCGTCGCAAGCCGACGCCGGCTCAATGGACGGACATCCGCTTCGGCTGGGAGATGGCCAAGGAACTGGGCCGCTTAGACATCGGTCAGTCGGTCGTCGTCAACGAATCGGCGGTGATCGCCGTGGAGGCCATCGAAGGGACCGATAACTGCATTCGCCGCGCGGGCGAACTGTGCGGACGCGGCGGGTTCACCGTCGTGAAAGTCGCGAAGCCACAGCAAGACATGCGGTTCGACGTCCCGACGATCGGACTCGGAACGTTGCAGACCATGCACGAAGCCGGTGGCCGTGTGCTGGCCATCGAGTCCGGCATGACGATCTTCCTCGATCAGCAAGAGGTGATTGACCTCGCCGACAAACTGGGGATCGCCATCGTCTCCGTGAAAGCGGAAGAGATGATGCTCCGCATGGCGGGCTAAAAGTAGGCGAGTCACTCCGTGACTCAAACGTTCCGGTCACGGAGTGACCGGTCTACTTAGCAGACGCACTCGCTGCCGCAGCAGGTGAGGTCATCCAGATACATGCCCCAGAAGCGGTACTTCTGCAAGGGGGCTGTGTCGTGGCCTAATCGCTGGCCGATCGCGTTGGCGACGACGCCGAAGCGTTGCCGAAATTTGTAGATGAAGCAGAACACCAGACGCTCGTGCCGCACCAGCGAGCCAACCAGGAACAACCCCGGCGCGCGCGTCGATTCATCAACCGAACTCAACAGCGGAAAGCCGTCGTCGCGCCAATCGAAGAGATCACGAATCAATTCGGGACTCCCTTCAAAACCGGTTGCCAGAATCGGCCGGCGTTTGGTCAGCCAGCGTTGGCCGGTCACGTCGATCACCGCATAGCCGCCACGTTGCTTTTCGATGCGTTCGATTTCGACTTCGTCGATCATCTCGATGCGTCCGTCGGGCGTTTCCATCAAACGATCCCAAGTGAATGGCGACAGCGTGATGCTCGGATCGCTGGCGTCGCTCGACCAGATCGCGTTGCGTTCGAGCACGCGGACCCGCTTGCCGGCATTCGCCAGATGCACGGCGGCGTCGATGCCGCTCTCGTAGCCGCCAATGACGATGACGTCATCACCGGCCAGTCGCTTCCAGGACTTCACGCGGCTGTTGTGAACGCCATGCTCGGCACCGGGAAAAGGACGCAATCTCGGATATTGAAACTCGCCCGCCGCCCAGATGACCGTGCTGGCTTTGAGACGTCCGGATGAGGTTTCGAGCTCAAAGCCGCCGCCGGCCAGCGGCGTCAGAGAGCTCACGTCGACGCCAGTCTGTACCGGCAGATGAAAGTACTCGACCACCGACTTCAGATAGTCCGCGTACTGTTTTCCGGTCGGGTGTTCGCATTCCAGCGTGAAGGCGGGAGACGTGCCAATGGCCACGCTATTGAGATCCAGCGTGCCGAATGAGTTTGACGGGAATGACGGCGTGATGAACCGCATCTCGCGCGGCCAGCGGCGAAAGGAACCGCCGATCTCGTGCCGTTCGAGAATCACCGTCGCCACGCCGACCTCCTGCAATGCCCGCGCAATCCCGATTCCCGCCGCACCGGCACCGACGATGACGCACCGCAATTCGTGGGAAACTCGCTTATGACGCCGTTGAGCCATGAGTCACCTGTTCGTTGTCTGCGGAGGCCGACACAACCGGCAGGCCCCCTGCGACTGGTAGCACCCTCGCAACTTGCCATGTACGCCGGTTGAGTTGCTCAAGAATCACAAACCTATTTTGACGGACACGGACCTCGACCTAGGTTTGGCTTGCACCAGGAACGCCCCGGTAAGGGGAGCCTGGTTGTGAAGCCTCGAATCATCGTCTGAGGCGAGCGAATGTGATCGCTCACCAAACATCGAGGCAACCGGTTCCCTTGGGCCACTTTTTTCAAACCCCGGATTTAGGAGCACGCAAATGAAACTTGGTCACCGTTCCCGTCGGACTGGCTTTACGCTGGTCGAAATTCTGATCGTGGTTGTCATCCTCGGCATTTTGGCCGCCACGGTCCTGCCACAATTCAGCGCCGCCCAGAAGGACGCGAAGGAAAGCGGACTGGTGCAGAATCTGCAAATGATTCGTCACCAGGTGTCGCTGTACAAGTTCCAGCACGATGGCAAGTTGCCCGCCGATGGGAGCACCGACGCCACCCTGTTTGTGGACCAGATGACGAAGAAAACGCTGTTGGCCGGCACGGTCGATCCAGCCGGCAATCTGGGACCGTACGTCCTCGGCCAGTTGCCACCGAACAACTACAACAACTCGCGTGAAGTGAAGGTTATCAACGGTGCGTTGGCGACGAGCGACTATGACGGCTCGGCCGCACACGGTTGGGCTTACAGCAGCTTGAATGGCGATGTCCGCGGCAACGTGTCGCCGACGATCAAGTCGGTGGTCGAGACCTCGAAGTCCGTCAACGACTTCTAATCGGGTGACTCGTCTGTGTGATTCTCAAGTGTGCCTTGTGCCTTAGTCCGGAAGTTTGCGCGTAACCGTCCCGGAGTG
>CAMDEA010000236.1 GCA_945893045.1 Planctomyces sp. SH-PL62
GACCGCATCGCCGACATCCCGCTGCTCGCCGAGCACTACCTGCATCAGTTCTGCGAAGCGAACGGCAAGACGATTCGGGGCTTCGATGATTCCGCCGTGCAGTTGCTCCAGCGCTACCGCTGGCCCGGCAACGTCCGCGAATTGTTGAACGTCGTCGAACGCGCCGTCGTGCTCAGCAAGAGCGACATCGTCTCGTCGCAAGACCTGCCCGAAACGCTGCGAGCCAACGAGCTCACCTTCTCGGTCCCGGCCGGCCGCTTGGGGAACAACCTCAAGTCCTCGCTGGTGGCTCCGGAGAAGCAACTCATCCTCGAAGCGTTGGAGTCCAACGGCTGGAATCGCCAAGGGACTGCCGACCTGCTCGGCATCAACCGCACGACGCTCTACAAGAAGATGAAGAAGTACGGCATCGAGTTCGAGACGCAGATGAGCTTCTGAAATGTCTTCTGCGGTTCATTTTTTGCCCCCGATTTTTTTGCCTGCTCACCTAAAACCGGAGCAAGTAGTCAAAAAGATTGGGGGCAAAAAAATAAAGACAACGGACGAAGATTCAGCGCTGCGTCAGCTTCGTGTTGTCGCGTTTGACCTCGACTGCCTCGTCCAACTTGCGCAGCAATTCGTTCTTCACGACGATGTCGCGCAGGACGATTGGGTGCAGCGGGTCGTCGCCGGGGAAGATGATTGCCAGTGGGATGCTCACGCTGTCGAAGGCGGTGAGCCATTCTTCGATCGCCGGTGAGCCGTCGGTCCAATCCGCTTTCATCGTGACGATGTTGTGCTTCTTGACTCGCTCCAAAGTGTCCGCCGTGTTGTAGGCGAGCTTCTTGTTCGACTTGCAGGCGAGGCACCAATCGGCCGTGAAATCGACGAAGACCGTGCGGCCTTGGCGAAGTTCGCTCTTCAGTTTGGCACCGTCGAACGCTTGCCACGGCAATTCGTGAGTGCCGGGTTTCTCGTCGGCGAGTCCCATTGCCATCCAGCAGCCGGCACCGGAGACGAGCGCCGCGGAAGTTCGCACGGTCCAGCGACGGCGGTCGGTGGAGTTGATCGTGTAGAGGTGCCCGATCATCCACAACGAGAAGCCAACCGCCAGCAACAGAATCAGCAGCGGCAGAATCCAGTTCGCCTTCAGGCTGCTCATCAAGAAGATGACCGTCCCCATCAGGATGAAGCCGCAGACTTCTTTGAACGTCACCATCCAATTGCCGGGTCTCGGCAGGAACTTCACCCATCCGGGAAAGAAGCCCAGCAAGACATACGGTGATGCCATGCCGAGTCCCATCACGGACCACACGAGATAAGTGATGTGCGCCGGCTGTTTGACCGACCAGCCGAGCGTCACGCCCAGGAACGGCCCGCTGCACGGCGTCGCCAGCAGAGTCGCAAAGATTCCGGTGAGGAATGCGCCGAGCGGTCCTTCTTGATGCTGATTGCTCGCGGCCGAGCCGACCATGCCGGGGACGGGGATCTCGAAGACGCCCATGAGGCTCAGCCCCATCGCGAACACGACGCAGGACATCGCGACTTGGAACTCGGTCTTCTGGAACAGGTTCCCCCAGCCGAGCTTCGCAAACACCGCCAAGCTGGCCAGCAGCAAGAAGACCGAGATGACTCCCAGCGAGTACGTCAAATTCAACAACAGAATGCGGCCACGGCTTTGTCCTGCCTGTTGCACGAAGCTGAGCACTTTGATCGCAATCACCGGCAGCACGCACGGCATCACATTCAGGATCAGGCCGCCGAGGAAAGCGTAGACCAAAAACAATCCGAGGCTTTCCGCCTGTTGGTCTGTGCGAGGTATGAAGTCCTGGCCAAGCCAATTGGGTTTCCCATCATCTCCTCCCGGAGTTGGATCAGGCGGCGGTTTGTCGTTCGTCTTGGGCTGCGGCTTCGCTTCGACACTCGCGATGTGTCCGAGTTCAAACGGCACGCCCTTGAGGGGCAGGCATCGTCCTTCGTTGCAAATTTGATAGCGGAGCGTGCCAGCCAAACCGTACTCCGGCTTCTCGACGGAGACCGGCATCGTCCAAGTGATCTCTTTGTGATGCACGCGCTGTTGGAGGCCGTCCTTAGTCGTTGCGATCTCCGGGACGAGGCTCGGTGAGAACTTCTCTTCGGTCGGCTTCAAGCCGTTGAGTCCGCTCAATTCGATCTGCGTCGGCTCGCCAACGTTCTTCGGGTTTTGATCGAGTGCGAATGTGTGCCAGCCCTCATCCAATTCCATCGTGACGGAGAGCAACGCCGATTGCCCTGGCTTCGCGTCTTCCGGAGAGAGCCGGAAGCGAACCTTCACGGGATCAGCGATCTTGCCGCGCCGCGGAACCAACTTGATCTCGAACGGCTTCGGAGCCGTCGTGGGATCGTCCTCGACCTCGACGGCTTTCGGAGGTGTCGGAATCGTTGGAATGATCGCTGCGAATCGCTCTTTGAACTCCGCGAGTTTCGCAGGATCAGACGAAACGACTTCGGCAGGAGCTTCAGCCGTTGCAAAAAAGGTTTCGTCATAGGGAGTGCAATTGAGCGCATCGCAAATCTGATAGCGAACCTGACTGAGAATGCGGACGTCACTTCGTTTCGCCTCAGGCTTCAGTCGGAAGCGTCGCAGCCACGTCACCGAGTCTTTGAATTTTTCGACCATCTCGCCGTCTTGAAATTCAACCTTCGGCGGGTGGTCCGTCGTGAACTTCTCGTCGATCGGATCGACTCCGTCTGTCTGGATCAACTTGATCCGCGTCGCGCCGCTGAATCCCGGCTCGGTCGAATACGTGTGCCCGCCGGGCGGAATGTCGAGATGAATCGACAGCAGGAATTCCCCTTTGTCTTCCTTGAGCGCCACCTGCAACAGCGCTGGTTTGCTCGGCCGCCCGGCTCGCTTGGTGGAGGCGGTCTTACCAGTCAGCGGATCGCGGAAGGGTTCGTCACCCGCGAAGTTTGATTGGAATGACCCGAACAGCAGCGTCGCGAGCGTGGTGGCCAGGAACACAAATCGGGAACGTGGCTTGAGCATGTCTAGGTTCGCCGAGGTCAGAAGGTGGGGGTAAGGCGTCATACGCCGAGCGGATGATAGACCATTAACTGAAAATCGCTCAATTCGAGACGGCGGTCTCTTTAGGATGCGACTGAGTGATGAAGGTAACGGTCCGGAAACGCGAAAGGGTCGGGAGTCTTTTTCAGGTCGGCCGCTTGGCGTTTTCGGAAAGTGATTGAGTTGCTGGCCGACCTGAAAAAGACTCCCGGCCCCGTAGTATCGCCAGAGATTCGGTCTCCGCGCGTTTTCAACTTTCGACTACAAGCCCGCTCCCTTCGACACTCACTTCTTCCTGCCTTCCTTCAGCGAGCTTCCATCTTGTGGCCTCAACAAACAGCTCAGCGGGCGATCATCTTCGCCGGTTGCCTGGGCATGATTTATTTGCAACTCACGACTTCTCCCGCGACGGTGCAGTTCGCTCGCGCGCTGGGAGGCAACGGGTTGCATATCGGGATTCTCGGCGCGCTGCCCACGGCGATGTTGTTCATGCAGTTTGTCTCCGCGGTGCTCGTCAATCGGTTCAAGTACCGGCGGAGACTGTGGCTGACGGTGGGGATTGCTCATCGGCTGGTGATGTTGCCGGCCGCTCTGGGACCGACATTATGGCCTGACATGCCTGACGGGTTCTGGATTTGGACGCTCGTCGGACTGACGGCGATCAATTATGGGATGGCGGATTTTTGTCATCCGCTATGGATGTCTTGGATGGGAGATTATCTGCCGAAGCAGGGACTCAGCCGCTTCTGGGGTCGCCGGCATTTGTGGATGCACTGGGCCGCAGCGGCCGCGCTGGGATTGGCGGCAGTCTATGTCTCCAGTCATCCGGGAGGGATCAAACCGGCGTTCGCGGTTCTGGGAGTGATCGCGGCCGTTTGCGGAGTCGTCGATCTGCTGGTGTTTCTGAAGGTTGATGAACCGCCGGTGCAGCCTTCGCCAAGTCCGCGTTTGCGAGACATTCTGTCGGCTCCGTTTCAACAGCGTGAGTTCCGCCGGTTCATCGGCTTCTCGTGCTTCTGGCATTTCGCGGCGATGACCGGAGCGCCGTTCATCGGCCTGTTCTTGCTGGAATACGTCGGCATGGATTTGTTCCATGTGATGCTGCTGTGGGCGACCTCGTGGATCGGCGGAGCGTTGACGGCGAGCCGGTTCGGCTGGTTGGCCGACAAGTTTGGACATCGACCGCTGTTGGTGCTGTCGATCGCCTTCAAGTCGGTCTTGATGATTGCACTGCTCTTTGTGCCGGCGAATCCGACGCTCGCATTCTGGCTGCTGATTCCCGTCTTCATGCTGGATGCACTGCTCAACGCGGGAATCGCGATCGCTCAGCACGGGTTCTTGCTGAGCTACTCGCCGTCCGAAAACCGAGCGATGTACATCGCGGCCGGGACCGCCATCGCCGGGATGGTCGGCGGCGCGACGTCGATCGGATCGGGGTTCGCGTTGCGATCACTGGCTGCCTGGGACTTCTCATTTCTCGCGGTTGGGGTCTCGCACTTCCATGTTTTGTTCTCGATCAGCGTCTTGTTTCGATTGTTGTCCGCCGTGCTCGTGCTGCGAGTCGAAGAACCTGAAGCGGCACGCACCGGCGAGGTCGTGACACATCTCTGGCACGCCGCTCAACGCCGATTGTTGCGACTGGCGCATGTCACATTGCGAGTGGACACACCCGCGAAAGCGCCGCGGCTGCTGGCCGGAGAATCCGCTCTGCCGCATCGACCACGAACCCGCAAAGTTCCGTGGCGCGATATCGTTCAAGCGGATGATCCCAGTCACGAATCCCGCACGACGGTGTGAGTGAAGATCTTCAGCGATCGGACTTCGTCGGCACCGCGGCATTCAACCGCTCGTCAATCCATTCGGGGTCGACGAACGGCTTCAGTAGCCAACGAAAAGCGTGATCGACTCGTGGATCATCTGTCGGTGAAGCCGGATGAGCAGACTCTCCGAGACGGGTTTGAAGTCCGTGAAGCATGAATCGCCACGGCCATTGTTCTCGAACCGCCACTTCGTTCAGCCGCAGCGCGACACGCATCGCCCAAAGGCTTCCAAAAACTTTTTGGAAGTCGAACCAAACACGTTCCCAGCCGGACTGCGTCGTGGATCGTCGCATCGCCGCCGTCGCCAAAATCCAAAATCCGACAAGGCCGAACGGAACGAAGAACAGCGCGAAGTCACGCTCTTCGTGATTGAGGCTGATCCCGGTCCAACGAGCTCCCACAACCGCCAGCCAGGTACAGACCCAAAGACTCAACGCCGATGCGGAACGGTGAATTCCGCAAGCCGCGGAGACACTCATCAGGAGCAGAAAGCCATACGCGACAACCGCCGGCGTTTCGAGCTCCAATCGTTGACCTCTGCTGCAACGAGCCAACTGAACGATCGCAGGCCATTCGAGCACGACGATCAGCGGCAGCACGATGAAGAGACTCCATTCGAGCAGCCGGCCACGACGCGCTCCGAGCACGGCAACGAACGGACAGAGCGCGCTCACCGCCGTCAGATACCAAAGTTGATCGCGGATGCCTGGAGGCACTTGGCTCTTCGCCAGCGTTGCGATCGTTGTGACCGTCAGGGTCACTTGAAACCAAATCGCCCAGGCGGCGGCAGCGGTCAACGATGTGTGGCGGACACTGCGCGCGAGACGGATCACTCCCAGCCAGCCGACCGCGACGGCCAGCGACAGCATCAGTGCAACGAGTAGATCCGGCATGTTCGTTTCAGCTTCTCAAGAGGGCAGGCGTTAGGTTCGTCACCTTCGACATTTTGACCGGCGGTTTTTGCGAACCCTAGTCATTCGGGGAGTTGTTCTGCGAGTTACGAACAAGCCTGCCGATCTTGTCGGGTAGTGACCACCGAGTCCCAGTGAGCCTTCAACTGCGTTGCTTCGTCGGGTGAGTGGCCCGTTCAGCGACAAGAGCTCACGACTGTCAGACACGTTTTTGAGGAG
>CAMDEA010000237.1 GCA_945893045.1 Planctomyces sp. SH-PL62
ACGATGTCTGACATGGAAGAGGGACGAGGGGTGAGGGGGTGAGGGGTGAGGGGTCAACTTGCCCCTCGCCCCTCGCCCCACGCCCCTACTTCTTTCCTTTCTTCTTCGTCGGCGTGGCGGCGGAACTGCCCATGGAACCGAGATACGAAGTCGCGAGCGTTTGCGTGGTCGCCGGTTTGTAGACGTCGTTGACGGCATCTCTCAGGTTCTTGCCCGATTGCAACGCGGCGACGAACTGCATGAACTTCGGCTGCGAACCTTCTTTGATCATGAAGCCGACCAGCGTGAAGCCGATTGGAGCCATATCGGTCGGTGCGAATTTTCCATCGGCAAACAGGTCGCCGGGTTGTTCGATCCCGCGCAACGCCTCGAGAGCGCCGGAACGCAGACCGCGCAGGTATTCGTTGTCGCCGCCAACCTCTTTGGTCGCCATTGCCAAGCCGGTGCCACGAATGAGCCATTCGGGAAGCTTCTTGCCTTCACGCTTCAAAAAAGCGCCGGTCATCTGATCGATCAGGTTCAGCCGCGTGTCCGGGTTGATCGAGTTCGGGGTGTCACCCACGTCTTGCAGGACGATGTAAGCGTCTTCTTGGCCCACGCCGATTTCCGAGTGCCCGACAATGGCCGGGTCTGGCTCGCGGTTGTCGATCGTCTGACTGAATTCCGAATAACCGAACCGGTCCTTGTAGACGATGACCGCCAGCTTCCCTCTCCAGATGACGCTGTCGGGCAACTTGAACGCGCCACGCAAAGCTTTCGCGTGTTCGTCGGCCCAGCCGGAAAGTTGCTTGAGCCGCCCTTCTTCGACGTTTCCGTAGAAGAAGAAGTCGGAGGTTTCTAACTCGTGCGCCTCTTCTTTGGCGAGCACCTTCGTCCATTGTTCCTTCGTTTTTTCTTTGCGCATCGCGATGAATTCGTCGGCGGTCATCTTGGCCAGTTTTGCGAGCTTAAGTTCGTCTTCCGTGGGGACGAGTCGCCGCAACGGCACCTTGGGGTCGTCACCGTCGTACTTGCAGCCTTCTTCGATCCAGATTTTGAGGTTGTTGTACCACCCGCGATAGATGCGGGCTTGGCCGGGCGGCATCTTGGGAGGACCGCCGTTAATCAGTTCCCAGAGTCGGCTCTCTTCGACTTTGCCGGCGATGAGTACGGCACCGCTGTCGCCGCCACGCATCAAGTCTTCAAAGGTGACAGTGCGCAAGCCACCGCGCGGGTTGTTGCCGCTGTGGCAACGTTCGCAGATGTTGACGAAGTCGGGGGCGAGATCCTTGATGAACTTGACCTTTTCGTTGCCAGTGGCCTTGGCGATCTTGATCGGCGTGTTGGAGCGGGCTTTGGTCGCGGGCTTGGCGAATTCGGACAGTTTGAGCACTTCATCGTTAGTGTCGCTGTCGAATTTGGCTCCCTGTTTGATCCAGTTCGCCAGCAGATTGATTTCTTCGTTGGTCAGAGCCGCCGCATCTTTCGGCATTCGCAGCGCCGGGTTCGGCGCGGCCACGCGAGTCATGATGAGACTGGTTCGAGGATTGCCGGCCGACAGCAACGGGCCGCTCTTGCCGCCCTTTTTCATCTCCGCGTAAGAATCCATCCGGAGCTTTCCAGCAGCTTTGTCGTCGTGGCAACTGACACATTTGGAGTTGAGGAGGGGCGCGATCTGCTTGATGAAGCTGACGTCGGCCGCATCGGCTTTCCCCGTGCCGATACCGCCGACCTTCTGCAAGGTTTGCTTCTGCTTGTCGATCAGCAACTGCACGGGAGCGATCGTTCTGTCACCGGGTTTGAGGTCCGCGTCCTTGACGATTTTTTCGAGCTTGGCCGTGAAGTCGTCGAGCATCTTGCCCGCTTCGTCGTACTTCTTTTCGCGGATGAGTTTGGCAACGTCGCCAATGTCGTCCTTGATTTGATTCAGCTCTTTGCGTTGATCGGGCGTAATCGCTGCAGGCGCGGCGGTCACGACAACGATCAGTCCGGAAATCAACACACTTCCCCAGATGGCCAGATGGCGTTGCATAGTCCTGTTCCTTGCGGAATGACAATTGAAATCATGGTCGGCAGACCGTCGCGGCGAGTATAAGTGGACCATCCAGAGCGTGGAACGGTGCGTCGGTTGTTCTTCTTCTGGGACGAGCTTGCGGGAATCCGACAACCATGTCCGAACTTCTGACCAAACGTGATGCCTTGCTGGCTCGGCTCGCCGGATATGGCCGAGTCGCCGTCGCGTTTTCCGGTGGCGTGGACAGCGCGGTGGTGGCTCGCGCGGCTTTTGAGGCGTGCGGAAAAAATGCGGTCGCGGTGACGGCGGTCAGCCTCAGCTTGGCGTCCGGAGAGTTGGACGAAGCTCGCCAGATCGCCGGCTTGATCGGGATTCGGCATGTCGTGCTGGAGACTCAGGAGTTCGAGAACGAAAGCTACCTCGCGAATCCGGCGAACCGCTGCTACTTCTGCAAGACCGAGCTGTACTCACGGCTCGAATCGCGTTTGAGCGAACTGAACGCGGACGTGATCTGCAACGGAACCAACCTCGACGATCAAGGAGATTACCGCCCCGGCATGACTGCGGCGAAAGAGCACGCCGTCCGTAGTCCGCTGATCGAGGCCGGTCTGACGAAAGCCGACGTCCGAGAGCTCGCGAAGCAGTGGTCGCTGCCGTGTTGGGATAAGCCCGCGATGCCCTGCCTCTCCAGCCGCATCGCTTATGGAGTCGCGGTGACACCGGAGCGTGTCGCTCGCATCGACGGAGCCGAGTCATTTCTGCGCCGCGAATTCGGCCTGCGGGAATTTCGAGTTCGCTGTGAAGCCAATGACCTCGCACGCATCGAGATTGCGCTCGGCGAAGTCACACCATTGCTGAATCAGACTACATTTGAACGCATCTCCCGCGAGTTGCGTTCGCTCGGCTTCCGCTGCGTGACGCTCGACCTGGAAGGCTTCCGGTCGGGCAACCTCAACGCGCTGGTGCCGCTGGAGACTCTGCGAACGAACGCCGGGTGAGCGACGCGGAGGTTGTCATCATGCAACGACGAACCAGATTTCCGAAGCGTTTAAGATGCGGCCTCTCTCGGATCGAAGTGCTGGCCTTGGTTTGTTTGATCGGGTTTCTGATTTCGATGATTTCTCCTGCGGTGTCGCGAGCTCCTCGCGGAGCAGCACGTCGCTTGGAATGTCAGAACAACCTCAAGCAGCTCGCGATGGCAGTCATGAATTACGCTGTTGCCAACCAGGGACGCATGCCGCTTCTGGAAGACGGCCAGTTCGGCTGGCCAGTCGCTCTGCTGCCGTATTTGGACGACGCCGCTCTGTATCGAACTCTGAAGGCCGATCCGCTGGCGGTCGAGAAAGAGTTTCAAAGTTCAAAGAAGCCGTTGTTGAGACGAGTGCTGTCTTGCCCCGTGGACATGTCGAACGCCAGACAGCATGTCGGCTTGAGTTACGTCGGGAATTCCGGCTGGGGGCGATTCGTTGTCGACTCTAAGACGGAAGCGATCCGCGACGTTCGTCTGCATTCAGCCGACGTCGATTGGGATCGTGACGGCAACGTGACCGAAGACGAACGCCGGCTGACTCGCGCGACCGGGCTGTTTTGGCGAGTCCACGAGGACCGCTTTCAACTCACGCTCGACGACATTTCCGAGGGAGACGGGCAAACCACGACGACGATGTTTACGGAGAATACGAACGCTCGGAATTGGTTGTCGCGTGAGACGTTCGACACTGGTTTCGTCGTTGGATTGGATCGAATCAAATTTGAGCCAAGACAAGACGGCGGTCTCGGTTTGAACGTGGTGTCGGCGAATCTCGGCCCCTTTGCGATTCAGCCCAAGCCGCGCGTGCTACCCGGCCGCTCGCCCGTGCCGAGTTCACATCACACGGGACTCTTTAACGTTGCCTTTGCCGACGGCCGGGTCGAGGCAGTCAACGTCAACATCGCTCCACGAGTTTATCTCGCGTCGATGACATGGAACGGCGGCCGACACGGTGAAGACCCGAAGCGGCATTACGAGCCGTAGCACGAAATAAATTCGGTGCTACGGTTCGGCAGTGACCTTGTCGCGTTTGGCGACCGGTTTGTCGCGCCAGCGGAAGTCCATCGCCATTGCCTTAGCGGAGAGCATGTCGAGCAGATCGCGGTCCATCGTGGGACATGGCAGATGCGGACAGGCGGCGTTGAGATTGCTGGTGTCGAATTCGGGATCGTCGCGCCAGTAGGAACTGTAGACTCGGATTTGTTCGTAGAAGAGTTGCTCGATCTCGGTGGGGTTGTCGAGTGGCTTGCCGTAGCCGCTGAACTCGGTCCCTTTGAAAGCATAGGCGTGTTCGAGCACGTCGCGGATCATCTCGGCGGAGACTCGTTCGCGTGGAGTCAGGTGGTAGGTCTGGCCGTGATGCTGAGGATGCGTGACCAAGTACGAGATGACTTCAGAGACCCAATCGACGGGAATGAAATTCTTCGTCTCGGTGCCGTCGAGCGAGATACGCGTTTTCTTTTCGCCGGTCCCAATCGAATTTGACCCGGCCATGCCCATGGACGAGACCAGCGTGTGAGCCAGTTCAAGGCAGGCATAGAAGCCGTGGAACGTCGACGTGAAACCGGTCTGCGAATCACCGACGATAATTGCCGGACGATAGACAGTCGGCGGGCTGAGGAAGTCGGCCGAGCGGACCAACTTCTCGGCCGCCATCTTGCTCTCTTCGTAGGGGTTGCTCATCTGCTGCCCGACGTCGAGATCGTTCTCCATGATTCGGCCGGTTCGCAGCCCAGCGACGTAGGCGGTCGAGACGTGATGGAAATCACGGATGCCCGTTTCACGGCACAGGTCGAGGGCATGCTGCGTCCCTTTGATATTGGAACGATATGGTTCGCTGTCTTCGCTGGTGGCGACGAAACTCAAGCTGGCGGCGTTGTGAAGAATGCTGTCACAGTTCTGATCGACCCAATGCCGAGCGTCTGAATCGAGACCGAGGAACGGTTCGCAGATATCCCCTTCGAGAACGTACGGACGGGGCAGTTCTTGTTCGAGGAAGTCTTCCCAGGTTCCCATCAGACTCTCGATGCGGTCCGCTCCCGATTGGCGACGGCTGCCGCGGACGAGGACCGCCACTGGCACGTCAGCCAGCAACAAGTCCTTCAGCAGGTAGCGTCCCAGCAGGCCGGTTGCTCCGGTCAGCAAAATGTGATAGCGCATCATGTGTGGTGTGGTAACGAAGAATGGCAGGAGGGTCTGGCGGCGGGATGTCAGCTTCCCAACGACGGCCCGATGTCATTCCTGGGCCGACCGCCTGCTTAGGAGTTTAGTCGGTAAATGAGGTTTCACAACTAAGTTCTTCGGAGCGCATGGCAGGAAACCTCAGAGTCGAAGAGGGCCTTCTAATCGACAGATAGAACCGGCAGTGTCACAGCAATCGGCCAGTCACAGCAGCCCGCGCATCCGATGGGCCGAGCCGAATCCCGCAACACGGAATTCCGGAAGCAGGCTATGCCATCGGATCTTCCTCGGTCGCCTGGAAGATTCGCAGTCCGTTTCGAGTTCGCAGCCATTGCCAGAAATGCGGGCCTTGCAGAGGCACGCTGTTGCTCAGCGGTCGAGCCTTGGCGGCCAACTCAGTGAGGCGTGCGGTGTGGAAGAAACCCAGCAAACAGGGGAGCAACACCAAGTCTCCGAACTGAGTGGCGAGCAATGTGGCGGCCATCAACCATCCGAATTGAGCGGTCGGACCGAAGCTGCTGAAGGTCAGGGCCAACATGGCGATGGCCATGATCATCGTCGAGTTGAAAATGGGCGGGCCGGTTTTCAAATACGCCTCACGAGTGGCTTGTGCTCGACAACCGCATTCCTTGAAGGTCGC
>CAMDEA010000238.1 GCA_945893045.1 Planctomyces sp. SH-PL62
GAAACGCTCTGGTGCTCGTTGGAATCTCCGCAACGCCGAATCCGTCTCCGCCCTGACCAACCTCCGCGACAGCAATCAATGGCAACCCTATTGGTCAACTTGCGACACCACAAAAACTTAACACCGCCAATATCTCTGGGCACACCCGGCTTGTGCGAGTTCGCCCAGCGGGTTGCTCGACTTTCGACGGCTCGCCATACTTCGGCGTTGATTTTCGGACGCAAGATACGGTCGGCGAGCGCTTTCAGCCGATCAAGAGGGTTCCGCAAAGAACCCGCATACAGAGAGAGACGAGACGATGACGCACGCAGCGACCGGTTCGGCCGCGCCGTTGGTTGGGGAGTTGGATGAATGGTTCGACTCGCTAGATGACATCCTGCATCGACATGGCGACCAAGGCGTTCAGCAGTTGCTGGCCGCTTTGCAGGAAAGGGCTTACATCCGCGGCGTGACTCTGCCGTTCAAGGCCACGACCCCGTACATCAACACCATCAACGTCGATGAACAGTCGCCGTTCCCCGGCAATCGCGACATCGAGCGCCGGATCAAGTCGATCATCCGCTGGAACGCGATGGCGATGGTCGTCCGAGCCAACCGCGACCACAGTGGCATCGGCGGCCACATCTCGACGTATGCGTCCTCCGCGACGCTCTACGAGATCGGCTTTAACCATTTCTTCCACGCTCGGACGGACGACCACACCGGCGACTTCGTGTATTTCCAAGGCCACGCCTCACCCGGCGTGTACGCGCGAGCCTTCCTCGAAGGCCGCTTGACCGAAAAACATCTCGAACACTTCCGCGAGGAACTCCCCGCCGGCGAGGGGCTTTCGTCATACCCGCACCCGTGGCTGATGCCTGACTTCTGGCAATTTCCGACAGTGTCGATGGGCCTCGGCCCGATTACCGCGATCTATCAGGCGCGGTTCTTGAGGTATCTGCACAACCGCGGGCTGGCCGACACCTCGAAATCCCACGTCTGGTGCTTCGTTGGCGACGGCGAAGTCGATGAACCCGAAACGCTCGGAGCATTGACGCTCGCCTCTCGCGAGGGACTCGACAATCTGATCTTCGTCGTGAACTGCAATCTGCAACGGTTGGACGGCCCGGTGCGTGGTAACGGCAAGATCATTCAGGAACTCGAAGGCGCATTCCGCGGAGCCGGGTGGCACTGCTTGAAAGTCGTCTGGGGCGGCAATTGGGATCCCCTCTTGCAGCAAGACCCGGACGGCGAACTGGTTCATCGCATGGGTGAGATCGTCGATGGGCAGTATCAGAAATATGTCGTCGAGCCGGGTTCGTACATTCGACAGCATTTCTTTGGCGCGTCGCCGCAGTTGACCGAATTGGTTGCTTCATTGTCCGATGAGCAACTCAAGAAGCTGCAACGTGGCGGGCACGATCCGGAAAAAGTCTTCGCCGCGTACAAAGAGGCCGTCGAGCATCACGGCTCGCCGACGGTGATCCTTGCCAAGACGATCAAAGGCTATGGACTCGGCGAAGCGGGTGAGGGGCGCAACGTGGCTCACAATGTTAAGAAAGCGAACGAACAGGAACTGCGTGAATTCCGTTCGCGATTCGGAATCCCCATCGCTGACGATGAAGTCGATCAAGCCCCGTTCTATAAGCCCAGCCCCGACAGCCCGGAAATGCAATACCTGCAAGATCGCCGCAAACGATTGGGTGGATACCTTCCCGCGCGGCGACCGACAGACGAAAAACTCGCCGTGCCGTCGGTCGAAGCATTCCTGAGCTACATCGCCAAAGCGACCGAAGGCTCCACGACGTTCGCGTTCACGTACCTGCTCAGCAACCTGCTGAAGGACAAACAGATTGGCTCACGCATCGTGCCGATCATCCCCGACGAGGCTCGCACGTTCGGCATGGAAGGACTCTTCCGCCAATGCGGCATCTATGCCAGCAAAGGCCAGCTTTATGAACCGGTCGATGCCGACCAGCTCATGTACTACAAGGAAATGAAGAACGGCCAGATCCTCGAAGAAGGGATCAATGAAGCGGGAGCGATCTCGTCGTTCGTGGCGGCGGGGACGGCGTACTCGAATCTCGGCATCCACATGGTGCCGTTCTACATTTACTACTCGATGTTCGGCTTCCAGCGCGTTGGCGATCAGATTTGGCTCGCCGGCGATTCACGCACGAAGGGTTTTCTTGTTGGCGGCACGTCTGGTCGCACGACGCTCAACGGCGAGGGACTACAACACGAAGACGGTCATAGCCAGCTCTTCGCCACGAGCGTCCCGAACCTCAAGTCGTATGACCCAGCCTATGGCTACGAGCTAGCGATCATCATCCAAGACGGCATGCGACGGATGTACGTTGATCACGAGGAAATCTTCTACTACCTCAGCGTCTACAACGAAGACTACGAGATGCCGGCCATGCCCGCAGGGATCACCGACGGCATCGTGCGCGGCATGTATCGCTTCCGGACCACCAAGAGCGGCAAAGGTCAAAAGGAACGCCCACAACTTTTCGGCAGCGGTCCGATCCTCAACGAGGTGCTGCGCGCTCAGCAGATTCTGTCCGACCAATATGGCATCGGCTCCGATGTCTGGAGCGTGACGAGCTATTCTGAACTCTGCCGCGACGCCTCGATGGCTCTGCGCTGGAACCGTCTACACCCGACCGACAAGCCGAAGAAGAGTTATCTCGAAACAACGCTCGAAGGCATCACCGGCCCGTTCATCGCGTCGAGCGACAACGTGCGACTGGTCCCCGATCAAATCCGCAATTGGGTTCCTGGCCCGTACCAGGTCCTCGGCACCGACGGCTTCGGCCGCAGCGAAACGCGTGAAGAACTCCGCCGCCACTTCGAGATCGACGCCGAATGCGTCGCCTACACCACGCTCGTCGCACTCACGCAACAAGGCCAATTCGATAAGAAGAAACTGCCCAAAGCCCTGAAAGATTTGGGCATCGACCCAGAGAAGGTCGAACCGCTCAAGGCGTAAACCAAATCAAGAAACAGCCCGGACAAAGAGACCGCTAATTCTCGCTAATCTTCGCTAATTGATGACCTGATTAGCGACAATTAGCGCGAATTAGTGGTTCCAAGTTTTCTTAATCTCTCATTCACGAGTTGACCGCCGACATGGCCATCGAATTCAAAATGCCCGAAGTCTCCGACGGCGTGAAGACCGTCGATATCGCCGAGATCAAAGTCAAACCGGGCGACGTCATTACCGCCGGCCAGGCGGTCATGGACCTCGAAACCGAAAAGGCGGTCGTTGAACTCGAATGCCCGCACGCAGGAACCGTTGCGAAGGTCCACGTCACCGCCGGTCAAACGGTCGCGATTGGTACGCCGCTGCTGAGCATTGAATCCGGCGCGTCTTCCGCCACTCCAGTCGCGACGCCGCAATCGACGGCTCCGGCGAAAGCGGCTGTTGCGATCCCGGTTGCTCAACCTGTCGCGGCTCCGAAAGTGGCCGCGCCAACGGTTGCTCCCAGTGCGCCATCGGCCGCGTCTGATACACGCCCACCCGCTCCGGCTGGGCCCGCGACACGACGACTCGCACGCGACCTCGGCGTTGATCTGCATCAAGTCTGCGGGACCGGCCCCGGCGGACGGATCACGCAAGAGGACGTGCAGAACTACGTCAAGAACATCCTCGAAGGCCGGGCCGCCGCGCCGACCGGCGGCGCGATCACGACTCCGCCGCTACCTGACTTCAGCCAGTTCGGCCCGGTCGATCGGCAAGCTCAAGGCAAGATCGCGAAGGTCTCGGCCACGAATCTGAGCATGGCATGGCAGACGATCCCGCACGTCACGCAGCACGATCTGATCGACATCACCGATCTCGAAGAGGCTCGCAAACGCTTCGGCGAGTCGCTCGGCAAGAACGGTCCGAAGGTGACGATGACGGCCATCGTGATGAAGGCACTGGTCCCCGTGCTCAAGGCGTTCCCGCACGTCAACGCCAGCCTCGATTCTGCGAAAGGCGAGCTGGTCCTGAAACGCTTCTACCACATCGGCTGCGCGGTCGATACGCCGAACGGTTTGCTGGTTCCGGTCGTCAAGAACGTGGACCAGAAGAGCATCGTCCAGATCGCCACCGACTTGGCCGACCTCGCCGCTCGTGCTCGTGAGAAGAAGCTCAAGCCGGACGAGATGACCGGAGCGACGTTCACCGTCACGAACCTGGGAGGCATCGGCGGCACAGCGTTCACACCGATCGTCAACTGGCCCGAAGTCGCGATCCTCGGCCTGAGCCGCAGCCGCACCGAACTGAAACTCCACGGTGGAGCCGTCGTCGAACGCCTGATGCTCCCGCTGTCCCTCAGCTACGACCACCGAGTCATCAACGGGGCCGACGGAGCCAGATTCGTCGCCAAACTCGGCAGCCTGTTGAACGATTTCTTTACGCTGCTGGCTGAGGTCTAACGATTTCTTTGACTTGAAATTGATTCGAAAGAGTTCCTTTTTGAAGTTCATTCGCGCTCCCCTAAATTCGCGCGGCAAAAGAACAAGGTCCGCGCGAATTTAGGGGAGCGCGAATGAAGGCAAGGTTTGCGAAATGTCTCAGCACGCGGAAATTGTTGTGATCGGTGCCGGTCCTGGCGGATACCCCGCTGCTTTTGCGGCGGCGGATCATGGGAAGAAGGTGGTGCTCGTCAATGAGGAGCAGAATCCTGGCGGGGTCTGTTTGCAGCGCGGGTGCATTCCGTCGAAGGCGTTGTTGCACGTCGCCAAGTTGATTCACGAGGCGGCGGACGCGGCCGAGCATGGGCTGACGTTTGGCAAGCCGAAGATCGATCTCGACAAGTTGCGAGCGTTTAAGAACGGCGTCATCGGGCAACTGACCGGCGGCATCCAGAGCTTGTGCAAGGCTCGCGGAGTCACGTTGGTGAATGCTCGCGCTACGTTCGCGAATTCGAACACGCTGAACCTCGCGAAATCGGACGGCACGACGGAACAGATGACGTTCGACAAGGCGATCTTGGCAAGTGGTTCGTCCCCTGCGATGCCGCCGATGTTTTCGATCGGCGATCCGCGCGTGATGGACTCGACCGGAGCACTCGCGCTGGAAGACATCCCGAAGAAGCTGCTGGTCATCGGCGGCGGCTACATCGGGTTGGAGATGGGCTGCGTGTACGCCGCGCTCGGCAGCGAAGTCACGGTGGTCGAAGCTTTGCCGACGATCCTCGCCGCCGCCGACCGAGACCTCGTGCGGCCGTTGCAGAAGCGGCTCGAAACGCAGTTCAAGGCGATTCACGTCAACACGAAAGTGCTCAGCCTGACCGCGAGCAAAGCCGGCATCGTGGTCGAGATGCAGGGCGAAGGACTCGAACCGAAACAAACCTTCGACCGAGTCCTCGTCTCCGTCGGCCGCAAGCCGAACAGCAAGAACCTCGGCCTCGAAAACACGAAGGTCCAAGTCGACGAGAAAGGTTTCGTCAAAATCGACCGCTGCTGCCGCACCGCCGATCCGAACATTCTCGCCATCGGCGACGTCGCGGGCGAACCGATGCTGGCTCACAAAGCCACGCGCGAGGCGAAGGTCGCGATCGAAGCCCTCGTCGGCGAACCGGCCGAATTCGACAACATCGCGATCCCCGCCGTCGTCTTCACCGACCCGGAACTCGCTTGGTGCGGCCTCACCGAAACCGAAGCGAAAGCTCAAGAGCGTGACGTGAAAGTCATCCGCTTCGCCTGGGCCGCCAGCGGCCGCGCTCAATCGCTGGCTCGCACCGAGGGCTTGACGAAACTGATCGTCGA
>CAMDEA010000239.1 GCA_945893045.1 Planctomyces sp. SH-PL62
CCACCTGCTCCCGAACCGCTGGCATCAACAACTCGGATTTCACTTGTGGGACATCATCCATGATCGACTCCAGAAAGAGGTTCCGAACATTTTCAACCTCATTCTGACAACTCTGTATTCATCGCGCCAGGCAAAATTGGCACACCCTCTCGGTATCCCAATGAGTTTGCCCCGCAATACAGCGGCGACAGTACGAAGGATTCGGCCATCCGTTCTTGCCACGCGAGTTGATCACCCGCGACAAGATTCAACGCGGCGTTGATCAATGGAAACGGTCCCCAATAGGGCACGTCTTTGACATCGGGAATTGGGACGTTGCCGCTCGATTCAGGCACCGAAACGGGCGAGACGCCAATCCGCAATTGACTGAGAGGAAAATCGTCGTCGGGATCAAAGCCCGTCACGGAGTTGGGATACCGCTCTCGGCCATGAGCATGGGAGGCTGTGGCGAAAAGATCCTCCGTGCGTTTTCTCCGCGAGGCTCCCAGATAACACCGTCCAAGGCGATTGGCGTACATTGCATTTAGCGAGAACTCGTTGATGTCCACACGCCAAGTGGCCAACCCGGCGACGATTATCGCTCCGCAGAAATATGCGAACGTCGTGAGCAGCTTCGCATTTTCCACACCCCACCAGTACAGCCGGGCCGTTCGCTCGACCACATGCGGAGTTCGCACGACTCGCCGCTCGCGTGTGACTTCGTCGCTGACCACCGTGTTCGTGGCGTCGGTTTTGGTTTTGAAAGTCACTACCGTGGGAGCATTCAACTCATCTTTCGGATCCTCGACTGATTTCACCGAACTCACGATTTTTTGAATCGCTGCGACATGTTTCCCGTCTTGCGGATCGGCGTCCACCAGCCAACTGGCCAGCAGCGACATCGCGCAACCTAGACCGACGAGAAACACAAACGGTGCAACCATTCCCACGAGATCAAGCCAGGATCGGCGGCTATGACCGTTGGTCTTCACGCTCCTCGCGGCCAGCACTCCGCCGACCGCCGATGTCACCCAGCCGGCCGCCAGAGCAGCCTGCCACCACCGGCCCGCCTGCCACAGCCATAAACTGCCGTACAACGACAGCCCCGAGACCACGGCCCAGACGGTGGCCACCAGCATCACCCAGGCAGACAGCCGACTCTGCCATTCTCGTTCCTGTTCGTCCGCCGCTCGGCCCAACAACGCCACTTCAGTAAAAACTGCGGCGATAAACGCCAACAGCACGATGGGAGGTCCAATCGTGACGATCAGATAGGGTTCGCCAGCATGTGGAACCAGCAGATTCAAAGCGATCGCATACAGGATCGCGCCGCCTACGCCGCCCGAAATGAACGCACACACAAATCGCCAAATCGTCCACTTTGAAAAAACGTGGGCTACGAAATGTGCCACAGCAAAGGCACCCACAAGGATTGCGAACTCTATCCCGTCAAACTCCTTGAATGTGAACCTAGAGCATCTCAGCAGATCCGTAATCCAGGCGAGACGCGACGGAGTACCTGTCGGCACCGCCAACAGCCATGAAATCCCGACGGTCGCCAGCGCCAATACCACAACGATCGACAGCAACCACCAACCACTGGTCCGGCGAAGCGACTTCCTGACATCTTTGCCCCGCAGCTCTACCTCGGTCTGCAATCCCTTTAGGGCGCATGCGATCAAAAAAAACGCGAGCGGCGGGCCGAAGATTCCCAAAAAGGTTCCTACACCCAACCGCAGGTCGCCGAGCAATTCCCACACATCCGAACCGTGCCTGAAATCGACCTTCGGCCAAGGCCACTCGGATTGTGCCGATCTTCGGGGAGTTGCGGCCGTACCTCGATTAAGTCTTCCAACAAGCGACCGGCGGTTTCGAGCGTCCGGTTGATCCTGATGCTTTTGTTCTTGCCGACCTGCAACACGAAGCCGGTCAACGGGGTAACTGGCGAGCCGTCAACGTGCGAACTCGGTTCCAAAAGATCGTCAAATGTGCCGGCCTGACTCCGTGGCCGCGACTGTGGCACAACCTGCGCAGCTCTCGTCAGACGGAACTGACGGAGCAATTCCCGTCTCACGTTGTCAGTGCGTGGCTCGGCAACAGCGAGCGTGTCGCCGAGCAGCACTACCTGCAACTGCTCGACTCACACTTTGAAAAGTCGTCACAACCGGCGGTGCAGAATCCGGTCCAGTCAGCGTCCGCACTGCATCGCATGGCGTCACCACGAATGCAAAAACCCTCGGACTTTTGAGGGTTCTTGCGAAAAAGCTGGGCGATACTGGATTCGAACCAGTGACTTCCACCGTGTGAGGATGGCACTCTAGCCGCTGAGTTAATCGCCCGATGATAGAGAGTAGCGTGTGGCACGCGACGGGTTGCCCGACGGGGAGGCGGGGTTGTACCGTCTGCTAAAGGGTCTCGCAAGTTTCTGAAATCGGACTGAGAGCATGACTGACTTTGGAGCTCAAGCTGCCGTCAAGATAACTCCGTCAATCGCTGCGAGCTCTCACTTGAATACGGCCGCGGAGGTCTCGTCGGTGGCGAAACGGCTCGGACGAACCATCGCGATCATGCCCGCATACAACGCTGCGGCAACGCTCGAGCGGACGGTGGCCGACATCCCTGCGGGAGCGGTTGATGAGATCATCCTGGTGGATGATTGCAGCCGCGACAATACGGTGGAGATCGCGCGGGGATTGGGGCTGACGGTCATCACGCACGAGAAAAACGCAGGCTACGGCGGGAATCAGAAGACGTGCTATCGGCACGCGCTGGAACGCGGGGCTGAGTTCATCGTGATGATTCACCCCGATTATCAGTACGACAGCCGAGTCATTCCGGTCGCCATCGAGATTCTGAAATTGGGCATCTGCGATGTGGTGCTGGGTTCGCGGATTCGCACGCGGCGCGAAGCGCTCGATGGCGGAATGCCGAAGTGGAAGTACGTCGCAAACCGCGGACTGACTACCTGCGAGAACATTGCGCTCGGTCAAAATCTGGGAGACTTTCACAGCGGGTTTCGGGCCTATCACCGTGACGTTTTGGAAACGATTCCGTTTGAGCGGAACTCGGACGACTTTGTGTTCGACAGCCAATTTCTGGCACAGGCGGTCCACTTCGGCTTCAAGCTGGGAGACATCCCGGTGCCGGTGCGCTACTTCGACGAAGCCTCGAGCATCAACTTTGGACGTAGCGTGACGTATGGCCTGCGGACGGTGCAGGTGCTTTGGCAGTTCTGGCTGCATCGAATGGGTGTTTGGCGGAGCCCGCTGTTTCAAAAGCGTGAGAAATAGTTCGCCATTATGAAATCTCCGTCACGGGAGCGACTGAGCCACGTAGGCGAGTCGCTCCTGCGACTCGCATGTCCGTGTGCGATTCGAGTTGATTGAGCGAACGGCTCATTGAGTCCAGCAGCTTTCAAAGCGGCGCTCAGCAGAACACGGGCACCGTTTCGTCACTCCCATAACGCGTCATCTCAGAGCAGCACCGAGTTTCGCCGCGCAGGCGTCGATGACCGACTTCACGGCGGCATCCACTTCATCGTTCGTGAGCGTGCGGTCGGCGGCGCGGAACGAGACGGTCAGCAAGTATGACTTTTTGTTGGCGGGGATTTGTTGGCCTCGGTACTGGCCGCCGAACGTGGCACCGTCGAGCGACGGACCGGCGGCGGAGTGGACGACTTCGAGCAACACTTCCCATGTGATTGATTCGTCAAGCACGAAGTTGAGATCGCGCGAGATGCACGGAAAGCGCGGCAATTCGGAAAACGTGGGAACGAGGTTCGGCACGGCTTCGAGCGTGGCGAGGTCGAGTTCGGCAGCGATCACAGCGTCACGAAGATCGAGCTTGTCGGTCACGTCGCGAGACAATTCACCGAGCCAGCCGATTGGTTGGCCGTTGAGCAGCACCTCGGCTCCTCGGCCGAGGACGAAGTGGGGTTGGTCGCTCGGTCGAACGCGGACGAGCGACTGCGGATTGATGCGGCGGGCGAGCGTTTCGACGACCCCTTTGGCTTCGACGAACGAACCGCCGGTGACGAAGGCGACTCGGCGCGGTTCGGCCGTCGGATCACCGGGCCGCGCGGCGAGATACACGCCGGCGGTCTCGAAGAGTTTCGCGTTGAAGTTGCCGTGCCGTTCGTTGTCGCGGCGGACGACAAGCAGGCTGGGGATCAAGCTTTGTCGCAGGATGTTCTCTTGCCGGCGTGAGGAGTGATCGACGCTTAAGTAAGTTGGGACCCTGTCCCGACCGTCAGAATGGGTCGGGACGGAGTCCCAACCGACGATCAGATCAGCCAACTCACTGCTGACGAACGACAGCGTGACCGTCTCGAAGAAGCCGGCGGCGGTCAGTGTGTCACGAACGCGGTCGAGGACTCGTTCGGTCAATGACTTCTCGCTGAGCGACAACGGCACGAACACATCTTCGGGAATCTTGTCGTAACCGTGAATGCGGGCGACCTCTTCGATGAGATCAATCTCGCGTGAGAGATCGCGCCGCCAGCTAGGAGCAAGATAATGCCGCGTGCCGTCCGTATCGGACTTGTCCCCGCTCGGCTTAAGTCCGAGTGCGACGAGGATGCGATGCGACTCGTTAGCGGGAACGTCGATGCCAAGGATGCGCCGGAACTGATTCGGACGGATCGAAACGACCGGCCGTTCGACGGAGGGAGGCTGACCGGCCCAGATCGAACCATCCAGTAGTTCGCCGCCAGCGACTTGTTGGATCAACTCGCAGCAGCGGCGGCTGGCCCAGTCCATTTGGTGGGCATCGACGCCGCGCTCGAAGCGGTACGACGACGGGCTGTGCAGGTTCAGCTTGCGAGCGGTCGCACGGATCGACATCGACGAGAAGTCCGCAACCTCGATCAAGACGTTCTTCGTTGAAGAACTGATTTCGGTGGCGGCTCCACCCATGACTCCGGCAACGGCAACGGGACGTTCGGCATCGCAGATCGCGCACATGTCGGGCGTCAGCGTGTATTCGTTGTGGTCGATGGCTTGGATTTTTTCGCCGGGCTTCGGGCGGCGGACGACGATGCGGCCGCCGCGCAGCTTGTCGAAGTCGAACGCATGGAACGGCTGGCCGCTTTCCATCAGGCAATAGTTGGTGACATCGACGACGTTGTTGATCGGCGCGATGCCGATGGCTTCCAGGCGGTCGCGCAACCACTTCGGACTGGGGCCGATCTTCACCCCGCGAATCAACCGAGCGACGTAGCGCGGGCAGAGATCGGGGCACTCGATGGCGACGCTCGTGGCCTGCTCAATCGGCTGGCCGTTGGACTTCACGTTGGCCGGCGGAATCGTCAGCGGCTTGTTGAAGAGGACGCTGGCCTCGCGTGCGACGCCAATGTGCCCCAGGCAATCGGGGCGGTTGCTGGTGACTTCCAAGTCGATGGCTTGGTCGTCGCCGTGCGGTTCGATCGACTCCAGGTTCAGCCCAGCCATCATCAGCCGCTCCGCGACTTCGGCAGGCGGGGCTTTCAGGGAAACGTAATCCTGCAACCAATTCCAACTGACGATCATTTTGAATTCCTAGACGGAGGGGTCGGGTCTTCAAATTTCAAAATTGCCTCGGCAATTTTGAAATT
>CAMDEA010000240.1 GCA_945893045.1 Planctomyces sp. SH-PL62
GAGAAAATCAGCGTGCTGCTCGAAGAGGTCGAAGATGACTTCGGCCTGATCATGCTCTCCAAGCGCAAGGCCGACCGCGTTCGCGAGTGGGAGCGGGTCATCAAGAATCACGCCGAAGGGGACGTCGTCAAAGGGGCGGTCCTCCGCAAGATCAAAGGCGGATTGCTGGTCAACATTGGCGTGAACGTCTTCCTGCCCGCCAGCCAAGTGGACATTCGCCGGCCGCAAGACATCGGCACGTACATCGGCCGCGAGATCGAATGCGTGATCCTGAAGATCGACGAGGCCCGCCGCAACATCGTGGTCTCGCGCCGCAAGCTGATCGAAGACCGCCGCACGGAACTCAAGCAGAAGCTGCTGGCGGAACTCGTGGACGGCGCGGTGCGCAAGGGCATCGTCAAGAACATCGCCGACTTCGGCGCGTTCGTGGACCTCGGCGGCATCGACGGCCTGCTGCACATCACGGATATGAGCTGGGGCCGCATCGGGCACCCGACCGAAATGGTTAAGATCGACCAGGAGATCGAGGTCAAAGTGCTGCACGTCGATCGCGAGAAAGAGAAGATCGCGCTCGGCCTCAAGCAACTGGTCCCCAGCCCTTGGGACGCCGTCGGGGACAAGTACCCGGTCGGAGCGAAGATCAACGGCGAGGTCGTCAACGTGATGAGCTACGGCGCGTTCGTGAAGCTCGAAGACGGCATCGAAGGTCTGGTTCACATCAGCGAGATGTCCTGGACCAAGCGCATCAACCATCCGACCGAGATCGTTCAGATCGGCGACAAGGTCGATGTCGTTGTGCTCGGCATCAACAAAGAGAAGCAGGAAATCTCGCTGGGTATGAAGCAGACGCTGCCCAATCCGTGGGACGACGTCGCCGCCAAGTACCCGCCGGGTGCCAATGTCAAAGGCGTGGTTCGCAATCTCACGAACTACGGCGCGTTCATCGAACTCGAAGAGGGGGTCGATGCGTTGCTGCACGTCAGCGACATGAGCTGGACTCGGAAGATTTCGCACGCCAGCGAAATGCTCAAGAAGGGGCAGGAGCTGGAATGCCAAGTCCTGACGGTCGATCAAGAACGCAAGCGAATTGCACTCGGCCTGAAGCAGCTCGCCAGCGATCCGTGGGCGACCGATATCCCGTCGAAGTTCCAACCGGGCGAAGTAGTCAAAGGCAAGGTCACGAAGATCACCAACTTCGGAGTCTTCGTCGAACTGGCCCCGGAACTCGAAGGTCTGCTGCACATCTCTGAATTGGGAGACACCAAAGTCGAGAACCCGGAAGAGCTGGTCAAAGTCGGCGACGAGTTGGAAGTCCGCGTCCTGCGCGTGGACACGGACGATCGCAAGATCGGTCTCAGCCGCAAGCTGACCGGCGAGATCAAGATCGACGATCCAACCGCCGCTCCTGTCCCGCGCGAGCAACTGAAGGGGGGCATGGGCGAAGCTGGCTCCGGCCCGCTGTTCACGCTGGGTGGAGGCGACAAACAATAGAAGTGTTGTGACGATTCGCCCCAGCGTGCTGGCCCGACCAACACGCTGGGGCCTTTTCTTGCGCCCTGCCGAATGCCGTGAGCCGATGGCCGAAAGCCGTTATCCCAAACTTTTCGCAAACCCATCATGTCTGATGCCGGCCTGACACCTGGAGCCATACGAGCACTCGAAGGTGCCGGCCGCTTTGCTTGGGCGGCTGGCGCGGTGGCGGCCGAGCCAGCGCATCTCTTATGGGCGTTGTCGCTCGATGAAACGCGAGCCAGTGAATTGCTTACACAATGCGGGATCGACCTCGCAGCCATTGGCTCACGATTTCCTCGCTCGCCGAATGGGGACGATTCGCTGGAACCGCCGCCGGTGCCGATTCCACTCAGCCCACTCTTGTCCGACGTCGTCCGTGAAGCGCGCGAGTTGGCCAGGGATCTGTGCCTCGACGATGTGGCCGGGACCGAGCACTTGCTGTCCGCACTGGCGATCGTGGACGAGACCATTGCCGAGTTCTTTCGCCCGTTCGGACTGAACGCCCCGGGCTTGCGCGAGCGACTGCAACAACCGCTCATCCTCGCCACGCAACCGATCGTTCCCGAATTTGAAATCCAATGGCAGCCACCAACCGACACGGACCTGATCGACACGCTGCGCACGCTCGACGCCGCGGCAAACCGCGCTCGCGAGGGACTGCGAGTCGTCGAAGACTTCGTGCGCTTCTCGCTCGACGATGCGCACCTGTCGCGGTTGCTCAAAGAACTGCGGCACGAACTGACCGAACGGCTGTTGGACCTCGACCGGCTGGGACTGACCACCGCGCGTGACACGCTGGGCGATGTCGGCACGCGCATCAAAACATCGCGTGAGCAAACTCGTCTGCGACCCATCGACGTCGTCGTCGCCAATTGCCGCCGAGTCGAAGAGGCGCTGCGCACACTCGAAGAGTTTTCCAAACTGCTGCTCGGCTACACGGCCGATGGCTCCGCTGGCGAAGAGTCCACGAACTCGCCCCAATCTCGGCCACGACTCGCCGATCCACATTTGCCAGCGCACCTCGAACAACTCCGCTATCGGCTCTACACAGTCGAGAAGGTGTTGACGACCACGCTGGCTTCACGCCAGCGGCTGTCCAGCTGCGACTTGTACTTGCTCGTCACCGAGTCGTTGTGCCATCACGGCTCCGGCCCGGCCATTCGACAAGCTCTCGCGGCGGGAGTCCGAATCGTGCAACTCCGTGAGAAGAGCATGACCGATCGCCAACTCATCGAAGCTGCTCGCCGTGTGCGCGAATGGACACGAGAAGCGGACGCGCTCTTCATCATGAATGATCGCCCCGACCTCGCCGTGCTCGCCGATGCCGACGGCGTGCATGTTGGCCAAGACGAACTTTCCGTACGTGAAGCTCGCCGCATCGTCGGCCCGCACCGTTTGGTCGGCGTCTCGACACACAACATTGAACAAGCTCGGCAAGCGGTGCTCGACGGAGCCGATTACCTCGGCGTCGGCCCCTGCTTCGCCACCAGCACGAAGTCGTTCGACCAACTCGCCGGCCTCGACTTCGTCCGCCAAGTCGCTGCTGAGATCACGTTGCCGTGGTTCGCAATCGGCGGCATTTCGCTCGACAACATCGCCGCCGCGCGTGCGGCCGGTGCCAGCCGAGTCGCAGTGAGCAGCGCGATCTGTTCTTCACCAACACCAGGTACGGCCGCGGCAGACCTGATCGAACAACTCCGGCAAGCGTCGTTACCAAAACTTTAATTCCTCTGGCCCCATTCCTCTGCCGAAAACAATTTGCCAGAGGAATGGGGCCAGAGGAATTTCAGACGGTCAGCAAATCACTTGCTGCCCCACTCGGCCAGTGTGACTTCGACTTCCACGGCCAGTCGTTTGTGGAGCTTTTCGAGTTGCTCTTTGACTGCGGGTTCCTTCACCGCTTGCAATCGTTGCCAGAACAGGATTTCTTCTTCGTCGCCGCGGAGGACTTCGATTTTGATTTTGTCGCCCGGCTGCTTGTCTTGAATGAGCAGCACTAATTCTTCGAAGTCCGCGACCGGTTTGCCGTCGAACTTCGTCACGACATCGCCGGACTGGATCTTGGCTTTGGCGGCGGGACTGTCCGGAGACACGTCCCCCACAAAGCAGCCAGGGATGCGGTTCAGAGGGCTGATTCCCAAAAACGCAGGGCCGCGATAGGCGACTCCCTTCAAACGCGGCATCTCACGGCGAAGTTGTTCCACACCTTCTGGCGTGACTCCGGGAGTGAGAATTTTTTCGGTGACGCGATTTCGCAGCAGATACAGCGTGGTGTCGCTGGACAGCCGTCGGACAAATTTCAGTCCATCGTCTCCGCCGCGCCAGTCTCGGCCCAGGATGACCATGAGGTGCTTGGATTCTCCCGGACCGACGGCTCGAAGTCCGTTACCGGTCAATTCCTTTACAGATCCGCCGAGCTTGTTGATCTCGGCCAAGGCTCGGTCTTGCCGGATCGTGGTCGCAAACTGTTCGAGCGTCGCATCGGCTCGGCTGGCGATGTGGCGGTTCTTCGATTCTTTGAGCTGCTCGAAGGCGACTTCGGCCGGCTCGATCAATTCCTCTTTGCCGGACGTGTACCAAGTGCGCAGGATCGTGTTGATACGGCAGGTGGTTTCGAGACTACTCGACTGAGCCGCTTTGACGAGCGGATCGGCGGCGACGGCACCGGCCGCGATCAACCGCCGAGTCGCCTCTTCCCGCTTGGTGAATTCCGGAGCGTTGAGATCTTGAACCCAGCGATCAATGTCATCCGCCGAGGGTTTCGCGCGAGCCACGATCGGCGGCGCGGCAGGCGATTCATCACCGCACAACGGAGCGAGCGTCAGGAACCCGCAGATGACGAGGCCCGACAAGCAGAGGCCGGCAATTCGTCGTGTCATGGTTTTGAACTCAGCCAATTGAAGCGATTCACATCGCGGCTAGGAATGGCACCTTTTTGTAGCTTGGGACTCCGTCCCGAGTCCTCCGCGAAGAGGGTCGGGACGGAGTCCCAACCTACGAGACGCGGTTGGTCTCAGGTTACGGCATCGGCTGGTCCGCGCCGAGGGCGGACTTCGGAAGCAGGATACGGATCGGAGTGGATGTCTCGAACTGGTTTCCGTTGACGGCGTGGAGCCGCACTCGAAGTTCCAGGTCGCGTGATTGAGGCGGCGTTTGCCACGGAAGCTCGAAACGATATCCGAAACTGCCCAGCGTTTTCACCCACGCGGCGCGGGTCTTCTGTGCGTCGAACGACCACACACCCAACCGCTGCTGATTCGCCGGTTGCGCGGGGTCGAGCAGTTCGCATTCCACGCGGCCCGGAACTTGGATGGTCCGGTCTCGATCATCGACGGCCGTGAAGAAGAGCGTGATTTGATCGTCTCCCGGCAGTCCGTCGCGGTCAAAGCCGCCGGTCAGCAGCGTGTTGATCTTCAAGCCTGTAATGCGAAAGTGCAGCTCGTCGAGGTCGAAGGTTTCATCGTGACTGGCCGGTCGCACGAATTGCTGCTTCAGGTTTTCGTTGAGACGGCGAGCCGCAGTGAGCTCGGACTTGGACTGTTGAACTTGCGCGTGCAGCGAGCGGACTTGGTCTTCTTGTTCGCGCAGCTTCGCTTCCAGCAGATCGACGTCGCGCCGGCCGGCGCAGCCTCCGGCCAGGAATGCCAACAGCAACATTGGGAAAGTGAGCCTCATCCGTGATGGCTCCAACGTAGCCGTCACCGTTCCGCGTGACGAGCCGCGCGTTTCAAACGATTGGAACTGGGAGACGACTCCGGCCGTCGAGATCATTCAGCTCATCACGCGGAGCGATGATGGCTACGTTGTTTCGCCGGTGCGCACCGGCAGTTTGCTGAGGACATGATCGATGAGGCCGTAGTCCTTGGCCTCGTCGGCGGTCATGAAGTTGTCTCGGTCGGTGTCGTTCTGCAATTCGTCGAGCGTCTTGCCGGTGTGCTTCATCAGAATCTCGTTCAT
>CAMDEA010000241.1 GCA_945893045.1 Planctomyces sp. SH-PL62
GCGGCCGAGTCCACGTCCTTGAGCTTGGCTCCGGGGTGAATCGCGGCGATGCCGGCAAGCTGAGCTTTGAGCACAACTCCATGAAGTTCTTGAAGTTGGCCGGGGACGGTATCTGTGGCCAAAACACGGGTCAAGTCACTGCGATAACCACTGGGAAGAGCCGCTCCCCAGTCCACCAGCAGGAAGGTCGATTCACCAATTCGACGGTCTCCGGATCGGTAATGCGGCAGTGCCGAGCGGTCACCAACGGCGATGATCGGCTCGAACGCAGATCGATCAGCACCGAGCCGCCGCATCGTGTGCTCCAACTCGTGAGCGACCTGCCGTTCGGTCAAGTCGTCGGTGAGCGTCGCCTTCATCGCGACAAACGCTCGCTCGGCGATGCGAATCGCGAATCGGGTTTCAGCGATCTCATCGTCATCTTTGATCTGCCGCAGTTTCTCGACCGACTCGGCCAGCGGTTTGATCTCGATTGTCTTACCGGCGTCCGTCTTCTCGAGCGCTTCTTTGACCTTGCCGAGTTCATGCACCGTCAGAATGTGCGACTCAATCGCCAGGTTCCCCGGACGAGCCTTCGCGATCACAGCCGCCAATTGGTCATGCGGCTTCGTCTTCTGCGTCCGAATGTCGGCTTCCAGCCCCGGGCACTCCTCAACGATCTGCGTCTGATACCGGCTGTCCGAGATCAGCACTCGCACGCTCGGCCCGATCAGCAGCGCGCTGCTGTCGCCGGAGAAGCCAGTGAGGTAACGAACATTCGACACGCCGGTGACCAGTAGCGCATCGACCTCGGCCTCGCGGATCAGCAATAACAAATTGGCTTGTCGAGATTGGTATCGTTCGGACGGCATGACATCCCTCTCAAGTCGGCTCAACCTGTGTCCCGGACGACTGAGCGGCAAGGCGCTAGCCGCCGGTTTTTGGGAATGGAAATCGAATCCAAGGCACCGGTGGCTAGCGCCATTCCGCTCAAAGGAATTGTCTCTGAACCTACGGTCGCGGCCCATCCGGCAGAAATAGTTCGTTGGCCTTGGTCGCCGCGATTTCGGCCGGTGTCCCAGCATTCCAGGCGTTCGGAGTGTGCTTGCCTTCGCCGTACAGCGACTCCATCGGCTCCCAAACCACATCGACCTTGTCCGTGAATAAGTCACCGATCAGCAAGTCGGTGACTTTGCCTTTCAGGTGCGGATAGTTCTTCACGAAGTTGCCGAAGCTGAAGCCGTCGTAGTACTCGCAGACCAGCCGCCGCATTCGGTCGATCCCTTGATTCAGCACCGTGGACCACTTGCCGAGTTGCCCGGCCGACAAGTCGCCGGATTTCAGTCCTTCGACAATCGCATCCGCCGCCATCTCGCCGGACTTCAACGCCAAGAGCACACCCGACGAATACAGCGGATCGAGAAACCCGAACGCATCGCCGATCGTCACCCAGCCGTCGCCAGCGGCCTGCGTCGCGCGATACGAATAATCCTTCGTCGCAAAGTAGCCCGTGACCCGCTTCGCGTTGGCGATTCGCTCCACCACGGCCGGGCACTTCTCAACTTCCTCGTGATAAGTCTGCTCGTGAGTCCCGCGTCCCTTGAAGAGGTAGTCGAACGGCCCCACCACTCCCAAGCTGAGCCGGTTGTCGTGCAGCGGGATGTTCCAGAACCAACCCTGTTTGTTCGGCGTCTGAATGACGACCGTCGCCCCCTCATCGCGTCCGGTGTCGCGATACGCCCCTTCCCAATAAGTCCAGATCGCCCCCTTGTTGAGCACAGGATCCCAGACTCGCAGTTTGAATTTGTTCTGCAACAGCCCGCTCTGCCCGCTGGCATCGACGACGACCTTCGCCCGGACTTCGCACTGAGTTCCATCCGCCTCTTGAATCTTCACACCGACCGCGCGGTCTGCCTCGAAGATCACGTCGAGCACCCGCACCCCTTCATGCGCTTCGACGCCATGCTCGCGCGCGTTGTTGAGCATCATCAAATCGAACTCGCTGCGAACCACCTGCCACGTCTGCGAGCATTCATGCGGCTTGTTGTCCCAAAAGTAAAACGGAGCCGACAGTTTTCCTGCCGCATTCACGAACTGCACGCTGTGCTTATGCACGAACCGGCTGGCCCGCATCTTCGGCAGCATATTGAGCCGTTCGAGCACCCAATACGTCTCCGGAATCAACGACTCGCCGATGTGAAACCGCGGAAACTTCTCACGCTCGAAGAGCTGCACGCGATGCCCCTTCTGAGCGATCAACGTCGAAGCCGTCGAACCCGCCGGTCCGCCGCCAATCACAACCACATCGGTCTCTCGAATACTCACCATGATGCCTCCCTCCCCGTAGGTTGGGCATTCCTGCCCGACCAGCCCGTCACCAACGAATGAGACTGAGCACGCCCGCTCGTAGTGACCCGATTTATCGGGTCGAAGTCGCCCAACGGCAACCGACTCAATACCACTGATAGGCGTACTTCTGAAACCGCTCCCACGCTTCCTCACGTTTGACGGGACCAGAGTACGGCTTCATCCGGTCACGATCGGTCCTCATTTCATCAAGCAACGCTTCCTCTGCGAATTGAATCGCCGTGAGTTGCTCCCAGTTCGAGAACTCGTTTCCCGTCCGCTGATCCTCCGCCGCCATCTCACTCTCGCGCCGAGCCAGCAGCGCCTTCACTCCTTCGCGAATGATTTCATCCCGGCACTCCATGAGCGGGAACAATTCGCGAACGCCCTCGGCGTCGATCGGATGCACGCTGATCTGCACCGACGGAGCCGGATCTCCCGCCAAGATGCGGGCCACGTTGTAGCGCATCACGATCAAGTCCACGGGAGTCAGTGCGTACAAATAGAATGCCGCCGCCAAGGCCCACAGATCGGTGCGAAACAGCCACACGAAATCTCTTTGCCGAGCGATCTTCCACACCGCCTGCCCAAAGCCGACGACAACCGCCGTCATGCCGTAGAAGCCAATCATTCGCATTCTCGTCATGCCATTGAACCCGATGTAGATGCACAACCGGTGATAGACCGCCATCGCCAGCAACAGATTCAGCGCCGACCAAATCCAAGCCAACCGTTTCAATTTCGGCAGTCGTTCGTCGTTCAAGACGTCGCCGCGAAAGATCAGCGACAGCATCACCGTCGCCAACCCCAGTGCGAACGTCAGCCAAGCCGCTCCCTCGTGAGCGTATCCCGAATAATGAAAGCCCTTGGGAAACTCGCGGAACCAGAGCGATTGAAACTCGAAAACCAGATACGCGGCAAACAAGCCGATCACCGTCAGCAGCGTATTGCGATACGCCGAATACAACGGGGCCGGCCCAGACGTCGCCGTGGTCGCTGTCCGATTCGGCGCGAGCGGCCCCACGGATGACTCGACGGGCGTCGGACGCAGCAAACCGACGAAGAACCAAGCGGCGGCCACCCAGAACGCGACTTCCAAGAACGAGAAGTGAATCAGCCAATCGTTGATCACCGTCAGCCAACGTCCAAACCGATGCGAGAACGACGAGACCAAATCCGGATTCGCCAGCACGAACAACGATCCGAACAAACCAAACGCCGCCAACGGCATCACGACAGACATCGCCGACGAATGTTTGAGCGGCCGCAAGTCTCCGTGGGCCGAGCGACCGTAATGCCCCAACCCGCGAGCCCCCGCCGCCACGGTCTGCCCCGCGAATGCGAGCACCGCCATCACAAACGGTGTGCGATTCGCCAACGTCATCGCGAACGCAACCACACCCGCGAATCCGCAGCACACCGCCAAGCTCGAACCACACCACACCAACCGTGCGGCCAACATCCACAGCAGGATCGCGATGAACCAACCAACTCGCTGGCGTTGCTGACTGAGCGAGCCAAGAGCCAACAGCACCGGAGCCACCGCGAAGAACAACCCATATCCGGCGAAGCCCTGCCCGCGATAGATCGTCAAATCGCTGAGCACCACCAACCACGACACCGCCAGCAGTTCGCGACTGCGCACCGGCAGCGGTTCGGGATTGAGCGACTTCCAGTAATCGAGCACCGGAAGCTCGGCGTTGTCTGGTTTTGGCTCCGTCACGGTCGCCATGAGTTCCTCCTTGTCCGAGTCCGCTCGACGATCACAGCCGATCCAGCGAGTCGATCCAGCGAGCCATCGCGTCCACTCCGTCAGCGTTCGGATACCGATGCTCCAAGTCGGGCAAGCTCGTGAAGTTCGCCGGATACTTGAGCTGTCGCAGGCTGTTGGCATTGCGGTCGAGGAAGGCGTGTGCGGGATCTTTCGAACCACAGATCAACTGGAATTGCAGCCGATACTCCGGCAAGTTCTCCGGCGGACGCTCGGTGATTAGCGATGCGGCGAGGATCAATCCGCGAAACACGTCGCGATGCTTGAACGCCAGATGCGTCGCGAACGGGCCGCTCTTGTCGTAGCCGTGCAGGACTACTCGGCCAGCGTCGATCGAATACTTCTTCTGAAACGAGACCACGGTCTCGTGGACGAACTCCGCTTCGTTCGCTTGCCAACCCGCACCCACGTTCGCCGCTTTCAGTCCCAGCAGAATGATGCCGCGACGTTCCGCTTCGAGCTTCCACGAGTCGAAGATCGTCGCCTCCAACGTGTCGCCCGGCGGATGCAGCCAAGCCAGCAGCGAATATCCATAGGCCGGGTTGTAGCTCTCCGGCACGAACGCCCACCAAGCGTTCTTGCTGTCGGCAACTTCTTCGCCGAAGCGACCAGTCCGCGGCTTGTCGGAGCCTTCCACTTTCTTGTCGCCGTCCGCTTCGACTTTGCCGTCCGGCTTCTTCGGTTCACCCTCGACGGCCGCTTCGATCGGTGACGTCGGCAACTCTTTCGGCACATCGGCCGGATAACCGGCGAGCGTCGCTTCGAGCGTTTGTTCCTGGCCGTCGCGTCGCACAACGACGGCCGCTTTTTCCGTCGGACGAATTCGACTGACTTGGTCGATCAACTGTGCGGCCGACGTAATCGCCTGATCGCGAACTTTCACGATCCGATCACGCGGCTTGAGTCCCAGCTTCGCCGCCGGACTGTCGGGATAGACCCAACGCACGCCGACACCCTCACTACCTCCCGCCAACTTCTCCCGTGTCGGCAAGACTCCGAGAAACCCCGCTTCAAACGGCGGCAGTTCTCCAACCAGTGTGAGATCCGCCTGCTTCGTTTCCGCACCACGCTTGATCGTGATCGCCAGCTTGTCCCCTTCGATCTTCCCGCCGAGGACATGCTTCACCTGCGCCGGCCGCGTCACCTTGTGGCCATCGAGCTCCAGAATCTGATCGCCGTCCTTGAACCCCGCGCGATACATCGGCGAGTCGTAACGAACTCGGTCGATCTTTGTGTCGCCCCCAAACATGTCAGTCGAGGCGAACGTGAACCCCGCCAACCCTGCTCGCAAGTCTTTACC
>CAMDEA010000242.1 GCA_945893045.1 Planctomyces sp. SH-PL62
ATCTTCCCCGGCTACGACCACATCACCAGTTGCATCGGAGCGACCGCCGCCGGCTATCACGGCGCGAGCATGTTGTGCTACGTCACGCCGAAGGAGCATCTCGGCCTGCCGAAGAAGGACGACGTGAAGCAAGGCTGCATCGCCTACAAGATCGCCGCTCACGCCGCCGACGTCGCTCTGGGCATCCCCGGCACTCGCGACCGCGACGACGAACTGACGAAAGCCCGCGCGGCCCTCAACTGGGACAAGCACTTCGAGCTGTCCTTCGATCCCGAATTCGCTCGCGCGTTGCACGACGAAGACCTCGACGTGGACACCGACTTCTGCGCCATGTGCGGCCACGACTGGTGCAGCGTCCGCATCTCGAAAGAGATCGTCGAATTCGCCTCCGGCAAGTCCGAAGAGTTCGCCTGGGAGAAAGCCAAGAAGACCGCCGCTCTTTCGGCCGAGCAACTCGCCGTTCTCGAAAAGCGCGGAGTGCTCAGCCCCGACGATATCCACAAGCTGGCCAACAAGGTCAAGAAATCCGTTGGAGCCGAAGAGACCAAAGCGAACTGCCACAGCGACTACGTCGATGACGAGAAAGCTCGACAAATCCAAGTCGAACGAGTTCAACTGGTCGAACTGACGGCGAGCTAAGAAAGCAATTCAGGCGAGCCGGAGGGCGTCAGCCCCCGGACTGCGGAGAACCACGCATGAGCACAGCGGTCGCCAATGGCATCACCTTGGAAGAGTTCCTCGCGCTCCCCGACGACGGCGTCTATCGGGAAGTCCGGCGAGGTGTCTTGCGCGAATTCAGGGGTGAGAACGTGACACGTCGAAACAAACACCACGCGAAAGTGGAAGCTCGAATTGCCCAACTTCTCAGGAACTGGCTCGATCAGCAGCCACCCAAGACAGGCGAAATCCATTCCGGGGAAATCGGCTGCATCCTCCGACATGACCCGCTCATCACCGTGGGGATTGACGTTGCCTATTTCGATTACGACGTCGCCAACGACGATTCCCGTGGAACCTCGCTTATTGATGGCCCGCCGATCCTGGCTGTTGAAATCCTCTCGCCCTCCGACACGATCGAAGACATTACGGAGAAGGTTGAAGACTACTTGGCTGCGGGGGTCGCGTTGGTTTGGATCGTCAGTCCGCGTTTCCGAACCGTCGAAGTCCACCGTCCCGATGCCGATCCGCAGCTCTTCAATGTCCAACAGACATTAACCGCCGATCCCGCTCTTCCCGGCTTCAGCACTCCGGTTCGTTCGATCTTTGAATGAACGGCGGCGACAAAAGGGGATGACGATGAACCGACTTTCGTTGCTCGTGTTTGTCATCGTTTTCACGAGTCCGATCGTGGCCGCCGAGCCGTTGACGGAGCAAGCCGCGTCGGCTTTGAAACGGGCTGTCACCTTCTATCACGGCAAGGTCGCGGTGCATGGCGGGTACGTCTATCGGTACTCGGACGACCTGACGAAGCGTGAAGGGGAAGGAAAGATCGAAACGGAGAAGGTGTGGGTGCAGCCGCCGGGGACTCCGTCCGTCGGGATGGCGTATCTCGAAGCGTATGAGTTGCTCGGCGAGGACTACTTGTTGAAGGCGGCTCGCGATGCGGCGGAGTGTTTGATTCAGGGGCAGCTTCGGACCGGCGGGTGGCGCGAGTCGGTGGAGTTCGATCCGAACGAGCGGCGGAAGTTCGCCTATCGAGTCGAGAAGGAACGCGAGCGGCAGAACAACCACACGACGTTCGACGACGACAAAACGCAGTCGGCCATGCGGCTGCTGATGCGGTTGGATCAGGTGTTGAAGTTCAAAGACGAGAAGCTGCACGAGGCGAGCTTGTTCGCGCTCGACAGCGTCGTGAAGGCTCAGTTTCCGAACGGCGCTTGGGGGCAAGGCTACGACTCGTTCCCGAACCCGGCGGACTATCCGGTGAAGCCGGCGAGCTATCCGGAGTCGTGGTCACGGACATATCCCGGCGGGAAGTATTGGTACTTCTACACGCTCAACGACAACGCGATGGCCGATACCATCGACGCGCTGCTCATGGCTGCGAAGATCTATCAGCAGCCGAAGTATCGCGACGCGGCGCTCAACGGGGGCGAGTTCCTGATTCTCGCGCAGATGCCGGAACCGCAGCCGGCGTGGGCTCAGCAGTACGACTGGGAAATGCACCCGTGCTGGGCACGCAAGTTCGAGCCGGCCTCGATCACCGGCGGCGAGTCGCAAGGAGCGATGCGGATTCTGATGCGACTGTTTGTCGAGACCGGCGATCGCAAATTTCTTGCACCGATTCCGAAGGCGTTGGATTATCTGGAACGTTCGCGGCTGAAGAACGGCCAGATGGCTCGGTTCTACGAATTGAAGACGAACAAGCCGCTGTACTTCACGAAGACCTACGAGTTGACCTACGACGACAGCGACATGCCGACGCATTACGGGTTCAAGCTCGACGGCAAGCTGGATCAACTCCGACGCGAATACGACGGCGTAACGAAGCTGACGGACAAAGAACTGTCGGCTCGGCGGGAAATGAAACCGTCGCGGCCCAAGTCATCGGCGGCGTTCGAAGCTCAAGTCAAGAAGTTGATTGATTCCCTGGATGATCGCGGAGCGTGGGTCGAAGATGGGCAACTGAGGTACCACGACAAGAATGATCCAACTCGGCGCGTCATCGACAGCCAGACATTCATTCGCAACATCGGAACGCTCAGCCGATACTTGGCGAGCGTGCGCGGTTCGTGACCGCGTTGCCGACCAGCTTTCCTTTTCAGAATCCTCTGAGAAATCCGCGTCCTCCGTGCTATCCGTGTGCTTCTCTGGGAGCGGGTGATGCGGACAGAACACGGAGATCGCGGATGACACGGATCGCCGCTGTTATGCCATGTGACTTTTCCCAACAACAGGTGCTGGTCGCTGGAGGCACGAGCGGGATTGGTTTTGCGATCGGTCAGGCGTTTGCGGATGCGGGGGCGAATGTGACGGCGACGGGTGTGAGTGACGCTGAAGTCGTCGCCGCCAGCGAACGCGAGACCCGCATTCGATTCCGGCAGCTCGACGTGCGAGATTCTTTCGCAGTCAGTGAACTCATCGGCGAATTCGGTTCGCTGCATGTGCTCGTCAACTGCGCGGGATTGTTGCGGCGCGGCGGTGTGGAATTCTCCGAGGCGACGTTTCTTGATGTGCTCGACACAAACTTGTCGGGGACGATGCGGTTGTGTTTGGCGTGTCGTCCGCTCCTGGCGAAGTCGCACGGGTGCATCGTCAACACGGCGTCGATGCTCAGTTTCTTCGGCAGTGGCTTCGTGCCGGCGTACTCGGCGAGCAAAGGTGGCGTCGCGCAGCTCACGAAGTCGCTGGCGATCGCCTGGGCGGCTGACGGGATTCGAGTCAACGCGGTCGCGCCCGGCTGGATCGAGACGCCGATGACTCAGCCGCTGGCCGAGAATTCGGAGCGCAGTCAGCCGATCTTGGATCGCACGCCGATGCGCCGTTGGGGACGGCCCGAAGACATCGCGGGACCGGTGCTGTTTCTGTGTTCGCCGGCTGCGGCGTTCATGACGGGTGTCGTGATGCCGGTGGATGGCGGTTACTCGATTGCCTGAACGCCACTCGCGAGTGGTCGGTGCCCACAGTGCGATCGACTCGTCACGGTGTGGCACTGCGGAGCGAATCAAATTCACGGAGGTTGGCCAGGACTTCGCCGAGTTCGGATTCCGAGGCGACCTCTTTCGCGCGCGTGAAGTCCGCTTCGGCACCGGCGACGTCGCCGAGTGCGAAGCGGGCAGCGGCTCGGTGGGACAACAGCAGCGCGGTCGTGTTGCCCAGTTCGATGGCTCGGTCGAACGACGCGCACGCGCTGGAGAATTGTCCCAGGCGGAATTGAGCGACGCCTCGGTTGTGGTGGGCCGGAGCCAATTGCGAATTGAACGCGACCGCTTGATCAAAACAGTGCAGCGCGTCCTCAAAGCGGCGATTGGCCAACCGTTCGCGTCCGCGTCGATCCCATTCCACGGCGCGACGGGCGGCAGTGACCGAAGTTGGTCCGTTGACGGCCGCACGTCCCGTGTCTGTCAACGCGAGCGAGTTGCTCTCGAAGCGAATCGCCAGTGCCCCGATCAGCACGCCGGCAATCACGGCGACGGTCCCTGCCGGATGCCGGCGAACCCCTTTGGTCGCGCGTTCGCGCAGGCTGGGGTCCGGTGCGAAACGGAGCGGGCGATGAGTCAGGTGGCGGTCCAAGTCGTCGGCCAATTCATTGGCGGACTGGTATCGATCAGCGGGTTGCGGTGCCAAACATTTCTCGACGATCGACCGCAAGCCGGGCGAAAGTCGCGGAGCGCTCGTTGGGAAACGGACCGTCGCAGCCAGGCGAATGGCCTGAAGCTGTGCCGCCGCCGACAGGGGATCGGTCGTTGCATCGGACTCCGCGAACGGCCACGCTCCCGTCAGCAGTTCAAAGAGCACCAGGCCCAGCGAGTACAGATCGGCTCGTTCATCGACCGCTGTCGGAGCACTGCGACCGGTCAGCAGTGCCAGATGTTCCGGAGCCATGTATGACAGCGTGCCACCGATGGGCTGGCTGGAACCATCCACTTCGTCTCGCCGCACGGCGACGTTGAAATCGGTCAGCATCGCGCGGCCATCGGGAGTAAACAGGATGTTGGCCGGCTTGATGTCGCAGTGCAGGATGCCGAGCTGATGGGCATGCGCCAGCGCTTGCGCCAAATCTCGAACCGTGCGGCAGGCGAAAGAGGTGCGAGGTTCGCGTTGCTCTGCCAGATACTCGGCCAGCGTGGGGCCGGCGACGAAGCCCATCGCCAAAAGGCGGAACGCGCCGACGGTCTGCTCCGAAAACACGGGCACGATGTGATCGTGTACGACGGCCGCCATCGTGCGACCTTCGTCAGTGCCGTGCGTGTCCGCTTCGCGAACCAGCGTGACTTTCAACGCGACCGTGCGGTCGAGTGACCGCTGCCGTGCTCGGTACACGCGCGACAAGCCGCCCCGTCCCAGCAGTGACTCAATCTGAAAATCGCCGATGAGCGTTCCGGCGGCGAACTCCTGATCGAGCGGCAGCGAATCCGCATCGCACGCCCCGTCACGCGGCGTGACGTGCATGCCTCGCAGAGCGGTCCAAGTTTGCGAGAGCGATGCGGAGGTCATCGAGAGTCATCCAACATTACGAACGTGCGGCATGCGATAACGACGATTGCGGGACGACCGTTGTCCCGGTGTAGCGCACGACGGGGCGTGCGGGGCGTTTGCCGATTGAGCCGCGATGATGGGACAGAGCACTTCCAGCGGCGAAGGTTCCGCCAACGGCCGCACCCGCGATGGCGGCCTTCATCGACGGCGACCAATGAGAATCTTCCTCGGACGAATGGTC
>CAMDEA010000243.1 GCA_945893045.1 Planctomyces sp. SH-PL62
CACGAGAGCTGCGGCCAATGCACTCCCTGCCGCGAGGGGACCGCCTGGATGACGAAAATCCTGGAACGCATCCTCGACGGCCGTGGCCAACTCCGCGACATCGACCTGCTGCTGGAAGTCGCCAACGGCATCGGCATCATCCCCGGCACAACGATCTGCGGCCTCAGCGACGGAGCCGCCTGGCCCGTCAAAAACGCCATCAACAAATACCGCAGCGACTTCGAGGAGTGGATCAACAGCGGCAGAAAAAGCACGCTGGTGAGTTTGAAGATGGGAGGTCACTAAGTGGCTGCTCAAATTCAGAGATGGGAATACATGTCGCTTAAAGTCGAGGCCAAGGGATGGTTCATTGGTGGGAAGCTCGACCAGAATGAGTTCGACGGAAAACTGAACGAACTCGGACGCGACGGCTGGGAGGTGGTTTCAGTTTTTGACACAAACATGATGGACGGCATGAGCCGCGAGATTATTGCCGTCCTAAAGAGGCCAATTGTCTAACTGCTTGTTTCCTTCAGTGAAGATCAGCGCAGATTAGCGTTCCCAAAAGAAACAGATCGAAATGCCCACAGTCACAGTCAACGGTAAAGAAGTTTCCCTCGGCGACAGCGAGCGGCTGAATTGTATTCAGGCGGCGAAGCGGGCCGACATTGAGATTCCGCATTATTGCTGGCATCCGGCACTGACCGTTGTGGCCAGTTGCCGCATGTGCCTGGTCGAGGTCGGCGACAAGAAGCCGGATGGCACGGTCGCGATGCAGCCGAAAGTCGTGCCGGGGTGTCAGACGCCGGTCAAGGACGGGACGGTCATCGTCACAAATTCGGCGAAGGTCAAGCAGGCTCAGGCGGCGACGCTGGAGTATTTGCTGCTCAACCATCCGCTCGACTGCCCGACGTGCGATCAAGCGGGCGAGTGTTTCCTGCAAGACTACACCTACAAGTTCGGCCACATGCAGAGCCGGCTGATGGAACCGAAGGAACTCAAGCCGGACAAGGACTATATCGGCGACCAGATCACGCTGTTCACCGACCGCTGCGTGATGTGTACTCGCTGCGTGCGGTTCACTCGCGAAATCAGCGGCACCGGCGAGCTGCAAGTTATCAATCGTGGCGACCACGAAGAGATCGACATCTTCCCCGGCATTCCGGTCAACAACAAACTCGCCGGCAACGTCGTCGATCTCTGCCCGGTCGGCGCGTTGTGCTCGAAAGATTTTCTCTACAAGCAACGAGTCTGGTGGCTGAAGTCCGCCGACAGCGTCTGTCCCGATTGCTCGGCCGGTTGCAGCATCAAGGTCGATCAAAACAACGAGACCGTCTTCCGCCTGAAGCCGCGCAACAATCCGCAGGCTCAAGGCGACTTCATGTGCGACGACGGCCGCTTCGGTTGGAAGTACATCCACTCCGACCAGCGGCTCAAGCGGCCGGAGATGTCTCAGGACGATCGCCGAGTCGCCGTCGATTGGGATACCGCTCTGACTGCGACTCGCAATGGTCTCAAAGATGCCGCGACGAAGACCCCGAAAGCAGTGGCAGCCGTCCTCTCGCCGTGGATGACCGTCGAAGAGGCATACCTATTGGCGAAGCACTTGAAGAGTCTCAGTCCCGATGTCCGATTGGCTCTCGGTCCCGTTCGCGTTGAAGGCCAAGATGACCACTACCCAAAGGATGTTCGAGGCAACGCTCAAGAAAACGTCAAATTCACAATCCGCGCCGAGAAGTGCCCGAACCGTCGAGGCGTCGAGGCGGTACTGCAACACTTCCAAGGTTCGATCATCAACATCGGCGACATCCTGGGCGACGCTGCTGAGGGCCGCATCGACACGCTCTATTTCGTCGGTGGCGATCCGTGCGGCGGCCTGGATGAATCACACGCCGCCGCGTTGGCGAAAGTCAAAACGCTGATCGTTCAAGACATACTCCCATCAGCGGTCTCTGCGCGAGGACACATTCTGCTGGCCGCCGGTTCGTTCGCTGAACGCGACGGAACTTTCATCAATCACTCCGGCCTCGCCCAAACCATCAAGCGAGCGATTCGCTCACCCGAAGACGCGCGGCCTGATGGCCGGATCTTGTGGGAGTTGGTTGGTCGAAAGGGACTGTTCAACAGCCGCGTTCTACTCCAAGAAATTGCTCTTGAGATTCCGCGGCTGGCGGCGTTGTCTGGTGAGTCACTGGAATTCAATGGCGTTCCGGTGTGATCGCCGACTCTGCGAATCGGTCCAGCCCGACTTGAGTGGGAATGCCTTCTCGTCGTGGTTTGCTCTGTCGATTCTGTCTGTGCGCGAGACCTTTCCGGTTGCTCCGCCGAACGGAGTTTCCTTTGGCGCTTGCGACGGTCGAGACCGATATCACGGATGGTCGGATCGGTCTGTGTCGGCACGAGTTGCCGGCCGATTTTTTTCACGCAAGCTGACGAAGGGTGCGGAGCATGTTGGACGCTCTCAAGTTTTGCCTCATCCGCAAAGTCGCGGGGGTTTTGGCAGTCGCCACGTTGATGATCAGTGGCGTTTCGATCGCCAATGCCCAAGTCGTTCCCGGCACCGGCGAAAAGCTGACGGAGATCGGTGACGACTTTGAAGACGAAAAATGGGAGTATGTTCCGAATCTTCCCAAGAGCAGCAACAACATCGACCATCAGGTCCGCTACCCGTCGGGCCAGGCGAACAACAACCGCTGGTTCGAAAGTTTGCTGCGCGGCCAACCCGACGTCGTCGAGCGGGTGGCGACTCCGGCGGGCGGACTGCCCAACAGCAAAGGGGCGATGAAGCTGCGCTCGGTGCAGACTGGAATTCCCGGAGCGCCCAGTTTCAAGATGCAGCAAGACGACTTCATCATGAACGGCAACAACCGCTTCGGCGGGACGATTCCCAATATGTGGACGCCAAATGTTGTCGCGCGGGTTTACATGCCGCCGTTTGAACAATGGGAGAGACGCACCGGTTCGTCGTTCGGCTTCCGCATCGAGACGCTGACCCACGTTTGGAAACCGGCGACCGGAAAGCTCTTCAAGAAAGTCGGCAAGACGCGGCAGCTCGACCAAGCTTGGCCAGGGATGTTCGTGCAACTTAACTGCAAGTCCGACAGCCCGAACAAAGAAGACAACGCGGTCTTCGTGATTCGTGCCAACGAAAACGGCAACGATTTCGTGGCAGGACCAGTCATCACCGAATCCGGCTGGTGGACGATGGGCATGACGCTCTCGCCGGACGGACGCGTCCATTACTACGCGACCAAAGGGACCGGTCCGCTGCGTCCCACCGACCGCATCGCCAGCACGATGCCATACGGCGAACCGAACCTGCAAATGAACACGCTCTTCTTTAACGTCATGAGCGCCGATAACGGCCGCACCTGGTCCACCGAATGGATTGTGGATGACGTCGAGGTGTTCATCGCCCGCCGGTAGCTTAACGTTCGCCGAATCCCCAAACCGCGTCGGTGAAGCGTTCGGCTCGTCACGCGGGGCGGTGACGGAGACATTGTCAGAACGTCACGCCGAGTCGTACCACGGCGGCGCTCGGCAGATCGGTGTCGCCGATTTGCGAGGTGTATTCCAGGCGACGACTGAAGACGTAGCCGCCCTCGACGAGCCAATTGCGGCCGCTGGTCCATTTCCGTTCGTAGCCGACCATCAGCCGGTAATCGCTGAGTGTCGCGACATCGTTGAGTCCGGAGGCTCGGTGGATTGCCCAAGTTCCACCGCCAAACTCGCCCACCAGATAGGCCCAGCTCGCTAAGCAATCGTCGTGTGAGATTCGCCGAGCGATGCGCGGACGCGGAGCGGCCAACTCGAATTTCCAGTCTTCGTTGGGATTCCACAGCACACCGGCGCTCGGAATCGCTTTCACGTCGTCCCGGTCGAGGTACAGCACGCCTGCCGTGAAGGTCAGCGTGTCGGAATACTTCCAGAAAGCGAGCACGCGCCCCGGTAAACGGAACGCTTTTCGGCCCGTGTTATGGGAGTCGGTAAAGAAACTTGGAGCGATCGCCGCTTGCACGATCCAGCGTTCTCCAATCGGCAATGCTCCGATGGTCTCGAATGAGAAGTCGTACAACTGCGCTGGCAAGTCGGTCATCGTTGGCCCATCCAGTGCGTGTCCTGCGAGTCGCGGCACGAACCACAACGCTTGAAACTTGGGAAACTCAATTGAGCCTCGTGCCTCGATGCTGGTAATTCCCAACCCGTCAGAACTCGGAGCGATCCAGGTTGCGGTCCCAACCGTCTTCTTCCACTCAATCCAAGGGAACTCGCCATCGTTGTCGGAAAAGAGAGGGTCATCGCTTGTCGGCATCTCGTCCGATGGAGCCAGCGACTCCTCACGCGGCAGCAGGTCTTCCGAGTCTTTGCTCAGCGGATACTGATTCTGATATGCGGCTCGGCGAATCGGATGCTCTCGGTCCTCCGGTGGCTCGGCGAGTTCATCGTTTTGCCAAACGAATCGAACTGGATAACGCGGCCGCTCATCGGCACGCTTTGCCGATTCAGCGAACGGCTCGTACCAACGAGGAATCGCGTCTTCGGCCGACAGGGCGTGGCCGGTGAACAACACGCTGGCCCAAGCCAATGCGGAAAATGACTGCCGCAGCCGTCGCCCCGGCAATCTCAGTCGGTTGAGCCAGTCGTCTCTCACGAACGAAGTCCTTACGAATCAGCGCACTGGGTGGTCTCGGCTTGAAAATCGTCCGGTCGGCCGGGGCTATCGAGCAAAACCGGAAGGGTTTGCCGTGTCTGTCCGAAAGGAGCCGTCGGCATACGCCGCAACTCCGGCATTTTGCCCAGTGTTTCCGTGCTGAGTCGGTTCGGCACAATCGCTGGCGTGGCCCTTTCGAGCACAACCCGTC
>CAMDEA010000244.1 GCA_945893045.1 Planctomyces sp. SH-PL62
TCATCGGCGGAAAGTGGAGCTGGTGGGACTCGAACCCACGACATGTAGTTCCGACAGCATTCGCCACAGATTCCAAACGACGGCGACAAAAGGGCGTGAAACAACCGAGCTTTCGCTCGCCCGGCGCGAGTTGCCTCGCACTCCGGGTCCGATGTAGTTCCACAGGGCATTCGCCATCGTGTTCCCAAAGTTGTGTGTTACGAAAAGCCACGACGACAAAAGTGACGAAACGTTTTCCGCGTGCTGCCGTTACACCACGCCCCGACAGACTCCTGAGTGCCTTCGATTGGGGGCGACGGGAATCGAACCCGTACTTCGTCCATAACAAGGATGTAGTTCCGCCGGCATTCGTCGTGGTTGATTGAAAAAGGTGGGTCTCGCTGGTGCTCGACCCACCCGTCGTTTCTGCGTCAGCCTGGAAAGGCTGACCTACAATCTCACCTTCTCGATCATCGTGACCCAGTGGACTTTGCTCGCCTGGCCCGAGGCCACGTCGGCGATCAACGAGAACACTTGGTCGCTGAAGCCGCCGACGTTCGTGATGTCCTCACGTTCGGCCGCTTGCGTCGTTCCGTTCGGCTGGATGTCGATGCAGACCATCCGAGCTTGCGGGTTACGCGATTGGAACGAAGCCCACTGCTTCATGGTTTCCGTCGCGCTGCCACCGAACATGCCGTGGCGGTTGCTGTCGATCCACGACTCGTTGTCCGAGACGTAGATCACCAGATCGCCACGCGCCTTACGATCGTTCAGGAACCGCAGCGGGGCGCTGCAGTTCGTGCCGCCGCTCGGCAACGACGCCAGCTTCTGGGCGTTCGTCATCACCGAGTCGCGCGGATTCAACCGCACGTCGATGGCGTTGTCTGAAAACGGAATGACCTCAGCATCCGGGTTCTTTCGCAACACGGCCGCCGCGACCAACGCCGCCACGTCCAAACACCGCACCTTCGTCGTCGAACCCTTTCGTTGACCAGTCACTGGCGACTGCATCGAACCAGACACGTCCGGGAAAACGAAAATCTTCCCGGCCACTCGCGGCACGTTCCGAATCGCGACTTCCATCGCGTCCTGCAACGACTCGCGGATCGCCGGCGGCACGTCATCTCCGGCGTTGAGGTACGCGACCATCAACTGGTACGGAAACGCCTTGGCCTTTTCGATCAACGCTTCGTTGCGGAGCCGGTTGGCGATCTCGGCAACCAAATCTTGATCGCCGAACACGCCGTGCCGAGCAAACGTGTTGAGGTTCATGCGCGTCATCTGCCAGCCTCCGTCACGAGCAATCCGCTTCCACTGTCGTTGTGACAGCGGCAACGCCGTCAGCATCTGGAACGGCACATCCGGCGGTTCGACCTTGTCGTTACCGCTTTTGACCGACCGCTTGAACTTCTCGAACTGCTGAACGATCTCCGGCAGAGCCGACTCATCAACCTCGCGGCCGATGAAGTAGCCGAACAACGCCGCTCGCGACGTTGACGTCGGCTTCGGGTGAACCATCTTGATGATGTCTGCCAACGACGGATCGTTGCCGACCGAGCCGTTGAAAAGCTGCTCGTCCGAGCGGCCTTCCAGCCATTGCAGGATCAGCCGCTTCGGCAACGTGCCGAGGCTCTTTCGGCCGACCGCTCCCGAACGCATGATCTGCACGAAGTTGCGCAGCATCTTCGGCGAGTCAATCACGCGATCGAAAATCTCGGCCATCAACCCCGGCGACTTCACCGACAAGACGGCGCACAACAACGCCGGCAAGTCCTTCATGAAGCCCCGTTCGCGAGCGTACAAAGCCACCCGAGCGATGAACTCCGATTCGACGCCGTTGCACAGTTCGAGCACCTTCGCGAGTTGCTCGTCGTCGTTGGCGTAGAATGTCGAGTTCAAACATCCGGTCGACGCATACTGCGCCAAAGCGTGCTTGCGGCTGAACGAGTACGCCGAGCCGCCGGCCTCATTCACCGTGTTCGCCTTCGGGAGCAGCTTTCCGACGAGTGATTGAAAAAGCGTCTTGCTGGCCATGATCTTGCTCCTTTGTCAGTTGTCCGTGGTTCGTTGTTCGGGAAGTCGTTCTGTTGAGCAGTCGGCTAAAGCAGCGGGCGTGCCAATCCGGCGGTCGTCCGAGGCGTGAACGCCGTAACTGGCTGCCGTAATTGATAAATAAGTCGAATTGAGCGTTCGCAAGTGGTGAATGGTGATGCCGACTCATTTGGCGATTCATATCCCATGAGATAGTCTCTTAGCCGTTGCGAGTTACACGCCAGCCCCGAGTTTCCGAGGATCACGTCGATGGCCAAACAGAAAGTCACCCCGCCGAAAAAGCTGGCCGCGGCTCAAAACGCCTTGAATGCTGCCGATCGTCCGGACGGTCCCACGAAGCCGCTCGTCGTCATCGGGTTGCTGGGAACGCAACTCGACGGCGGGACGAAGCCGGAGCGTTGGGAGAAGTGGCGGCCGACGGTCTCGCTGTTCCAACGCGAGGACTTTCTGGTCAGCCGGCTGGAACTGATCGTCGATCCGAAATTTCAGACGCTGTGCGATACCGTGGTCGCCGACGTCCAGCAAGTGTCGCCGGAGAGCGAGGTGCGGACGCACGCCGTCTCGTTCCGAGATGCGTGGAACTTGGAAGAGGTCTACGGAAAACTGCTCGACTTCGCCAAAGGGTATGCGTTCAACCCAGAGGCCGAGGACTATCTCATTCACATCACGACTGGCACGCACGTCGCGCAGATTTGCTTGTTCCTGCTGACCGAGTCGCGTTACCTGCCGGGTCGATTGATTCAGTCATCGCCGCCGGAGCGCCGCCGGCCGGACGAACCGGGCGAGATTCAAATCATCGACCTCGACTTGTCGAAGTACGACAAGCTGGCGTCACGGTTCGCCAGCGAACAGCAAGAGGGCACGTCGTTTCTGAAGTCAGGCATTGAGACTCGCAGTACGAAGTTCAACCAGTTGATCGACCAGATCGAGCGTGTCGCGATTGCTTCCACCGAACCACTGTTGCTGATGGGGCCAACGGGGGCCGGCAAATCTCAGCTTGCGCGACGCATCTTCGAGTTGAAGAAACAGCGTCGCCAGTTGGCTGGTCAATTTGTGGAGGTCAACTGCGCCACGCTTCGCGGCGATGCCGCCATGTCCGCGCTGTTTGGGCATGTCAAAGGCTCATTCACCGGCGCGACCACCGACCGAGCCGGCTTGCTGCGGACGGCCGATGGTGGCCTGCTTTTCCTGGATGAGATCGGCGAGCTGGGAGTCGACGAACAAGCGATGTTGCTCCGCGCCCTCGAAGAGAAACGCTTCTTGCCCGTCGGTTCCGACCGTGAAGTCGAAAGCGACTTTCAGCTCATCGCCGGCACAAACCGCGACCTTTGGCGAGCGATCCAATCGGGCAGCTTCCGTGAGGACTTGCTGGCCCGCATCAATCTCTGGACCTTCGAGCTTCCGGCGTTGCGTGATCGTGCGGAGGACATCGAACCGAATGTCCGCTACGAGTTGGACCAGTTCGCTCAACGCCGTGGCGCGAGCGTCACATTCAACAAAGAAGCCCGCGAGCGATTCCTCCGCTTCGCGACCAGCAACGAGGCACATTGGTCCGGAAACTTCCGTGACCTCAACGCCGCGATCACACGCATGGCCACGCTGGCTCAAGGCGGCCGCATCACCACGGAATTGGTGGCCGAGGAAGCCGCTCGCCTGACTCGCGGCTGGAGGACTCCATCGGATACCGCCGTCGAGACCCGCGAGAATGTGTTGCAGTCAGTCTTCACCTCCGAAGAAGTCTCCGCGATTGACCTCTTCGATCGAGTGCAGCTTGCGGAAGTGATCTCGATTTGCCAGCGCAGTCGCACGCTTTCTGAGGCTGGCCGTAAGCTGTTCAATGCCTCTCGCCAGTCTAAGAAGATCACAAACGACGCCGATCGACTGCGAAAGTATCTCGCACGATTCAGCCTGGATTGGCAACGACTCCAAAGTCATCGCCATGAGACGCTCGATGGCGAATGACACTCTTGGAAAGCAGCCGATTCTGAGCCTAGAGTAATCACTTCAACTTCGCATCCAACTCGTCCAGCATGAACCGCACGTTCAAGATGCAGGGCGATTCGTCTTTGGCCCAGTGGCATAGGTGGTGGCAACCAAGGTGCCGTCGGGCAGCAGTTTGAAACCAGGGCAGCCAGATTTCCGAGTACGGATTCCAGGAACTCTCGCAGTTCGACGTGCGCGTGGAAGATTTGGATCGTCGCCTATTTGGCCTCGACACCAACTATTTCGATTATGATCTGGGGCGACGCGAGTAGAGTTGTTTTTGAGTTTTGATTGCATCGAGACGAGTGGGTCATGAGCCGCGAGATTTTTTTGGACAATAACGCAACGACTCAACCGTTATCCGAGGTGACGGCGGCCGTGGTTGCGGCAATGTCGGAATGGTTTGGAAATGCCTCCAGCAGCAATCGGACAGGAGAAAGAGCACGGCGTCTGTTGCGTGACTCACGTGAATCAGTCGCCCGGCTGAT
>CAMDEA010000245.1 GCA_945893045.1 Planctomyces sp. SH-PL62
AACGCTCTGGTGCTCGTTGGAATCTCCGCAACGCCGAATCCGTCTCCGCCCTGACCAACCTCCGCGACAGCAATCAATGGCAACCCTATTGGTCAACTTGCGACACCACAAAAACTTAACACCGCCAATATCTCTGGGCACACCCGCGAGCACTTGCCGCAGCGGTGCGATCGCTTGTTTCGCAAAGTTATGCTCGACCAGCCAGCGTCCTTGCCGAGTCAACGCTCGCAGTTGTTCGCGCGGCAGGTCCGCCTTCTCAAAGTCGGCTGCGGCGCGAGCGTAGTTCTCGGCGGGAGACACGTCCGCGTCGGCGAGCGCGAGGCACGAATTGCCGCGTATGACGAAATCATCGGAGGTCGCTGAGGCTTGCTCGAAGACGGGCTCAAGGGCTTTCACGACGTCGCTGTACCGCTTCTCTTTGGCGGCGGCGGCGGCCTGCTCACGAGCGGCGGCTAATCGCACGGATGGAATGGGCGTGTCGCTGGAAGGAGTCACGTCGTTCGTTGCGCCGTTGGGTTCGGTCTCTTTGGCTTTCGGCTCACGGTTCGTGATCCCAGGTTCTGGAGATTCGTGTGGTCCACCTCGAAACGACCAGGCGATCAACCCGACCACGGCGACCACGGCCACGGCACCAACCACGATGAGCGGCGTGCGCGATCGAGGCAACGGATGCACTCCGGCGTTGTACGGAGCCGTAGTCGGCATCGAATACAGCGGCATCGACTCTGGTTGAGTCGCGGGTAGCTGAAGAGGGCCAGTGTTGTTTTCCAGAGGGCTCGTTCCGATTCCGGAGGGGGGCAACGACGGCAGTCCCGGAATCGAAGTGACTGCGGACAACATAGGAGCGGTCGCTGGGTCGGTATCGCCGCCGCGTTCCAACCGCGTGGCTTGCAGTTCGGTGGGGACGCGAGTTTGGTCTCCCCAATTGTTCGACGGCAGAACTTCGTCCAGCAAATTGGCCGCGCGGACGGCCGCATCCAAATCGGCGAGCATGTCCTGGCACGTCGGATAACGCTGTTCGGGAATCTTGTCAGTCGCTCGTCTGAGGACCGCCTGTTCGCCGGGAGACAGCCGCGAGAAATCATGACGGCCCTCCGTATGAATACGGATGATTTGCATCGGCGAGCTATGGGGCGGAAACGGCAAGACACCGCAGCGGAGTTCGCCATAAGTAATCGCGAGGGCGTATTGGTCGGTCCAAGCGGTCGCGGTGTAATCGAACAATTCGGGAGCGGCGTAGTTGAACGTCATGGCCGCGTTGGTCGTGTGAGCTCGATCGGATTCCATCACGCCGGAGATGCCAAAGTCGGCGACCATCAGACCGCCGCCGACGATCATCAGGTTCTCCGGCTTGATGTCGCGATGCTGAATTGCCACCACGCGATCACCCAGCTTGTGGATCGGCTTATTGAGAAAGTCGATCCCCTTGGCGGCGTCTCGCAGGAGTTCGAGCAACTCTCGCGGCGGGATGCCGGCGATGCCCTTCTTCCGGCATTCGTCCAAGCGTTGCCGCAGGTTCTTCCCCCCCAACAGCATGGCGATGACGATGGAACTCGGCGGCCGATCGTCTTCGATCACCAGCCCGTCGTCGTCCAACAGCCAGTAGGCTTGCACCGGCAACAGATTCGGATGCCGCAAGTCACGCAGCAGGTCGAGCGATTTGAATTCACGCTCGCCAGAGATTGAGCCTTTCGCGGCGATGATCTTGAGCGCCACCGGAACCTTGCCGGGACCAATCGCGCGCCAGACCTCCCCGAAGCCCCCTTTGCCGAGCCGCGCTTCAAGGCGATACCCCGGAACAATCTGCAGACCATCTGCCAACACTGCTGTCATTCACTGCGATCCTTGCGACTGGAGACACATGAAAGCTGTCGCCAACCAGAGTTCAGAATCCGCTGGACTTGGCCGGAAGATTGTAACTACGGGATGGCATTGTCGAGAGACCGTCGTTCGTAAACGGACCTCGGATACGGATTCCAAAAATCAACTGCGCTGTTCGGCCTTTGTTGCCCAGGCCCTTGTGGCCTGGGTGATGGCGAAAAAGCGTTGAATCGACCGCCCCACAAGGGGTCGGGCTAAAGTCATCGCAGCTTCAAGAATTAGCCGGCCGTGTTCTTTCGAGTTGGACTCGGTTGACGCGGCAAGCTCAAGTCGGAGAATCACGCGACTCCATCAAGCAGGCGGCTCGCCTGCTCCCATTGAAATCGTTGGCCATTCACCCAGGCAGGCGATCCGCCTGCTCCACGAGAAAGCACCATGAAGAAGAATCCGGTTAAGGCAGCGTTGAAGGCGGGCAAGCCGCAAGTCGGCACTTGGTTGTCCTTGGGAAATGTGTTCGCGACACGGTTCATGGCTCGCGCGGGGTTTCCGTGGCTGACGGTCGATCTGGAGCACTCGCCGATCGACTGGTCGGATGCGTCGATTTGCTTTGCGGCGATCGCGGAAGCCGGATGCGTGCCGATCGCGCGAGTTCCGCGCGGCGATCACGATCACATTAAGCGAGTGCTCGACGGCGGCGCGATGGGGATCGTCGTGCCGATGGTCAACACCGTTGCCGAGGCCAAAGCCGCGATCGCGGCGGCGAAGTATCCCCCGACCGGGAATCGCTCGGTCGGCGGAGCGTTGCACGCGCTCAATTTTGATGCGACTCCCGGCGATTACTACAAGCACGCCAACGATGAGATTCTGGTCATCCTGCAAACCGAGTCGCCCGAAGGGGTCGAAAATGCCGAGGCGATTTACAGCCTGCCGGGAGTCGATGCGATCTTCGTCGGGCCGAATGATCTGAGCGCTCAGATGCGCGGCCCTGACGGCATCGATCCGACACCGGCAGAACTCGAAGCGATGCTGCAACGAGTCCTCGCCGCTGGCAAGAAGACCGGCACGCCCGTCGGCCTGCATGTGCAATCGACGGACGACGTCCAGAAACGCATCGCCGAAGGCTGGCGGTTCATCGCCATCGGCAGCGAACTGCGCATGATGGTCGTCGGCGCTCAAGACATCGTCAACAAGCTGAACCTCAAACAACATGCGGCCGACTTGGCGAGGTATTAAGAAGCATTTCGTTGTTTCGCCCGCGCCTGAGCAGTGGTATGGTGAGCGTCACCTTCCAAGCCATTCGGAGTCCTCGTGATGCAACTTCCCGATTTTCTTTTCTGCCCATCGCCTGGAGCGATCCGACTGACCGGTCATCGAATTGGTTTGGAGCATGTTGTTGACTTCTACAACCAAGGCTTCTCGGCCGAGATGTTGATCGAGCAATTTCCCAGCCTGCCGCTGGCGTTGATCCACAAGGTCATCGCTTTCTATTTGGAAAACCAAGCCGAGGTTGACGGTTACGTTGCCGGCACCGCGACTCCGGAAGGAACGATCCCGCCTGCATCACCAAACTTGGCCGAACTGCGTCGCCGTTTTCAGCAGCTTCAGCAATCCGCGATGGTGCGATAGTCATGGCTTTGGCGTATCTGTTCGACGAGCACCTTCGCGGCCCACTCTGGCGAGCAATTGGACGGCAGAATGCCAAGAGTTCTAAGCCCATCGACGTTGTGCGAGTTGGCGATGTCGATGCGCCGCTGCTCGGAACTCTCGATCCCGATTTGTTGGCTTGGTCGGAAACAGCCAATCGGATCATTGTGACTTTCGACAAAGGCACGATGCCGAAACACTTGGCCGAGCACTTGCTGGCTGGAAATCGCGTACCGGGAATTTTCGTGATCCGCGAACACCAGAATTTGAAAGAGGTCGTCGAGTTTCTTGCCTTCGCCGCAGAGGCCTCCGAAGAATTTGAATGGCAAGACCGAATCGTTTATATCCCCTGACCAACTCCCACCGGAAACGCCCACCATGACCGACGCATTCAACCAACTCTCTGAAACAAAACCTTCTGGCGCGACAGCCGTGTTCGACAAGCTGCTCGAATCGCTCAAGGCAAGCAAGGACTATCACCGGCTGTTTGATGCCACGCTGATGCGCAAGAAGCAGGAGTTGGGCTTGCCGCTGTTCCGGCCGACGTCGCTCGACGATGTGCCGACGGAGAAGCGGGCGGAGTTTGAGAAGACGTATGTCGAAGCGGCTCGTGAGGCCGGGCAGTTATTTCTCGACGCCGGGCAGATTGCGAATGCGTGGCTCTATTTCCGCACGATCCGCGAGCCAGAGCCGGTTGCAAAAGCGCTGGCCGCGATGCCATCTCGACGCGAACCCGGTGACGAGACCGAGGAGTTGATCCAGGTCGCGCTGTTTGATGGAGCGAATCCGGCCAAGGGGATCGAGTGGATGCTGAAGACTCACGGGACGTGCAGCACGATCACCTCGCTGGA
>CAMDEA010000246.1 GCA_945893045.1 Planctomyces sp. SH-PL62
CACCTGCTCCCGAACCGCTGGCATCAACAACTCGGATTTCACTTGTGGGACATCATCCATGATCGACTCCAGAAAGAGGTTCCGAACATTTTCAACCTCATTCTGACAACTCTGTATTCATCGCGCCAGGCAAAATTGGCACACCCTCGAACACGCATCGGCTCAGGCTTGTGGGTACGACGGCAGCCTGACTCGGACGGTGCTCTGCACGACCATGACCGCCTGAGCGATCTCACGATCGGTCAGCAATCCGCTGAGCCGTCCGGCGAAACCAGGCGATACGTGCCAGCGACCAAGCGCCTCGAACATCGACTCGCACTTGCTTGGCTCCAACCCAAACTCCGCCTTCAGCGACAGCGATTCAAACGGCGGCAAGTCCTCGAACTGGCTGATCAGCAGGAAGTCTCCCTCGTTCGGCAGAGCGAGATGCACCTGCCGCAGCTTGTCCGGCAATCCCGCCTGCGACGGCAGCGACAGCCGCCGCGGACCGTACTTAGCCCAGCCCGTGAATTGCAGTGGCTCTTGCTCGGCGATGCGAGCAGCGGTCTCGCAGACCGCATAGAGAACGGATTCATCGACCAGATCCGCGTCGAGCCGTTCGCGATGCGAGTGCTTCTGCCACGTCTCCGACAGCAAGTCGAGCTGCACCTGTGGCGGGACCGCTCGCAAGAACGGAACGTCGGTGAGATAGCCGAACCCTTCCGCCGCGTCGGGACCAAATTGCCCGGCCAGCACGATCCGTTCGAGCGTGTCGAGACACGCGATCCGGAACGCGAGATAAGTGAATGTGTTGTTCGGCAGCAGTTGTTGAGCGATGGTGAGCATGGGGCGACATGCTCGCGTCGGCGCGACCTGACTTCAACGAGAATCCACGCGGCCGTTCGTTTTCTTCAAAACTGTTTCCGCTCGCCTGTCCGGCTCCCCGAAGAACGTTGAGTTTTCGTGACACGCACAGTCTGCGTTGTTAGCAATCTTTAACACGAACCCAATTGCGGCCGGTCTTCGGACCGAGTTGTGGTGTACGACCAAGTTTCGACTTCTCGTTGAGCCGCGCGCATTTCGTAGGGTGGGACAAGCTCGCTTCCAGCGCCGGCCCACCACAGCCGCGTCTGTTGGATTCTGGTGGGCCGGCGCTGGAAGCGAGCTTGTTCCGCCCGACATTGGATTGCGGCTCGGCCGCGAAGCACTTCTAGGTCGCGATTTCTTGTCGTCCTGCGACGCATTTGTGGGAAGTGGAGTGAAGGGTCGTGCGTTCAAAATTCAAAATTGGCGGCGTGAGCGTTTAGCATTGTCTCAGAGTCATGGCCGCCAATTTTGAATTTTGAACGCACGACCCCTTTGGTTGCGGCTCCGTCGCATCGTTTGACCGCATGCCGGAAAACAAAAACGCCGCCGCGCGATAACTCGCACGGCGGCGTCGCTCATGGTCCTGGATGCTACGCAACCAGAAACATTTTAGGGCATATCCGCGAAGAGCATCGGATTGAACAGGTCATAGAACTCGTCGTGACTATCCGCCACATTATCGTCGATATTGTGCGAGAAGTTGTCGATTCGCTCTTTCGATCCATCGACGATCACGTCTTGGTCACCACCACCACTGACACTGTCCTTACCACCTTGTCCGTTGACGGTGTCGTCGCCGCCCTTACCACCCAGAACCAGGTCGTTACCGGCTCCACCCAGCATCGAGTCGTCGCCGTCGTCGCCGAGCATCGTGTCGTTTCCGGCCATGCCGTTCATCGAATCGTTGCCGTCGCCGCCGAACATCAGCTCGTTGCCGGCTCCACCGTTGAGCTTGTCGTCGCCGTCTTCGCCCAACATGGTGTCGTTGCCACCCTGGCTGTTGATCTCGTCGTTGCCGAGCCCGCCCAGCATCACGTCGTTGCCGGCTCCGCCGAAGACTTTGTCGTCGTCATCACCAGCTTCAATCCGATCGTTGTCGGCATTGCCGTTGAGGGTGTCGTTGCCGGCGTTCCCTTCGATGCTATCCAACCCGGCTCCGCCGCTGATTGAATCGTCGTTCTCACCGCCGAGCACCGTGTCATTGCCAGTCCCGGCGTCGATCTTGTCATTGCCAGCACCGCCGTCGATGCTGTCCTTGCCACCATCGCCAGTGATCGTGTCGTCGCCAATTCCACCAGTGATGGTGTCATCGCCGTCGTTGCCGTTGACTCGGTCATTGCCATCACCACCATTCAGGAGGTCGTGACCCGCTCCACCCAGGATCGAATCGTTGCCGATCCCCCCATTGATGGTGTCGTTGCCGTTCATGCCGTTGAGCGAGTTGTTGCCTGCGGCACCGTCAATCGAGTCGTTGCCCGCTCCACCATTGATCGTGGATGCCCCAGCGAACGTGCTGGCGTCGATGACGTCATCGCTCGCACTGCCAGTCAGCGAAGCCGCTTGGAAGTTGGAGATCATGTCAGTGACGCTCGATGAAATCAGTGACGCATCCGTGAGCGTGACCGTTCCCGCCACGTTCGCCTTCAGCGCGTCAATATCCGCGACCGCATCCAAAACTCCTCCCTGTCCATCGAGCAGGTCGCCGCCTGAACCGCCAGCAAGCGTGTCACTGCCATCGGCACCACTCAGCGTGACCGAACCCAGCGTGAAGGCCGAGGCATCCAACAAGTTGTTGGTGGCCGTGCCGGTCAATTCCAAGTTTTCCACTCCCGTCAGCGAGTCCGTACCCAGTCCGCCAGTGATCTTCGTGTTGGTCACGATCGCACTGCTGACTCCGGTTTCCCGCACGCGATCCGTGTCGGTACCGCCGTCGAGCACATCATTGCCCGCTCCGCCGATCAACGTGTCATCGCCGGCCAAGCCGTACAAACGATCGGCTCCGAGGCCGCCAGTCAGTTCGTCGTCCAGAATCGAGCCAATTACGACATCGTTACCATCACCGCCGTCAAGCACGACCGCCGCGTCCGAGTTCTGAGCATCGAGCGTATCGTTGCCCGAACCACCGTTCGCCGTACCAATGAGCTCGCCCATAGTGATCACGGGAACGCCGAGAACAAGAACCCTCGTGCCGATGTTGATCACATCATTCCCCGCACCGCCATCCAGATTAAAGGTGTTGGTGTTCGTCACGTTGAATGTGTCGACCGCCGAGCCACCGTGCAGCGAAGTAAAACCGGTGATCGGCAGCGGGTTGGTCACCATTCCATTGACCACGGTTCCATAGGTCGGAGCCGTCCCGTCCAGCGTCCACCTGCTGGTCACACCGATGCCCGTCAAGCTGCCATTGTTCCCCGTGAGCGTATTGATGCCGGAAAACCCGCCGCTGATACCGTTGACACCCCCCTCGTTGCCGGCGACGCCCAGACCAGTCGCGCTGAAACTGGTCAGCGTCACGTTATCAACTTCCGTGCCTTGAAGAACGTCAACGCCATCTTCACCGCTAATCGAGCCGGTCAGAGCATCACCTAAGTCGAACACGTCGTTATCGCCACCACCTTTGAGTTGTAGTGTGGCGGCAGCCGTGATGTTAAACGCATCGACGTCCGATCCGCCTTGAGCGACCCGGAAGCCGGAGAATGTGACGACGGGAGTGCCGATGGTCAGGGTGTTCGCCGCATCAATCGCCCAGGTCGCCGCAGCATCTGGCCCTTGAATCGTGTCGCCGGCATCATCACCACCGTCGGCGTCCGTGATGTCGTCGTCAATCGACGCGACGGTCAACTTATCGCCACCGTCGCCGAGGCTGACGACAATCGAGGTGATGTCTCCAGCAGCTCCCCCGATGGTCACACTGGTTCCATTGTCCATCGCGACCGCCGTCGCAGAATCGTTCGTTCCGACAACAACATCTTCCGCTCCGCCACTGATCGTGTAGCTGTCCGTTCCAGTCACCGAAATCGTCACCCTATTCGCAGCGGCGTCTCCGGTCACCGTCAGCACACCCGTGACCGACAAGTCCACCGTGATCGTCGGCACCACGCGGGTTTCCAGCACCTCCGACGAGGCCGGAGCGTTGCGGGAGACTTTGCGTGTCTTTCGAGCGAACTTGCTGGTTCGTTTCCGACGGACTCGATCGGTCAATTCATTTAACCATTGCGTGAACAACATTAGCCTGCTCCTTGATGAGTTTGGGCCCGAAATCCACGTCATCGAGACTTCGGAAACACGAGGGATTGTTTCGTTCCACTGTCCG
>CAMDEA010000247.1 GCA_945893045.1 Planctomyces sp. SH-PL62
TCAGGTTGAGTAATCAAATCAGTGCCGATGAGCGTCGATCAGTGTTCTCAAATCTTGTCGCATGAAGGAAGTCACAATGAGTTTCTGGTTGAGATCGTTGGTTGGCGTGCTGCTCGGTTGCCTGACCAGTTCGGCGGTGGAAGCTGCCGACACGCAGGCTCGGCCGAATGTCGTGTTCCTGTTTGCGGACGACATGCGAGCCGATTCGATTGCCGCGCTGGGCAATCCGACGGTGAAGACGCCGAGCCTCGATACGCTCGTGAAGCGCGGGTTCGTGATGCGGAATGCGTACTGTCTGGGAGGCAACTCGGCGGCCGTCTGCACGCCCAGCCGGAACATGCTGCTTTCCGGGAAGGCATTCTTTCGCTGGAAAGATTTCACGCCGCCCAACAATCCCAAGCAGAAGGGTGGGATCGCTCCGGGCGACGGGCCAAACTTTCCGTTGTCGATGAAAGGTGCGGGTTACGTCACCTATCACCACGGCAAGAAGGGGAACACGGCTCCGCTGATTCAAGCGAAGTTCGACATCAACAAGTATCTGGCCAACGACGAGGCGGAGCGCCGCAGTGGTGAGCCGGGTAAGGAGATCGTCGATGACGCGATCAAGTTCCTGCATGACCGGCCAGCCGATGCGAAGCCGTTCTGCATGTATCTGGCGTTCGGCAATCCTCACGATCCGCGCGTTGCCGCGCAGAAGTATCTCGACCAGTACGATCGTGACGCGATTCCGCTGCCGAAGAATTTCCGGCCGGTGCATCCGTTCGACAACGGTGAGATGACCGTTCGAGACGAGAGGCTGTTGCCGTGGCCGCGCACCGACGCGGACGTCCGCCGCACGCTGCATGAGTACTACGCGACGATCACCGCGCTCGATTTCCACATCGGCCGGTTGTTGCAGTCGTTGAAGGAGCTTGGAAAGCTCGACAACACGCTGATTGTGTTCTCGGCGGACCAAGGGATCGCGGTGGGGAGTCACGGGTTGCTCGGCAAGCAGAATCTCTATGACGCCGGCATGAAAGCGCCGCTCGTCTTCGCCGGCCCCGGCATCCCGCGCGGTGAAAGTGACGCGCTGCTGTATCTGCTCGACATCTATCCGACGGTTTGCGATCTGGTCGGAGCCGCACCGCCCGAAGGGATCGACGGCGTCAGCTATCGGCCAGTGATCACTGGACAGAGGCCGCCGATCCGGCGCGAGTTGTTTCTCAGCTACCTCAGCGTGCAGCGAGCAATTCGCGATGAACGCTGGAAGCTGATTCGATATCCGCAGGTCAACGTCACGCAGCTCTTTGACCTGCAAGCCGATCCCGACGAGATGCACAACCTCGCCGCCGAACCGGCTCAGAGCGAACGGGTCAAGGCGATGCTCGCGCGGCTGGCCGACCTGCAACCGATCTGGGGTGACACCGCTCCGCTGACCGTGCCAAATCCGAAAACTGCCGCATGGTCGCCCCCTTCAAATCCGTGATGTCTTCATTTTCCGCCAGCTCTTCTTGCATCATTCGGAAAGAGCTGGCGAAAAATGAAGGGCGGAAAATGGCTGCAAGAAAGTGAAGAACATGAGTGACATTCAACGCTTTGGAGTGACTCGCCGCTGGTCGGACGCCGTAGTTCACGGCGGCGTGGCGTACTTCGTGGAGGTTCCAGACGACATGACTCAGGACGTGCGCGGGCAGATCGCGCAGGTGCTCGCACAGATTGACGGGCGATTGAAGCTGGTCGGCAGCGATCGGACGCGGCTGTTGCAGGTGTTGATCTATCTGCCGGACTTGGCCGATGGGGCGGTGCTTAATCCGTTGTGGGACGAGTGGGTTCCTGAAGGTCACGCTCCCGCGCGAGCCTGTGTGCAAGCGCTCCTTGGACATCCCGATTGCAAAGTCGAGATGGTCATCACGGCGGCGGTCTAAGGTCGAACGGACATCATTCATGCCGCATCAAAATCGGTTTCGACATCAGCCTTACGTCGCGTGGGAATCGCCGCCGATTCCGACGACGGTGGCGGCGGTGCGGGCTGATCAAGTGGCGAATGTTGATGTGGGTGAGACGTTGCAGCAGCTTCGAGTGCGACGGGTGTTGCTCGTGCATGGGACGTTTGTCGGCAACGATCCGTTTGGGTTGGCGGACAAGCTCGATGAAATGACGGACTCGGCACCGCCGCTGTTGCGACCGCTCGTGAAGACCATCGCGATGGAGTCTTGGGGGCGAGTGCTGCGCGGCATCAACCAGAAGCTCGGCGACCGCGTGATGGGTGAGACCGGCAGCTTTCGAGACGATTATCTCGACGACTTCCGAGCCTTGCTGCGAACGGACGAGATCCCCGTGGAGCGTTTCGATTGGTCGAGCGGCAACGATCATTTCGCGCGAGCCGAGGCGGCGGTCAGGCTCTTCAATCGACTGACGGACTTGCCGATTGATCCGGCGAGTGACCGGCTGCTGCTGTGGGGACACAGTCACGCGAGCAATGTGTTCGCGTTGCTGACGAACCTGTTGGCAAATGACCGCGGCGCAATTGACGCTTTGTTTGCGGCTGTCGGCCGGATCGGTGCAGAGCGGCCCGAATGGAAGATCGCTCGCGAACGGCTGGCCGCTTCGCTTTCGCCGCATCCGTTGGCGCGCGCACTGTGCTTGGTGACGTTCGGTGGACCGGTGCGCTATGGCTGGGATCGCGACGGATATGCTCGGCTGTTGCACGTCGTTCAGCAGCGGCCCGTTGGCGGACAGGCCGCGTGGCTCGCGAAGTCGGCGCTGCCGCAGACGCTCGACGAGATTCTGAAAGCGATACACGGCGACTGGGTGCAATCGTTTGGCATCGCCGGCACCGATCTGCGGCCGGTCGATCGTGAGATTCGCGAGGCACATCGAGCCTTGGGGCAACTGTTCGAAGCGGGCCTGACCGAACCGCAGGTCGCGGGGTCACATGCTCTGCTCGACCGCTTGCCGGAGGCGGCGCGTGCTCGCGTGCGGGAGAAGTTCCAGGAGTTTCTGATGTTGCTCGAACGCCTGCGCTGCGGCCAACGAGTTCCCTCGGACGGTGATGCCGCGTGGTTGTTCGACTATGGTGCGGACGAAGTCGAAAAATTCGGCCACGGCGTTTATATGAAGCGAGCTTGGCTGCCGTTTCATGCCACACGGATTGCCGAGTGGTTGCGGCAAACAATGGAGTCGTAATGGCCGAGAATGTTGATTCGTCCGTCGTAGCGACAGGCGGCTCGCCTGTCCCCAGCACAGGCGAGCCGCCCGTGCCGACGTTCGCACCTTACTTGTGGATGCTGTGCGGAGCGTTCGCGTTCACGGTGATGAGCACGTTGGCGCATCTCGTGCGTGACCGGTTCACTTGGCAGATGATCGCGATGGGGCGGTCGAGCGTGCCGTTTCTGCTGACCGGCCTGTCGGCGTTGTTGGCGGGCGGTCAATTGGTCGTGTTCGGCCCACGAGCGCTGTGGCTGCGCAGCTTGGCCGGAAGCACGAGCCTGGTCTGCACGTTCTACGCGCTCACGCGCTTGCCGGTGGCCGACGCGCTGACGCTGACGAATCTGTTTCCGATTTGGGTGGCGTTGCTGTCGTGGCCGTTGCTGCGTCAGCGTCCGGGGGTCTTCGTGTGGTGCTGCGTGGTCTCGGCCGTCTGCGGAGTCGTCTTGATCCAGCAGCCGCACTCGCCGGAAGGGAACCTGGCGACGCTGACGTCTTTGATTGCCTCGTTCACCAGCGCGCTGGCGATGATCGGCCTGCATCGCGTTCAAGGAGTCGATACGCGCGCGATCGTGTGGCACTTCAGCGCCGTGTCGTTGATCTTCGCGAGC
>CAMDEA010000248.1 GCA_945893045.1 Planctomyces sp. SH-PL62
ACCTGCTCCCGAACCGCTGGCATCAACAACTCGGATTTCACTTGTGGGACATCATCCATGATCGACTCCAGAAAGAGGTTCCGAACATTTTCAACCTCATTCTGACAACTCTGTATTCATCGCGCCAGGCAAAATTGGCACACCCGGGCGGAGTCGTCCTGTCGATGTGCATCGCACCGGGAGTGCTGGTGCCGTTGTGCGTGGCGGTCTCGGCTGTTGCCGGCGGCCTGCTGACCGCCGTGTGGGTACATCGCGGGCAACAGGAAGCGAAGGCCCGGCTGCGGCATCCGGAACTCTCCGGCACGCGGAATTCGGGGGGCATCTTCGGTGAGGTGACGCAAGCGGCCGTCATCCTGTTGCAGCAGTACGAGTCTGAATTGCAACGGCTGAACTCGACGAAAGGCGAACTGGAAGTCGCCACAAAGTTGCAGAAGAAACAAGCTCGACGGCTGGATGCGGCGTTGCGGGCGATCGATCAGCCGGTGGTGTTGTGCGACACCCGCGACCATGTGCTGTTTGCGAACGCGGGCGCAAAACACTTGGGGGTCGCTGAAGCCGAAGGGATGTCTCCTTCTGGCACGTATGGCGATCTCAAAAAGTTGGTGGCGTTTCACCAGCTCATTCACGACACCCGCACGCGAGCGGCGGCGTCTCCGCGGCGGACGGCGGAATTGAACTTCACGATCCATCAGCAGGCTGTCCCATTCCGCGCCACCGTGACGGCGCTGTTCGATGATCAGGGAGAACTGCTCGGCACGCTGGCGGTGTTGACCGACGTGCGCGAGGAGAAGTCGGCCAAGGCGCGACACGCCGATTTCGTGTCGTCGGTCGCTCATGAATTCAAGACGCCGATGGCCAGCATCAAGGCGTTCCTCGAACTGCTGGTGGATGGCGACGTCTCTGAACCTGACGAACAGAAAGAGATGTTCGAGAAGATCGACTATCAGGTGGATCGCTTGAACCGGATGGTCAGCAACTTGTTGAACCTGGCCCGCATCGAGAGCGGCGCGGTGAAGGTGACTCGCGAGGACTGCGACCTCAACGACGTCGTCAACCGAGCGGCCGACGTGGTCAAACCGCTGGCGGATGAGCGCGGTCAGCAATTCGTCGCGGACCTCAGCCAGCTCTACTTGCCGGTGCATGTCGATCGCGATTTGCTCGGTCAGGCGATCATCAACCTGTTGTCGAACGCCGTGAAGTACACGCCGGAGAATGGCCGCATCACGCTCCGCAGCCACATGGAAGAGCTGGAAGCGATCATCTCGGTCGAGGACACCGGCTACGGCATTCCGCCCGAATCACTGCCGAAAATCTTCGACCGGTTCTATCGAGTCCCCGAACATCAGCACTCGGCCAAAGGGACCGGCCTGGGCTTGGCGTTCGTGCAGTCGATCGTCCAGGACATGCACAACGGCCACATCACCGTCGAGTCCACCGTTGGTGTCGGCTCGAAGTTCTCGATGCGGATTCCGCTGGGACATCACGACTCGAAACGACCCAAGAAGACGGAAACCAAACCGGAAGCCAAATTGGAAACAGTCGCCTGACTTCATGAACAACTTTGCGAGCGGGGCGGCGTCAGCCCCCTGGTGATCACGATGACGGCGAAGAACCGGGGGGCTGACGCCGCCCCGCTCGCCTGAGACAAGTTTTGAAGAATTGAAAGACCGTTATGAGCTACCGCATTCATGTCTGTGACGACGAACCGCATATCGTGCTGGCGGTGTCGTTGAAGTTTTCCAAAGCCGGCTTTGAGGTCACGAGCGCCAGCGACGGCCAGGCGGCGTGGGAGTCGATCCAGCGTCAGCCTCCGCAACTGCTCATCACCGATTTGCAGATGCCGCGGCTGGATGGCTTGGGGCTGATCAAGCGATTGCGGGCGGAACCGGCACTGCACGACATGCCGGTGATCCTGCTGACGGCCAAAGGCTTTGAATTGGAAGAGGACGAGATTCGTAATGAGTACGGCGTGAGCCATGTGCTTTGTAAGCCGTTCTCACCGCGCGAACTGGTCGCGCTGGCGAACACGTTATTGGAAGCCTCCGCTGCCGTGGCGAATTCAGAAATCAAACAGGCGAGCGGGGTGGCGTCAGCCCCCCGGTCCTACGGTGAAGACACCGGGGGGCGAACGTCCAATGACTCATATTTTGAGCGGAATGGCGCTAGCCACCGGTGTTGTGGCAGCGAGGTTTCCTGCGAAGTACCGGCGGCTAGCGCCTTGCCGCTCATCAAAGTAAGTACCGGAGGGCTGACGCCGCCCCGCTCGCCAGAAGTCCTCGCAAATTAGACGTTGCCCCAAAGATTGCGCGCAGACGCTTTGGTCTGACACAAGTGAGTGTTTCATGTTGACCTTCATGGCCGAAAACTCGATCGCTCGGCATCTGCTGACGCTGGGCGGCATCACGATTGTGATGGCGCAGTTGACGTCGTGGCATCCGTGGATCGCCGGTCTGGGGACGTTTCTGGTGCTGATGGTCGTGATGGCGCTCGTGGCGTTGCGCGGGGACGAGAAGGCAACCCAACTCCTGGCCGGAGCTGCGGCCACATTGGGGATGGGAGTCTGCTGGATCGAGGGTGCGGATCTCTCGACTTCACAAGCCCTGCTGTGCAGTGTGATTGGTACGGTGCCGCTGCTGATCATGAGTTTGCTCGTCTGCCAATCCAGCCGGAACCGCCTGCAAAAGATCAATGATTTGGAGTCTCAGCAGATGGAGTTGGTACGCAAGCTGTATGCCTACGATCGCAGCCTGTGCAATTCCGGAGAGATTCCGGTCTTCGGCTTGAATCCACCATCGGTTCCCTCTCGCAAGTCAGCAAATGTGGACCCGGCGTTTGGCCAGATGTTGGCCGACTTCGCCGACGCACCGACGTCTCCCGTGTTGGACCCGGACGTGTTCGACTTCGCGATGCTGTTGCTCTCGATGCAACAGATCGGGCACCGGTTGTCGTCCGAGTTGGAACTCAATGCGCTGGTGTCGGCGATTCTGGACACGGCGAAGGAAGTGCTCCGCTGCGGAGAGGCCGAACTGCATCTGTGGAGCGCGCGAGATGGTCGCTTCACGAATGCGGTCCCGGTGGACGGCATGCCGGCTCCCGATTCGATGCGCGACGTTCTCGCTCAATCCGCTCCGACTCCCGCCGAGTTCGAGTGGGTCCGCCAACAACAGCGCATTCTGACTCGGCGAGACTTGAACGCCGGCAAAGTGGACGCTGTGGACTTGTCGGGCCGATCGCTGCCCAGCGCCGTCGCGCCGCTGCTGGTCGGTGCGGATTTGATCGGCGTGTTGGTCGTCAACGACGCCGCGGACGAAGGCCCCACCTTCGTGCGGATGTTGCACATCCTGGCCAACCACTGCGCGCTGAGCCTGAAGAACGCGCAGCTCTTCCGAGCCATCGACGACATGGCGCGACGCGATAGCCTGACCGGCTTGCTCAACCATGCGTCGTTCCTCGAAGAACTGGAACGCTTGACCGAGGAAGCCCAAACACGCGGTCAGGCGCTGACGGTCGT
>CAMDEA010000249.1 GCA_945893045.1 Planctomyces sp. SH-PL62
AACGCGGCCGAGTCCGCCGTCGCGCAACTGCGAGCGTTGTCCTCACGCGGCTGGAAGCTGCGCCCGCGAGCGCTCACAACCACGCTGTTCGCGCGAGTTTTCCTCGCCGATGCCTTCCTGCACGGCATCGGCGGAGCCAAGTACGACGAAATGACCGACCGCCTGATCGCACGCCTGTTCGGTGTCGCACCGCCAAGCTACCTGACCGTGACCGCGACTCATCGCTTACCGCTCGGCGGCTGGAACGTCACCCCGTCCGATGCGGCCGCCTTGAACCATCGCCTCTGGGACTTCGATCACAATCCAGAGCGTTACATCGCCACGAATTGGCGAACTGAGGGCGATACCGGACGCGACCTGAGCGGCACGGCGCTAGCCGCCGGTTCTTCGCAAACGCAGACACCGGCGGCTAGCGCCGTGCCGCTCAAAACGCCTGCCCTTGCGCTGACGGCTTCCGATCGCTTGGAATTCACCGCTCTGCTCACCGAGAAGCAACGCTTGATCGCGGAGCAACAAACTCAAGACGCACTCGACCGCCACGATTCCCGTCGAGCCGCACACGCAGTGAACGATCAACGCCGCCGACGTTTACGTGAGATCAATCGACACCTCGCCTCGCTCACCAGCGAAACCCGCTCAGCACTCACCGCCGACTTGCAAACGGCTCAATCGCACCTCACCGCCAATGCGATGCTGCGCAGCCGCGAGTTCTCATTCTGTTTGTTCTCAAACGCAGACGACATTAGCCACCGAGTCGCTGCCGCAGCCAAGTAGGGCAGGCTCCTGCCCTACCCGATCGCTCAGGGCACCGCCTTGTCCGTCCATTCCTTATGCGATCCCTCGATCCGCAGTGGGCCGGCGAGTTCCTTTCCGTCGCGCACGATGACATAGGCATCCGCACCATTCACGCTGTCCCAGCGCAGCTTGGCCAGCCCCTTGGCCTTTGTCGTGCGCGAGACCGCGGTGCGACGACCTTGCACGCCGACGGCGATGAGCGCGTATTGATGCTCGCCCGAACCATCGTCGTTGACCACCGCCGGTGCCGCCGGAGTCGGAATCTCCGATTGCCGCAGTTCGCCACCCCAAAGCTGGAGCACCTCGCTGGGATAAGGCAATCCGCCGCCACCATAGCCCCCTCCGCCCAGCGACATCATTCCCTGACCGATGATCGCATCGGTCAGAGGTTCGCCGTGCCCAGGCCGGAATGTTTGAAAGCGAATCCGACCGGGATGCGTCAGCCCCGACCACTCCTTGAGGGGGACTTCGGAATGCTCCAGCCCCTCCCCTTGAATAATCGCCATCTGCCGCCACGCTCCATCCAACCACACGTTCCAAGAAATGTGGCCGGGCGAACCGCGTCGGCTGCCATCTTTTTCGAGAGCATGAAACCGATCGTCAAATGGATCGTCGATCTCCCCCTTGATCAGCCGGCTGCGAACCCACAGCCCTCCCGGCCCGTCCCAGAGTGACCGCGCGTAGATGCCGCGAGGAATCTGCTGAGCTTCAAACCCCTGCTCCCACGTCTGCCCGGTGTCGGACACGATCAATTCTTTCCGAACGATCAGCCGATCCACCTCAATCTGCTCAAACCGCTTCGGCGGCTCACGGCCCGCCTGCATCAGCCCAAACGTGGCTGTGACCGAGAGTGCGACGGTGACAAGTCGATCCATCATGGCACGGTCCTCCTTTGTGGAAGTCAAAGAGTTGTGAAACAAACCGAGACTGAACCCTGAACTGAACAGCGTCAACCTTCAAGGGAAAGAATCAATTGCCGGTTTATCAGTCAGCGCTTGTGAAAGCGGTGAAGCGCCGCAATCGTCTTGTCATCTGTCCTACGGCCAAGCGCATCAGCGGGGAAGCCCAACGGTCAGAGGACAGCCGGCGGATCGCACTAACATTTGCCGGTACTCCCACCGGACACGCTTTGCCGCCAGCACTGGGCGGCGGCTTGAAACTCGGCGGCGACGTTCTTGGGAGCGCTCAACGACAACTCCGAACCATCCACGAATCGGATCGTCAAGATGGTGTCTTCCGCGGTCATGGGGAGACTGCCGTGCGATTTCATAGTGACGCTCCGGTCCTCGACGGACACGTTGGTCACTTGGTTGGGAAGCACTGCCCTCTTGGAGAGGAGATAGTGGACGGTCAAGGTGTCGGCGAGTTCCAGACTGGCGGGCACTGTGCGGACAACATAACCCGCGATCACCGCCCCAATGACGACAAAGGTGGTCGCCACGGTAAGCCTCGTGGCAGTGCTCATACCCGGCCCTTGGGGCGTTACCGTCGGCGCAAGGACAGCCGGGATGATCCCTAATGCGGGCACAAAACCCAGGCCGAGCAGGAGTAGCAGAGTCAGATGCTTGTAGTTACTCACGCGGCTCACCATGACCACGCCCCGCTCTCATCTAGTAACAGTTTTTTCGAGCGGCCTCACAATAGAAATTCTCCAATCCCCTGTCGAACCCAGCGGCCTTCTCTACTTTTTTAAGACCGTGACATTCGTGATGGATGTGATCAACGCCGTCGAAACGGTGCCCTCGCGCTCAAACGTGACATTGATCGGCAACGAGATCGCAGCATCGCGAAATTGACCGCTGTTGGCAGGGCGTTCGCCGACGCTGCGGATGCGGTCGAGCGGTTGAAGGCCAGCCAGTGCGGCGGGAGAGTGCGGGATGACTTGTGTGAGAATCACGCTGTCGGGTTCGGCATCGTCGGTCCGCCAAGAGAGACCGAGAGGGGATGGTTCGCCAGCCAGGCGAATCGAGAGTTCAAGCGGCTCAGAGCGGTCGGGGCGTTGCACGGTCGCGGTGACTTCGCGGTCAGCAATGACGACGAGGCTCCGAAAATCGGCGACGTCGGAGACTGTGTAGCCGGCGAAGCGGAGCAGACGGTCGCCGATGCGGAAGCCAGCGGCGGCGGCTGGGGACTGCGGTGTGATCTCGGTGATTTCCACGATGCGCTGCTCGGAAAGTTTTGAGTTCCAAGTGATGCCCAGACGCGCAGCCGGAGCGGGAAGCGGCTGCTCGATGCGGCACTGTTGGTCTTTCGTTTCGCCGCGCGACTCGGTGCGGAACGCCGGCAGTTCGTCGGCTTCGGCGGCTCGCAGAGCCAATAGCAGCATCAGTCGCGTGAGGCGCTGCGTCCCTTCGTAGTTCAGCTTGTCGGCGTCGTCGCTCGGACGGTGGTAGTCGTCGTGCTTGCCGGTGTGCAGCATCAGCGCGGGGATGCCAGCGGCGAAGAACGGGTGATGATCGCTGTCGGCTCGCATGTCCCAAGTGAAGTCCAAGTGAGCTTTCGGTTCCAACGAATTCGCTTCGCTGACGAACTGCCGCAGTCCGCGAGCGGCTCGCGTGCCCGTGAGTTCAACTCCTTCGGGACGCAGCCGGCCGATCATGTCGGAGTTGATCACCAG
>CAMDEA010000250.1 GCA_945893045.1 Planctomyces sp. SH-PL62
CGCACTCGATCTGCACGCTGGAGTTCGAGACGCATCGCCGCTTGTACGACTGGTGCATCGAGAACCTGCGCATCTTCCCGTCGCGGCAGTACGAGTTCGCTCGGCTGAACCTGACCTACACGGTGCTGAGCAAACGCCGCTTGCTGGAATTGGTGAAAGGCCAGCACCTCGCCGGCTGGGACGATCCGCGGATGCCGACGCTCTGCGGCCTGCGCCGCCGCGGTTACACGCCCGAAGCGATCCGCGCGTTTTGCGACCGGATCGGAGTCGCGCGGTTCAACAGCACGATCGAAATGTCGTGGTTGGAAGACGCGCTGCGCGACGATCTCAACAAGCGCGCCCCGCGTGCGATGGCGGTGCTCAAGCCGCTGAAGGTCGTCGTCACCAATTGGCCGGCGGGCGAAGTCGATTGGCTGGACGCGGTCAACAACCCGGAAGACGCCAGCGCGGGTTCGCGCAAGGTGCCGTTCTCCGGCACGCTGTGCGTCGAGCAAGACGACTTCATGGAGAACCCGCCCAAGCAATTCTTCCGATTAGGTCCAGGCCGCGAAGTCCGGTTGCGATACGCCTACCTCATCACTTGTCAGGAGGTCGTGAAGGACGCCAGTGGCAACGTCGTCGAACTGCGCTGCACTTACGACCCGGCCTCGCGCGGCGGCAACTCGCCCGACGGCCGCAAGGTGAAAGCGACTCTGCATTGGGTCTCAGCCGAGCACGCCATCCCGACCGAGGTGCGGTTGTACGATCACCTGTGCCGGCAGCCGAATCCAAACGATGTTCCCGAAGGCGTCGATTGGAAGACGACGCTCAATCCGAATTCACTGGAGGTCGTGCCGCAAGCGTTGCTCGAACCGAGCCTCGCGCAAGCCACACCCGGCAGTCAGTGGCAGTTCGAGCGGCTGGGTTACTTCTGCGTGGACAGCGTGGATTCCAAACCGGGTCAGCCGATCTTCAATCGCGCCGTCACGCTCCGCGACAGTTGGGCCAAGGCCCAGCAGAAAGCGGGTGGGTGAAATGAATCAGGCGAGCGGGGCGGCGTCAGCCCCCAGGTGGATTCGGCACAGTGCCGGGGCTAACGCCTAATGGCATTGACTTTACCCGCAAAGTAGCAGGCACATTCCATGTGCCGTCCGCAATTCTCAGGCTGACGGCACATGGAATGTGCCTACTACTTTCTAAAGTCAGCGCCTTTGGGCTAACGCCACTCCGCTCGCCTGAATACTTCACCGATGACCGAGCGTCCTTCAGTCGGTGCCCATGATCGTGTGGTTCGACAAACGTCAGTCCCCAGGCCAACAGGACTCCGAACAGCAGCGCCAGCGACAACTGCACGCGGTCGTGGTGATGGAAATGAATTTCCGGCAGCAAGTCGCCCAGCGAAATGCAGAGGAAAACTCCCGCCGAAAACGCCAGCGCGGCTCCAATGAAGAAACCGTCGGCGGTCAGCGTGCGATCCACGGCGAAGAACAACAGGATGCCGATCGGACACATCGCGGCGAACGTGGCGTTCGCTCCGAGTCGCCAGCCGCGCGACCAACCGGATGAGGCCATCAGCGTCGTGATCGACATCGCATCGAGCGGCTTGTGCAGCGCGATCGCCAGAAACGTGGCGACTCCGGCCACCCACATCGGCACGCCGCTCAATGAGTCATCCCGCACGCTCGCGGCCAACGCCATGCCGTCGATCAGCGTGTGGATGGTCAGGCCGAAACCGATTCCCACCCAACTCAGTTTATGCGCGGTGGGAGGTTCATGAGCCTGCGCGGCGTGAGCGTGCAGCGCGTCGTGATCGTGCTGATGCCCATGATCGTGGACGAGGCAACCGGAATGCTCGCTTTCGGCATTGATGCCGGGAGCCTGAGCGTCATCAGGCTCCAAAGAAACATGCTGGTGGAAGTGGAATGCTCGGATCAGGAAGAACATTCCCAGCAGTCCCCCCATCAACCAATTGACCGCCGTGTCGATGGAGTCCAATTTCACGGCCGCATGCGGCAGCATGTGGAAGACGGCGACCCCTAACATCAAACCGGCGACGAAGCTCATCAGCAAATGCAATTGCCGGTGCGTGAACTTCATCATCGCCGGCGCGAGTCCTCCGGCCATCGACGCCGTCATGATGAGCACGGCATAAAACGCCAACAGAAATCCGGGAGCCATGTCCGCCTCGCGAGTCGCTCAAAAGGGGCGGTATCTTGCGGAGCGAACCTCGGAAATACCAGCGACGATCGAGGGGATGTGACAACATCGCCAATGCGGCGATGGTCAGCGCCGCGGCGGGGGGGGCAGCATTGGGGACATCTCCGCTGGCGGCGGCATCACGACGGTCATGGCGGGGACGACCTTGCAGACGGTGACGGCCGCTGGACGAATCCGGACGGTCATCGCGGGTGACTCGATCAATGGCAATGTTACCGCCGGCGATTCCATCATCGACCTGCAAACCGTGCGTCTGAGTCTCAATGGTGAAGTGACGGCGGGCGGAAACATCTACAACGTGACGGTCGGTCAGAGCGTCAACAACAAGGTCACCGCCGGCGGCTTCATTGGCAACGTCGTCGCGGCCGACAGGATCATCGGCGAGATCAGCGCCGCCAGCGACATCTACAGAGTCCAAGCCGCACGCTCGATCACGCAAGAAGTCGAAGCCACGGGCGGCAACGTCTACGTGGTGCAAGCCGCAGACAACATCTCCGGTAAGGTCACGGCCGGGAGCGACCTCTGGAAAGTCCTGGCGGGTGAGGATGCGACCGACTCGATCTCCGCCGACGTGACGGCCGGCGGAGTCATCGGCCAAGTCATCGCCGGAGGTTCCATCAGCAACCGCGTACAAGCGGGCGGCAGTGTCGATGACCGTGTGCCGCCCCGTCGTCAACACTGCCCCAACATCAACGTGACGAACTTGGGAAACACGGTCTCGCCAAAGCCCACCGACCACGCGGAGAAGACGACCTGCAATGACTCCGGTACAGTCTCCACGGGAGCCTCCTTGCTCGAGTGAACTCTGGCTGTGATCACCGAAGTCTACTCACGAGGAGGCTTCCTCGACTTGATCATTTCAATCGAGCATCAACGCTCAAAACACGGCAAAAGTCGAGCTAAGGCCGCGAGTCGGAATGAAACACCGGCTCGGTATCGAAATCTCTCGTTTTGAGCCGCGTGAGTTATCGTTCGGTTGGCAATGTCACTGACGGTGATACAACGTCGCTTCCGATTGGCCGACGTGAACTTCCGCGCGAGTCCATCCGATGCAGTTTCAATGCCCTCATTGCCAGATCGCCATTCAACTCATAAACGCGCCGCCGGAGAGCGATGTCATCTGTCCGTCCTGCGGCAGCCAGATCAGCAGTGCCCAGCGAAACCAGAGCACGCCGCCCAT
>CAMDEA010000251.1 GCA_945893045.1 Planctomyces sp. SH-PL62
ATTGAAGCCGCGATGCTGTACCTCGAATACAAGAAGCGGGAACTCTCCGCCGAACTCCACATCTGCGCAAAAGGTGGCCACGGATTCGGCATGCGCAAAGACGGCAAGCCGATCAACGACTGGCCGCAACGCTGTGCCGAATGGATGAAGAGCCTCGGCTACCTCAATGAGAAGTAGCCGAGGTGCCGATCAGACTTTGCCCGCAGTGCGTGTTAGTGCTCACTTATACCGCGCACTCGCTGAGATGAGCCGCTACTTTGCCGGAAGAAGTTCGAGCCCCTCGGTTTCTAGGTAGTGGCGAACGTCGTCTTTCCGGTTTTGTTCATCGCATTCGTAGCGATCCTCCATGTCGTAGCGATCCTCGATGTCAATCGCACGTTCTCGAACTCGCGGCGGCCACTGGTAGACACCGAGTAAGGGCTTGTCTTTCAGATACTCCTTGATCGTATGAAGCGCGTCTTTCAATCGAGGCTCTTTTGTTCCTCTGGGCTTCGCTTCGATTTGCGCTAAATCCTCAGGCATGACTCCCTCCACCGGTGAGCACGGACGATGAAATGTGTAACCCTCGCACTCAATGAGCTCTGCCCAGTTTTCACCTGCGAAGCGATGGTGCCCCGTAACAACTGCGGTGCCTTCGCGGAGGAGGTGCTCGATCGCCTGTTCCTTCAACTTGTACAAGTCGTTCTTTTCTTGGGAGCGCAATTGCGCTAAATTATGCGACCGTGAACAATAGGCGGTATCAGCCTGATCACGGCATCGCTTTGCTCGGCGGTTGATGACCCACACGGCTGCAGCGATCAAGATTAGCTGAGCAGGAATTGGATTGTGCCTACGCTTGGGTTCGACTTGGTCTTCGCGATAAACATCGAACTCAAAATGTCCTCGGCGGTATTGATGCACCCGAATTGTGGCATGAGGTTGGGTGCCTTTGATTGGGCGAAAGCCCCTGTGCCCCCATTCGGTCATCGTCACAGCTTCCGCTGAATTACGAATGAGCGTATGCCCTTTGATAACGAACTCTTCACCTCCGTAGTCCTGTGGACGCTTTTCGTGAAAGCCTGCGGTGAGTGCAGTTTTGATTGTGGGAAACCTGTTTACAGCATGACTTTTTCTGATTTTCATGGCACAACCTCATTTTGCAATTCGTAAGGTATGAGTGCCCGCGTCTGGGGCATCGCTCGTCCGGTGGCTTTGCAGCTTTGCCGCCACTTCGGGGCCACTGCGTTGGCAGGGCTAGAAACTGTTGGTAGCCGTCAGGTGCGAAACGGCGTCTGCTCGAAGACCGACGCAGGACATTTGCCGCGTCACGGGTGAGTTCGCCGGAAAACCATTTGGCTTCCCGCGTCTGTACCAACCGATCCAATGAGCCGTCGGTTGTGTTCGCGGACAGTGCTAAGAATCCGCGTCTGTAGGTATCGCTGAACTTGTCTCAGCCGCGAAACAAAATACCGATGCCATCAAAAAATGCAAGTCGATTCTTTTGGATTCCGTGGTGAGTAAGAACATCAGAAGGCGATCCCGATCAAGCCGCGGCCGCCGCGGATTCACAGTGAACTTGGCTGCTTGGGCAAAACCACGATCAGCAGCGTGGCGATGGGGCCAATAAAGATCGAAGCCAGCCACCAGAGAAAACCGCTGCGACCCTTCGACTGTGCCAGACCTGCATTGATGAGGGACAGGGTTCCCCAACCGACAACGGATTCAGGGTGCTCGTGCATGAGATCGTCTGCTTTTCAACGAAGTGATGGAATTCGGCCAACTGCTCCTTCGCTCGGATCGTCGTGTTCTTGAGCATCACGTTCACTCCGTTTCAGCAATCCCTTCGGCCTCATCCGAAGCTTCCGTCACTTCAACCAAATCACCCGGCTTACTGAGACCAATCTCCGTTTCAGCGAAGCCCACGTCCGCAAACTTGGCTTCAAGCTGGCGGAGATGTTGTCCCGTGGCCGTGTGGATGATGACCGCCTGATTGTTCCCGGCAGTCTCCACCTTGCGGACTCCGTGGCCGAATCCTTTCAGCCGGCGACGAGCCTGAGACGCGCCGAGGTTCACGAACAGTTTGGCATTCTTGGGATCAGCCATGTTGCACCGCTACGAACGAGCTGGACTCCCCAACGCTTTTTTCAGAGGACACGTTTCAGCGATCGAATCTCCACGACGATAGCACGACAGCAACTCTTTGGATCGTTGTGCCAGCATTCGTCGAACTTCTCGACGCTGCCCTTTGATCCGTGCGATCTGCATCGAATCGTAGGCCGTCGTTTGGTGCCGCATCCACGCAATGACAGCGGCCTCGGCTCGTAGCTCGACGGGAATGCGTTTGGTTCTCGCCACCGTTCCGCTACCGACTGGAGTGGCGTGATCTGAGACCGCTCGTGCCAGACGGTTGGCAAGCTCGGTGTGGTTTGGATGGAAGGCCAGAAAAGTGACCACTGCCCCCAAGAAGTCCTCGACGTATTCGGCTTGGACCTTTTCACGTCGTTGAGCAGCCGACTCTTTCCGTTTGGCGAACTGGTCTGTGGATCGTTCTGCGTCGAGTTCAGTCCGAATTCGATCAATGGTGGCAGCTGGTGCCCAAACTCCTTTGGAAAAGGTTTTGCGGCCCTTCTTTTCCTGCACGACCCAATGATCGCCAGCAGCCTTCACTCGGCGAGTGAGAGCTGAATCTCCGGGCGGGAGCAGAATCCAATCTTTCGGTGCCGTCAGAACTTTGCCGTCGGCTGACCGAACGGTGTTGGCCGTGGGGCCGGGGAGAAACGGTTGATTGCCGTTTTCAGGACTCATGCGATTTGCGGTTCCTTCCTGATCGCTTTGCTCCCACTCGTGATTCACCGTCTGGCTGTTTTTCTGCGATGTTGGGCTATCCTACGCTGTGCCAACTGGCGGCAAAAGTCGGCGGTAGTCTCACGTTCCTGAGCCGAGTCGGACCCATGCAGATCCTCTTCCTCCACGGCTGGCAGTCCATTCCCGGTGGCGTCAAACCGTCCTACTTGATCCAGCATGGCCACTCGGTCATCAATCCCAAACTGCCCGATGACGACTTCGAGCAAGCCGTCCAAATCGCTCAACAAGAGTTCGATGAGCACCAACCCGA